>JBIOUO010000451.1:0-7878 GCA_044867195.1 Ilumatobacteraceae bacterium
ACATCTGCTCGGGCGCTTCGATCCCGAGCAGGTGCAACCCGCGGGACAGCACCCGGGCGGTCACGTCGCTCAACGCCAGGCGACTCGCCCGGGTGCTGTCGTCGGGGGCCCTGAGCACGGGGCAGTGTTCGTAGAACGCGGTGAAGTCGGACGCCAGGTCATACAGGTAGGCACACAGCCGGTGCGGGCTCGCCCGCTCGACCGACTCGGCGACCGCCGTGCCGAAGCCCAGCACGCGGAGCGCCAACACCCGCTCCTGCGGCATCGCGAGCGCCAGCGCCGTCGCCCGCACCGCAGCCCGCTCGACGCCGGCGCGCCGGAACAGCGAGCAGATCCGGGCGTGGGCGTACTGCAGATACGGCGCCGTGTTGCCGTCGAAGGAGAGCATGCGATCCCAGTCGAAGACGTAGTCGCGAACGCGGTCCGTCGACAGGTCGGCGTACTTCAGGGCACCGATGCCCACCTGCCGCCCGACGATCTCGCGCTGATCGGCGGGCAACTCCGGGTTCTTCGCCGCCACGGCCGCTCGGCCTCGCTCGATCGCCTCGTCGATCACGTCGATGAACTTCACCGGCTCCCCGCTGCGGCTGCGCAGGCGCTTGCGATCGGGACCGAGCACGAGCCCGAACGAGGCATGCTCGGCGCGGGTCGGCGGAACCAGCCAGCCGGCCATCGTCGCGACCGCGAAGACCATCGCCAGGTGCTGGCTCTGCTCGGCACCGACGACGTACAGCAGCCACGTCGCGCCGACCCGCTCGACGCGGTCGATGACACAGGCCAGGTCGCTCGTGGCGTACGTGAACGCACCGGCGCGGCTGCGAACGATGAGCGGCAGCGGCTCTCCGTCGCGGTTCGTGAAGCCCGGTGGGAAGACCACGTCGGCGCCGTCGGAGCGCTCCAGCAGCCCGGATGCCGTGAGCCGGTCGATCACCACCGGCAGCAGATCCTCATAGCGACTCTCGCCGGCGATGTCGTCGTCGGTGAGCAGCACGCCCAACTTGCCGTAGACCTCGTTCCAGTGGGCGGCGCTCTGGGTGACGAGCGCCTCCCACAACCCAATCGTCTCGGAATCGCGCTGCTGGAGCAGGACCACCCGCTGGCGGGCCCGGTGCTGGAACGCAGGGTCGTCGGCGAACTTGCTGCTCGCCTGCTTGTAGAACAGGTCGAGGTCCCCGACGCCGAGCGAGCCGGCGCGCTCGACGCCGATGTCGACGAGGTGCTCGATGAGCATCCCGAACGGCCGGCCCCAGTCGCCGATGTGGTTCTCGCGGACGACCCGGTGACCGGCGGCGGTCAGCAGGCGCACCAGCGCGTCACCGATCACCGTCGTGCGGAGGTGCCCGATGTGCATCTCCTTGGCGACGTTCGGCGCCGAGTAGTCGACGACCACCGTCTCGGGCACGGCCACGATCGGGATCCCGAGCGACTCGTCAGCGCTGACCTGGGCGACGAGCTTGCCGATGAAGCCGTCGTCGAGCGTCAGGTTGATGAACCCTGGCCCGGCGATCTCGGCGGTGGCCACGCCCTCGAGGTCAGCTGCAGCGACGACATCGCTGGCGACGTCGCGGGGCGCTCGCCCGAGCGCCTTGGCGAGCGCCAGCGCACCGTTGGACTGAGCATCGGCGTGATCCGACGGGCGGACGACCGGATCGGTGCCAGGCGCGCCGGCGACAGCATCGAACGCCGGCTGCAGCCGGTCGGCGAGGAGGGACAGCGGGTCGGTCATGGGGACGGCGGTCATTGTGCCGCCCGCCGCCGCTCGATCGCGACGGGGTACCGGTAACCTGCGTGCTTCGGCGACGTCTCGCCCTCGTAGCTCAGGGGATAGAGCATCGGCCTCCGGAGCCGGGTGCGCAGGTTCGAATCCTGCCGAGGGCGCTCCCAGCTCAGACGGCGTGAGCAGGGCTTTACCCTGGTCAGAGCCCGTCGGGGAAGGCCTCGTGATCGGCCGAGTTGGGCTCTGTTGGGCCCTGTTCGGCTCTCCCAGTGGGCCAATAGTGGGCCAGCTTCGCCGCGCCGGATCGCCCAGGAGGCGGCTGCCGCACCCTCGGGTCGCAGCGTCAGGTCGCGGAGGCCGCGTCACCGCGAGACCTCCTATACATCGCCGTATACTCCGTCGGCTCCAGCGGGCCGGGGACACGTTCACGAGTCGGGTGTCGCACTCTGCGTGAGCACGGTCTTCAGCGATGACCCCGGACGAAGCGGCTCAGTACGCTTGTGACGTGGCCGAGGATCCCGACGACGTCCAAGAGTTGGACGTCGCGGCGATGATCGCCGACATGCGCCCACCGTCAGACGACGACGTGCCGATCGCCCTTGATGGCACCCGGCTGGATACGCCCACCAAGCTGATCGCCTACCTCAACGAGATCAACGCCAGTCGGCAGGCAGCCGCCCAGCGTGCGTGACGCGTTCGACCCTGAGCGCATTATCAGGGTCCTCGCTGGCCCGGTCCGGCCAGCAATTGTGAGAGCGTCTCCGAAGGTGGCACCCTGGCTGATCCTGGTTGTGTTGGCAGCCGTCACGTAGAACGAGAACGACGACGCCAGCGTCACCGGCGGTCGTGGGCTGGGCTCGCCCGTCATGCCAAGAGTCCCTGGTCGGCCAGGATGGCCCGCACCTTCGGCACGAGCGACCGATGCAGCTTCCAGTTGCCCCGGTCGCGCTGCACGCGACCGAGCACAAGACTCGGATGCACCTCGTTTGCTGCTGCTGCCGCGACGATGGCGGGGACCGTGGTCGAGTCCAACTCGAGCCCACGCGGGAACAACCACGTTGCCGCCTGCTCGTTCGCAGCCCGCTCGGTCGAGTCAGTCGGTCCTTCAGCGGCGTCGTCATCGACGATCGACACGTCGTGGGCCTGGATGTGCCCGAGCACGAGGTGGGCGCACTCGTGCAGAAGCGTGAACACGAGGCCGTCGAAGCGGTCGCCCCGAGCGGTCAGCCCGACGACGGGCGTCCCATCCGGCAGCATCGTGACCGCCCCGTCCAGCTTGCCGCCGCGCAAGCCCTCCGAGAACACGAGAGCGACACCGCTCGACCTCAGCAGGCCCGGCACGTCGGCGAGCCGACCCGGCCCATCCAGCAGAGTTCGAGGCAGTTCGGCTGCGACCTGGGCGAGCCGACCGAGATCAAGGGGCGGCAGATCGCGCTCGCCCGCAATGGCTCGGACGTGTGCGAGCCACGCGATCTGCTCGAGCGTGATCGGTTCTTTGGAGTTCGCACGGCGAGCGGCGAGGGCGAACCTCGGCCGCTCGTCGAACGACTGGATCTCGAGCAGAGCGAGGACGTGGCGGTCGAGGACGTCAAGGTCATCCGTGTCAGGGATCCAGCCACGTCTGCGGGCTTCGGCGACCGGGAGGAGGTCACGCAGGCGCGCACGCCGAGCGACCGGCGAGACTGCCCCCGACAACTGCGCTTCTGCGCGCTGCGTTGCGAGGCGGTAGTTGGTCTGCAGGTTGAGCCACAGCGCTGCCGTCGTCCCGAGAGCGTCGGCGAATGCGATCGCCGTCTCGGTCGTGATCTCCTTCTTGCCGTTGAGGATCTCCGAGACCACCTGGACCGGACGACCGATGATCTCCGCGAACTCGGTGACCGTCCAATCGCGCTCGCCAAGCTCGTCGCGGAGGTACTCGCCGGGTGGAAAGACCTCGGCTGGGGCGTATGTAGCGGTCAATGTGCGAGCCTCCCCTCAGCACCCGGGGAGGCATCGCGGATCGGTGACATCGTCGACCGCCTCGGCAAGACGAGTTCGAAGGCCCTCGGTCCGGCCCGGGCGAACCTCATCAGCAAGGGCATCATCTACTCGCCAGAGCACGGACTCATCGCGTACTCGGTCCCCGGCATGGCTGACTTCGTTCGCCGCCACGACGAGATACGTTGAGCCGGCCACGCCAATCCCGGCGTATCCGGATCCAGGACCGCGCAACCGCGCAGTGGGCCAAACGGGGCCTTCGCTCGGGGTTCGCCCGCGCCACGACGGGCCGGACGCGCCGGTTGACATCCAGGTGCGTTCTGGTCTGTGCTCGGTCCGGGATCACCGAGGAGTGCAGTCGACGGCAACTTCGAGTGCGGCGCAGATCTCGCGCATCCGTTGATCGCTCAGACGACCGATGCGCTCGATGAGCACG
This sequence comes from Ilumatobacteraceae bacterium, assembly GCA_044867195.1. Classification (GTDB taxonomy): domain Bacteria; phylum Actinomycetota; class Acidimicrobiia; order Acidimicrobiales; family Ilumatobacteraceae; genus JALZMG01. The sequence continues at coordinate 4,131 of JBIOUO010000451.1, forward strand.
CCGATCGAGGCGCTCTCCACCGAGTCGAGGTTGACGGCGCAGGGGCGCGGCACGGGATCGTGACCCGGCTCGAGAACGACCTCACTGGCAAGGCCGCGGATCGTGGTCGTGCACGGCGCGATCAACGTTCGACCGAGCCGTGGAATGGCAACGTCGCGTGATAGCACGACGACGGGGCGGCGACCGATCTCTGCCGGCTCGCACCACCAAACCTCGCCGCGCAGTGGCAGTGCCATCAGCTCGCAGCTGCAGCCTTGCGGAACGTCGCCAGATCGCCCCACTCATCCGGCGTGTGGAGCGGCTGGTCGTCGTAGGCGCTGTATTGCGCGTCGAGCTCGGCGGCGCGATGACGCATCAGAAACGACCGCAACGCGGCGTCGAGGAGCACCGAGTCGGGCTGGTCGCCGCTCGCCCGGCGAGCGTCGGTGAGCAGTTGTTCGTCGACGGTGGTGCTGACCCTGACCCGGCTCATGCCATGATCATGCTACGACAGTGGCACGAACGCAACCTGTCCAGGACGTCACCGACGCGCGCCTTGTTGGCGGACCCGCGGCCATCAGCGTGCCTGTCCTCCCACTGGTCGAGAAGTCTGCTCGATTGGGTTCAGCATTGACGATCGCCGCGGCGATCATCTCGCTGGCTCGTCCCACGGGTTGATCAGATCGAGATCGAGACCCGTGAAGTCGGAGACGTTGCGTGTCGCCAACATGCCGCCACAGGAGCGGCACACCGCCCCGATCATGCCGTCCTCCACGCTCAGCGGCGTGCCGGCTGCCCGACGCCGCTCTTGGAGCTCGGCATAGACGCGAGCGGCCTGTTCGTCGTACGCCAACACACGGTCGGCGAAGCGCGACAGCACGTCGTCGATCGCCGCCAACAAGCTGCGGCGCCGTCGCCCTGCCGGCAGTCGACGTGCGCCGTTGAGCAGCTCGCCGACGGATATCGCCGTGACCGCCACGTCGTCGATGGTCAGCAACCACCCCATGACGCGCGGGTCGGGTCGAGCACGCAACGGTTCGGACAGCACATTGGTGTCGAGGACGATCACCGCAACTCGACGTCGCGCGGCGACGACCGGGGCGGTATCGGCAACGGATCACCACGAAGCGATGTGGTGGCCTCCACCCACGCCCTGGCCAGATTGCCCTCGCTGACCGCGGCCCGCAGGATCGCCCGCACCTCCGCCTCCATCGAGCGATTGTTGAGCGCGGCGCGGCGCTTCAGCCGGCGCTGCACGTCGTCGTCGAGATTGCGGACTGTGATCGTGGCCATCGCCGTCCCGGATCCGAGTGCTGTCAATGCTAGCGCGTCGAGTCATTGGTGGGTCCCCGTGGGACCCTTCGTCAGCACAGACTTGCGGATTCGGAGGAGGACGCGGACAAGCGCCGCCCAAGTAGGCCCGGAGCAGTCAGCGCACGTCGGCGCCGACCGGGTGGCCGTCGACGATCTGGTCGAGGTACTCGCTCATCCCGATTCCCCGCTGCCCGTTGCACTCGTAGCGCGTCATCGCCTCGGCGATCCTCGTCAGCAATTCGTTGCCATCGGGATCGGTGCGCCGGTTGCGCAAGGGGATCAGCGACAGCACCGTGCCCGTCACGTCATAGGTCGCGTGATCGGTGCGCACCGTGCAGCGCATCGCGGTCTGGTAGTGATCGGCGTCCCACTCCGATTCGATCGTGCAGTCGCGGATCAGGTGGTACTCGTCTCCGACGAGCACCATCCCGCCGGGACGGCCGCCGACAATCGAGATCATCATCGCGAAGTCCTCGGAGAACGCCATCGGTAGCCAGCGGTACCAGCTGACAGCCTGCCAGTAGCGCGGTCCCCACGACTTGTCGCGCAGGCCCAGTCCGTCGAGGTCGATCGTCTCGTCACCGACGACGATCGTGCCCGTGACCGCGCAGTGCTGCTCGTAGTGCGCCTTGGCGAAGCTCTTGCCGGCCTCCTGGGTGACGTCGCGACCGTCGGCATGGACCGGCTTGCCGCCGTACATCGGCGAGACACCACGGAAGTCCAGCTCGACCTCACACGGCACCCACGGGTTGGCCTTGAACGCGGCGCGGGGGTCGGCCATCTGCGTGGGCTCGTCGAGCAGGCAGACCTTGCCGCTGTAGTGCACCGCCAGACGGTGGAACGGCTCACGTACCTCGATCGACAGCCCACCCGCCTCCATTTTGTCGTTGCTGTCGATGGCGGGACGGGCGTACACGAACCCCACCCGACCACCGGGCAAGTAGATGCATACGGTCATCTCGGCGTAGCCCTCGTTGACCCGGTTGCCGAGCCGGAACCATCCGCCCACCTCGCGCCCGAGGTCGAAGGCGTTGAGGTACATCGACTCGTTGTAGTTCTCCGCCGCGTCGGGCTGGTGGGGATACTCGTCCTCGGGCTCGAGCACAGTGACGATGTCTTGACGCTGGGACATGGGCCACGATCGCGCACCAGCACGGAGACGGTCTCATCGAGACACCGCCACGGGATTGCCAGAGTTCCATGCGTCCCAGGGCTCTCGGTACCGCTGGCCAGGTGCTGGTGCTCTGGCGCGCCCGGGCATACGGCGATCGCCGACGAGGACCGGTTCGTTCGGGGCAATCTCACGGTGAATCACTGATGCCGTAGACTTGGCATCATGCGCACGACGGTTACGCTCGACGACGACGTCGCGACGGCAGTCGAGGCCCAGCGGGCGGTCACCGGGGAGAGCTTTCGCGAGGCCCTCAACCGTCTCGTGCGTCGCGGGCTCCGCGTGAACCCCGGCTCGACGGAGGCGCCTCCGCTACCCCTACTCAAGGGCGCCCCGAACGTGGACGTCACCGATGTCTCGAGTGTGCTCAGTGGCCTTGACGATGATCACCTGCTCGAGCGCGGCGGTCTGTGAGCTTTCTCCTCGACGCCAATCTCCTCGTCTATGCAGCGATGCCGGCTCTGCCGGAGCACCAAGCCGCCCGAGCATGGTTGGGCGAGACCCTCGCCCACGACGACGAATTCGTGGGACTCGCGTGGAGCACGCTGTACGCGTTCGTTCGGCTCGTCTCGAACCGACGGATCATGGGCGATGACGCGGTCGGCGTCGTCGGCGCGTGGTCGGCAGCCGAGGCATATCGGCTCCAGCCCGCCGCCGTCATCGTCGAACCGGGCCGCGGGCATGCGACGCTGGCAGCGGAGTTGATGGCGACGCCGGGGCTGTCGACCAACGATGTCCCGGACGTGTACCTCGCCGCGCTGGCGATCGAACGAGGCCTGACCCTCGCCACGCGTGACCACGGATTCGGTCGCTTCCAAAGCCTGCGCTGGCTCGACCCGCTCTCGTGAGGCGACGCCGACGTCGCCGGCCTTCGCCCTCCTGGGACCTTCGGCCCTTCATGACGGTGCGGTTCGGGCTCATGCTGATCTCGTGAACCGCGCGCCCGGGGTGATGACAACGCTTCGGGCGCAGGAAGGAGACAGGTGATGAGCGACTACAAGACGCTCCGCATGTGGGCGATGTTCCTGATGGTCATTGGCGTGGTGAGTGTGATCTCGGCAGGCATCGGCGTGCTGTCGCTGGCCGTCGCCGTGGACGGGTTCTGGGACACCGTTGGCGTGCTCTTCCTGGGCGCACCGATCGCCGTGCTGCTCGCCAGCTGGCCCTTCGCCCTCGGGCAGGCGCTCCGCGCGCTTGCCGACATCGGCGACCGCGTCGCGATGCCGGTCGAGACGTACTGAGAGCGTGCGCGGATAGGCACGTGAGCCGGCGGGGGGTTCGCGG
>JBIOUO010000452.1:0-4805 GCA_044867195.1 Ilumatobacteraceae bacterium
GGTGAGCTCGGTGAGCGGGGCGCGGGCGACGAGCCGTCCGTGGGCGATGACGACGACGTCGTCGACAGTCTGGGCGACTTCGGCCAGCAGGTGGCTTGATACCAGGACGGTGCCGCCACGGCGGGCGAACTCGCGTATGAACGTGCGCAGCCAGTGCACGCCCTCGGGGTCGAGACCGTTGGTCGGTTCGTCAAGGACGAGGACGTCGGGCTCGCCGAGCAGCGCGGCGGCGAGGCCAAGGCGTTGGCGCATGCCGAGCGAATATCCGCCGACCCGGCGATGGGCGGCCGCTGTCAGCCCCACCGTGTCGAGCACTTCGTCGACCCGGGCGGCCGGGCGGCCGGCGGCGCTGGCGACGACCCGCAGATGATCGCGGGCCCGACGCTTGGGGTGGAAGCCCGACGACTCGAGCACGGCGCCGACGACACCGGTCGGGTCGGTCAGCTCGTGGTAGGACCGACCGCCGATCGTCGCGGTGCCGGCGGTGGGTGCGGCGAGGCCGAGCAGGAGCCGCAGCGTCGTCGTCTTGCCGGCCCCGTTAGGCCCGAGGAAGCCGGCGACGGTCCCCTCCTCGACCCGGAAGCTGAGGTCGTCGACGACGGCGATGTCACCGAATCGCTTGGTGAGCCGGTTGATCTCGATGGATGGCATGGCTCGATGCTGAGCATCAGACGGACGCCCGTCATCGCCGGGGCGTCGGATTCTTCTCTGCCATCAGGCAGACGTCACGATCCCCCGATCGACAGATGTGCCCTGCCGCCGGCCGTCGTACCGTTGTGACGGTGAGCAACGGCCCGACGCGCCTGGTGAGCTGGGGGAGACAGCACCCCGACACCGTCGACGTCTTCGTCGCGCTGGCCGCAGCCACGCTTGCGCTGCTCGCCGCGCGCATCGTGTTCGACGAGGTGCAGCACAACGATCCGACGTTCTCGCGGCCGTCAGGTGTCGCCGTCGCGGTCGCCATGTTGAGCGTCACGTTGCCGCTCGCGCTGCGACGCCGGTTGCCGCTGCTGACGGCGGTCATTGTCAGCGTGGCGTTCGTGGTCGGCCGCCAGGTCCTCGACGTCTCCGAACCGGTCGTGTCGGTGCTGGCGGCCTACTTCGCCATCTACAGCGCGGCTCGCCACGGTCGGCGGCCGTGGCGGACACCGGCGCTGCTGGTCGCCTCGACGGTGGTGATGGGCGAGGTGGTCGACGAGGCCCTGTTCGCCGACGGGATCGATCCCGGCCCGGTGGCCTGGTTCCTGCTCGCGTACAACGCGGTCAGCCTCGCCGCCCCCTGGTGGCTCGGGTCGACGATGCGGGTTCGCCACGAGCGTGAGCAGGAACTGGTCGCCCAGACCATCGAGCTCGAGCGGGAGCGGGAGGACAACGCCCGCCGGGCCGTGTTCGAGGAGCGGGTGCGCGTCGCCCGTGAGTTGCACGACGTCGTCGCCCATCACGTCAGCGTGATGGGCATCCAGGCCGGGGCGGCGCGCCGCGTGCTCGACCGCCGCCCGGATGCCGCCGCCGAGGCGCTGGTGGCGATCGAAGCGGCGAGCCGGCAGGCCGTCGTCGAGATGGACCGCCTCCTCGGGTTCCTGCGCCGCGACGGCGAGACCGACCCCATCGCGCCGCAGCCTGGCATCAGCGACCTCGACGGTCTCGTCGCCGACGTCGGGCGGGCCGGGCTGGCCGTCGAGCTCACCGTCGCCGACGTGCCGCCCGACGTGCCACGCCCGATCGAGGTGTCGGCCTACCGCATCATCCAAGAGGCACTGACGAACACGCTCAAGCACTCCGGCAGCTCCAGGGCCTCGGTGCGGCTGCGCTTCAGTCCCGACGCCCTCGAAGTCGACGTCGACGACGACGGCTCGCCCACCGTGCCGGCCGCGGTCGACGCCAGCGGCCACGGCCTGATCGGCATGCGTGAGCGGGCCGGGCTCCACGGCGGACAGCTCCGAGCCGGTCCCCGCCCCGACGGCGGATTCGCCGTGCGGGCCCGACTGCCGCTGGACCCCAACACGTGACGCTGCGCGTCCTGCTCGTCGACGACCAAGCGATGGTGCGGGCCGGATTCCGCATGATTCTCGACATCGAGGACGACATCTCCGTGGTCGGCGAAGCCGACGACGGAGACAGCGCCGTCACGGTCGCAACCCGGTTACGCCCCGACATCGTGCTGATGGACATCCAGATGCCCCGCACCGACGGCATCGAGGCCACCCGCCGCATCGTCGGGGCCGGCGCGACGACGACCCGGGTCCTCATCCTCACCACCTTCGAGCGTGACGAGTACATCTTCGAGGCGCTCCGAGCCGGCGCCAGCGGCTTCCTGCTGAAGAACGCCCCACCCGAGGACCTCGTCCACGGCGTGCGCGTCGTCGCCGCCGGCGACGCCCTCCTCGCCCCCTCAGTCACCCGACGGATCATCGAGGACTACACCACCCGACACGGCGTGCCACGGACGAGTTCGGACCTCGGCCGCCTCGACCGCCTCACCGACCGCGAGCGCGAGGTGCTGACCCTGCTCGCCACCGGCAGGAACAATGCCGAACTGGCGGCCGACCTGTTCGTCGGTGAAGGAACGATCAAGACTCACGTCTCCAACGTGCTCAGCAAACTCGGCCTCCGCGACCGCGTCCAAGCAGTCGTCTACGCCTACCAGTCCGGACTCGTGCGCCCCGACCGCGGATGATCAGGTGACCAACGCGAGACCCGCTCGCCGACCGGTCGGGAGAACCGCCGGCGACGGCGGCGGGCCGTCGTCTGGCCGTCGTCGACCAGACCGCACCGTCGAACGCCACGTCACAGAAGCTCCTCGCAGTCGCCCCGTCAGCCGATCGAGCACCGACACACATCCGGCAGCGACACCAAATGCGCGGCCGCGACTTCGAGCACGCGACGATCGGACATCCGTCGCCGTCGCCGGCCCACCAGAAACGCCGACTATCGCGCACGGCTGTTCGGGGCCTGGGCCGCGCATCGACGTCATGATCGCCCGCGCCGGGAGATCGACGGCCGACGGTCCCGTGGACGACGCATCGCTCGACGCGGGCCGCTTTACCGGCGGTTGATCGATGGTTGGCTGGCCCCTGGCTGCTGCGAGGGCACCGTAGGGGCATCGGACCTGAAAGCGAGCCTCCGACCGGCGCCTGGACCCGGCGCACACTGCTGACCGTCGCGGGCGCGGCACTGGTCGCCTGCGGTGGACGTTCGGCATCTACCGGCGAGGCGGACCGCGGCCGCACCGGTGCGCTGACGTTGCGTCACGGCGGTACGGCGGTGCGCTGCCTCTACCACAGGTCAGCGCCGAGGTCCGACCGGGCGGCCGGCGCCGCTACGAGGCCATGGGCGGTCGTGTTGCTGCATGGTGCTGGGGCCGACGCGACGCAATGGATCGACATCGGGTTGGTCGCGGCGGTCGACCGTGTGGCGGCGACCGGGATCAGCTCGCGACCGATCGTTGCGATCGCGCCGGATCTCAGCGCGGCCGGTGATGCCGCGTCGCTGGTGTTCGACACCATCCTGCCGACCGTCGCCGAACGCTTCGGCGCCACGACCCCGGTCAGCATCAGCGGGATCTCGCGTGGTGGCGGCCAGGCGCTGCGAGCCGCCTTCATGCAGCCGGACCGCTTCGCGTCGGTCGGTCTGCACAGCCCGGCGGCGGGTGCCCACGAATGCTGCGGCGCGTTGTCGTGGTCGGCATGGCTCGACGTGGGCGACGATGACCCGCTTCATGATCGGGCGCCGGCACTCGCCGCGATGATCCGAGCTGCCGGCGCCTCGGTCGAGGAGCACTACTGGCCGGGCGGCCACGACCGCCCGTACTGGCGCCGGCACCTCGGTGAGTACCTCACGTTCCACGCATGTATCCAGGAGGGCTGGTCGTGACCGTCGCGGCCTGCCCGCGTCCCACATCCTCCGTTCCCCAGCACCCGCCGGCGGTCGGCGCGCTGCCGCCTCCGCCGCCCTCCTCGTCGGGCGCCGTCGCCACGAGGTCACGGTTTCTCGGCACGTCACGCCGCGTCATCGCTGTGCTCGTGGCTGCCGTGCCGGCGACTGTGCTGGCCGGGATCTTCCTCGTGACGCCCGACGGCACCGGGTTCCTCCAACCGTTCGACAGTGGCGTCGCCCGTGTTCTCGACGGCCCAGGGTTCGCCCAGCTCCACTCGACGGTGGCGACGCTCTCGCTGCTGATGCCGGCGTTGATGGCGGTCGTCGCCGGCGGCTGTGTGTGGCGTGTGCAGCGCCGGCGCGTCGCCGACTCGCTGCTCCCCGCGGCGGCACTGGTCCTCGGCTTCGTCGTTGCCATCGTGCCCGCAGTGCTGGTGTCGCGTCCCGGGCCAGGGCGGGTCGGCGATCTCGCGTCGAGCGCGGGCGTCGTTCCCGTCGGCGGACGCGGCGATGACGGTCGCCGTAGTACTGACCGGGCAGCGGCTGCTCGCTGTGCGCCGCCAGGACGGGTTGGCGGCGGCGATCCTGTTGGCGTCGACGTTCACAGTTGTCCGGGTCGCCACCGGCGTCTCGTGGCCCCTCGACGAGATCGCCGGCGGACTGCTCGGCGCACTGGCCGCGTGGTCATTGACGCCCGCCCGCGCGCCGACCGCGCGCCGTCGCCGAACGATCCGCCGACGCCGCGTTGCGGCCATCGCAGTGTCTGCCGTTGCCGTGCTCGCGGCGGTGCCAGTCGCCCGGACCTACGCGGCGTACCTGACGGCTCCCGGTGACGTGTCCATCGACCAGCGCACCATCGAATGGCTACGCGACATCGGGCTCGGTCCGGCCGTGGATCGAGCCGAGTCGTGGTGGCTCTGGCGCCACCT
>JBIOUO010000453.1:0-8420 GCA_044867195.1 Ilumatobacteraceae bacterium
CCAGCGCTGGCGCTCGCGCACCCAGTACGTGAGCAGGAACGTCGGCTGGCTGGTGTCCATGATCTGGCCGACGTGGGCGCCGGCGTCGGCCAGGCCGAGCGTGACCAGCTCATCGTCGAGCATCGCCTCCACCGCCTCCAGCCGCTGGTTGAGCAGCGGCATGTTGAGGTTGACCTTGCCGCCGCTCTCGATCGCCAGGTCCAGGAACGCCTCGACCGGGCTGACGCCGCGGCGGGCGGCGTGGGCGGCGAGCGAGTCCTCGCTGCGGCAGTCGTAGCGAGCCGGACCGTCTGGGAGCACGAAGATCCGCTCGGGGCCGAGCATCAGCCGGGCCTCGCCACCGTCGGCGATCAGGCGGGCTCGCCACTGGGGGTCGCCGATGGCGTCGAGCCGCTGCTCCGGCGCCAGTGCGTGGAGGTCGCGAAACGCCGGCGTCCGGTCCCAGGGCGTGCGGTTGAACAGCCCGAAGAGGATGCCGATGCCGCGCGCCGTCGTCTGCGGCCGCACCGTCGCGCCGTGGGCGTTCTCCTGCTTCGTGAAGTCGATGACCTGCGCGTACAGGTCGGGTCGCCGGTCGGACTGCACCAGGCCGTAGCTCACCGGGCGCCCGGAGCGGCGGCTGATCTCACCCATCACGGCGACCTCGGCGCGGGTGTTGGTGAGCGCGTCGTCGTCGCGCTCGCCGAGGCGCATCGCCCCTTCGAACACGCCACGCCCGGTGCGCCGCAGGACGTCGGCGAAGCCGAGCAGCTCGTCGGGCCCGGCCCAGGTGCCCGGCACCGGCCGCCCATCCGGCACGACGTGGCCGAGCGTGCGGCTGGTCGAGATCCCGAGGGCACCGGCGCGCAGCGCCTCCTCGGCCATCTCACACATGCGGGCGATGTCGTCGGGCGTGCCCGAGCCTTCGACCATCGCCCGCTCGTCCATCGCCGCCACCCGCAGCGCGCAGTGGCCGACGAGCCCGCCGGCGTTGATGCCCTTGGGCGTGCGATCGAGCCAGTCGAGGTAGTCGCCGTACGACGTCCAATCCCACGGCAGACCCTCGAGGATCGCCCGCCGCGGGATGTCCTCCACGCTCTCCATCATCTCGGCGAGGAACTCGCGCTGCCCGGGGCCCACCGGGGCGAACGTGACCCCGCAGTTGCCGAGCACGACGCTCGTGATGCCGTGCCAACAGGTCGACGTCGGCAGCGGATCCCACCCGAGCTGGGCGTCGAGGTGGGTGTGCACGTCGACGAACCCCGGCGTGACCACCCGCCCCTCGGCGTCGATCTCGCGCCCGGCGTTGGCGTCGATGCGATCCTCGACGGCGACGATGCGATCACCGCCGATCGCGACGTCGGCACGGCGGGCGGTCGCCCCCGTGCCGTCGACGACTGTCCCACCGCGGATGATCAAGTCGGCGTCCATCGTGCATCTCCCGTGACTCGAACGACCCGAGCAGTCTGGCAACCGTCAGCTCACGCCGGCGAGGTGGACCCTCCGCGCTCATTCACCCACCAGCTCGGCGAGATGACGCCGCACTGCGCCGGCGACCACCTGCCAGGAGTACCGCTCGGTGACGAAGCAGCGGCCGGCCGCCACGAGCTCGCCTCCGCCCGTCCGGTGAGCGTGCAGGGCGAGCCGGGCGAGGTCGTCGGGGTCGGTCGCCACGAGCACGTGCTCGCCGGGGACGACGTCGAGACCTTCGACGCCCTTGGGGCTGCTCACGACGGGGAGGCCCAGGGCGAGCGCTTCGAGCACCTTGAACCGGGTGCCGCTGCCCGCGGCGAGTGGGATGACCGTGACCGAGGCGCGCTCGAGCCACGGTCGCGTCGAGGGCACCGCTCCCGTCACCTCGACGTCTTCCCGCCCGCAGGCCGTCCGGCGAAGCCAGCGCGGCGGGTCGCGCCCGACGAGGCTCAGCGTCGCCCCTGGCGCACCGCGCTGGAACGCCGGCAGCACGTCCTCCACGAGCGAGCGCGCTGCCCGCACGTTCGGTGGATAGGCGAAGCTGGCGGTGAACACGAGGTTCGGTGCCCGCCGGCGGACCGCTCGCAGCCGCAGCGCGTCGGTGTCGACGGCGTTGACGACGACCCTGGCCCGCCCAGCCGCCCCGATCGTCACGGCGTCGCGCCGGCTGCAGCACCAGACCTGGTCGACCGCTGTCACCGTCTGGGCTTCCAGCGCCGCGGTTCGCGCCGCCATCGCGCCCGACAGCGCGCGGCCACCGTCGTCCGCGTCATCGGCGATGTCCCGATAGACCGCCGCCTCCACGTTGTGGGCGTCGAGCACCACCGAGACGCCCAGGGCGTGCGCATCGGCGACGGCGTGGTGCAGCCAGAGCTGCTCGACGACCACGACGTCGGGCCGGAACCACCCGAGCAACGCCTGCCAGGCGCGAGTCACGTGCTCGTCCCAGCGCCCGTCGCTGGGATGACCGTTCGGTCGGCGCGCCCAGTCGTCGTGCGGATCGGGTCGGGGCGGATGTCCGAGGCCGACCGAGATGTGCTCGCCGAGTCGAGACGGCGGGTGCCGTCCGGCCGGATCACCGACGCCGACGATCGCCAGCGGTCCCAGTCGCGCCAGCGCCGCCGCGTTCGCCGCGTTGCGCAGTGCGATCCCACCGCGTGGTGGCCACGGGTGCTCCTCGGCGAGGAGCACGGAACGGATCGGTCGCATCGGCTTCGGTGCTGCTCGTTGTTGATGTTGGCCGACTCGCTCGGCATCTGCACGGGACACCGGTTCTCCTACCCACGATCGGCTCGCGAGCAGCCCGCTGGGACGGCATGACCTACGTTGCGGGGGACCGCGCCGAGGAGGACCCATTGAGCAAACTTGCCGACGACCCACGCATCGACCCCCGCATCAAGGCATTGATGGCCAACATCCCGACGATGACGGAGAGTGATGTCGAGTCCCGCGACGCCCTGCTGGAGGAGCTCAACCGGCCGGAGGCGATCGCCCAGCGCGAGCTGATGACGGCGGTGCTGGAGATGCTCGACAACGAGGACGTGGCGCCGTCCAAGGGGCTCAACGTCAGCACGCTCGAGCTCACGTCGCATCCGGACGGCAACACCGTCAAGATCCAGTTCGTGCGCCCGCAGACCGACGAGGTGCTCCCATGCGTCTACTACATCCACGGCGGCGGGATGGCGAGCATGTCGTGCTTCGACGGGATGTACCGGTCGTGGGGCCGGATCATCGCCAACCAGGGCGTGGCCGTGGCGATGGTCGACTTCCGCAACTCCATGACGCCGTCGTCGGCGCCCGAGGTGGCGCCGTTCCCCGCCGGCCTCAACGACTGCGTCGCCGGGCTCGAGTTCCTCGTCGCCAATGCCTCCGACCTGCGCATCGACCGCGCCCACATCGTGGTGGCCGGCGAGAGCGGCGGCGGCAACCTGACGCTGGCGACCGGCCTCGCGCTGGCGCGCAACGGTGGGCTCGGCATGATCCGTGGTCTGTACGCGCTGTGCCCGTACATCGCCGGGTCGTGGCCACAGGACCGCTTCCCGTCGTCGATCGAGAACAACGGCCTGCTGATCGACCTGCACAACAATCGCGGGGCGATGGCCTACGGCATCGACGAGCTCGAGGCCCGCAACCCGCTGGCGTGGCCGATGTTCGCGACGGAGGACGACGTCAAGGACTTCCCGCCGACGGTGATCAGCGTCAACGAGTGCGACCCGTTGCGCGACGAGGGGATCGAGTTCTACCGCCTGCTGCTGCGGGCCGGCGTCCGGGCCCGCTGCCGGCAGGTGATGGGCACCGTTCACGGCACCGAGATCTTCTCCAGCGCGTGCCCCGACATCAGCTACGAGACGGCCGCCAGCATCGCTCACTTCTGCCGCACCGCATAGCGGTCGTCACCCGCCGGTGTCCTGGCGGATCAACTCGACCTCGATCTCGAGCGCGATCTCCTTGGACACCAGGAGCCCGCCGGCCTCGAGCAGCATGTTCCAGGTGAGGCCCCAATCCTCGCGATCGATCCGGCCGCGCCCGCTGAACACGGCACGGTCGTTGCCCCACGGATCGGCAGCATGCCCGACGAACTCGACGTCGAGGACCACCGGCCGCGTGACGTCCTTGATCGTGAGGTCACCGGTCAGCGTGATCGACGCCCCCTCGTGAGCGACGTCGGTCGAGCGGAACGTGGCCGTCGGGTAGCGATCGACGTCGAAGAAGTCGGGCGACCGCAGGTGCTCGTCTCGCGTCCGATCGCCGGAGCTGACCGTCGCCATGTCGATGATCACCTCGGCGGTCGAGCGGGCCGGTTCGTCGGCGATGGTGATCGTGCCCTCCACGCCCGTGAAGCGACCACGGATCCTGGTCAGGCCGAAGTGCCGGCCGACGAAGCCGATCTCGGCGTGTCCGGCGTCGAGCGTCCAGACACCCGCCGCGGGCAGGTCGACGCCGGTGACGGTGCGTGTTGCAGACATAGGTCGCTCCTCACAGTTGCGTGCGTATACACGCAACTCTACACGATACGTGCACAAGCACGCAAGTGCTAGGGTCGGGCAGGTGAGCGACAGGGGCGAGAGGATCGACGTCGACGCCTGGCGGGCGCTGCTGCTGGCCCAGAGCCGAGCACTGCGTGCCATCGAGCGCGACATGGAAGCGGCCGGGGCGATCCCACTCGGCTGGTACGACGTGCTGCTCGAGCTCAACGCGGCGCCGGACCGCCCGTTGCGGATGCAGGACCTCGCGGCGCGGGCGGTGCTGTCGCGGACCCGCGTGAGCCGCATCGTCTCCGAGCTCGAAGGCGAGGGCTACGTCGAGCGCCAGGCGGACCCGGACGACGGCCGTGCCACGCTCGCCACGATCACCACCGCCGGCCGGGCCGCGCTCCGGGCGGCGGCACCGCTGTACCTGGCCGGGATCGAGGAGCACTTCAATCGTCACCTCAGCCCGACCAGCCGGCGCGCCATCACGTCGGCCCTGCAGCGGGTGATCGACGCCCACCAGGCGCAGCTGGATCTGCGGCGTTGAGCCGGGACCGCGCGTTGCCTTGACAGCCGCGGCCGCGACGCGCATCGTGGCGACACGACTGCGAACGCAAGGGGGTCGCGATGAAGCTGGACGGCAAGGTGGCGCTGGTCACCGGTGGTGGCTCGGGCATCGGCGAGGCGGTCTGCGTCGCCCTCGCCGACGAAGGCGCACAGGTCGCCGTCGTCGACGTCAACCGGGAGGCGGCCGAGCTCACGGCCGGCCTGGTGGCGACGAAGGGCGTGGCGGTGGAGGCCGACGTGTCCGACAGCGCGGCGGTCGACCGGGCGTTCGCCGAGGTCGAGTCGGCGCTCGGCCCTCCTGACGTGCTGGTGAACAACGCCGGCATCGCCGGCAGGCGCAACCTCGATCGGATCATTCCGCGGGCGGAGCAGCAGCTGGCCGAGGCGGCTGCCGGCGGCGCGGTGACCACCGCGCTGGACGCGACGGTCGAGATGTCCGACGAGGAGTGGCGCGAGATGCTCGCCATCCACCTCGACGGCACGTTCTACTGCACCCGCGCTGCGCTGCGCTCGATGGCGCGACGGGGCAGCGGCGTGATCGTCAACATCGCCTCGATCTGCGGCATGGAAGGGTGCACCGGCTCGCCCCACTACTCCGCGGCGAAGGCGGGCATCATGGGGTTCACACGGGCGGTGGCGAAGGAGGTCATCGTGCAGGGCGTCCGGGTCAACGCCATCGCCCCCGGCTACATCGACACGCCGATGGTCGGTCAGATCTCGGAGCCCTTGCGCCAGGCCACGGTCGCCCAGACACCGATCGGTCGGCTCGGCAGGCCGCAGGAGATCGCCGCGTTGGCGCGGTTCCTGGCCACCGACGACGCCGCCTTCTTCGTCGGCGCCACGATCTCGCCGAACGGCGGCTATGTGACCGCGTGACGCCGGCTCGCTCGCGAACCAGGTTCCGACGCCGCCCGTATCACCCGTCGCGGCCCGGTGTCGGGTGTACGGCGAGCGGACGGAGGGGTGGTCATGGAAGGGCGAGCGAGCGGTTCGGTCCCCACAGTCGGGGATGAGCGGTCGACGTCCCGCGTCGGCGCCGATGTCGCAGTCGGTGCTTTGCAGGGCTTCTTGCGCCGCTTCGGGTACCTGCGCGACGGCGGCTTCGATGCCGGCACGATGGACGAAGCGACGGCGAGCGCGCTGACGCACTACCAGCGCCGCAACGGGCTGGCCGCGACCGGCGTCCTCGACGCGCCGACGCGCCGGCAGATCAGCCGTCCCCGTTGCGGGCTGCCCGATCGCATCGAGCGAGCTGGGTTCGCCGCCCGCTGCTCCTGGAAGCATCCGTGCCTGACGTACGCCTTCGACGCCGGCACGGACGATGTGGCGGGATTCGGCGAGTTCCAAGCGGTCCGCGACGCGCTGGCGACGTGGGCCGCCGCGGCACCGCTGACGTTCACCGAGGTCGGCCTGAACCAGCACCCCGACGTCGTGATCGGCTGGCGCCCGGCCGACGACCCCGACTTCAGCCTCTCCGGGACGATCGCCCACGCCGACTTCCCGCCCGACTGCGGGGTCGTCACCCACACGCTGCCGAAGCCGGTGCACTTCAACGATCCCGAGATCAACTGGGCGCTCGGCAAGGTCATCTTCAGCTTCGACGTCCAGTCGGCCGCGCTGCACGAGCTCGGTCACGTCCTCGGGCTCGAGCACTCCGCCGTCGAGGACGCGGTGATGGCCCCGACACTGCCGTTCAGCGCCACCAGACGGACGCTCACACCAGACGACCTCGCCGGGATCAGGCAGCTGTACCCGGCGTCGATCCCGCGCCCCGGAACGGTGACGATCCGTCAGGTGAGCAGCGGACGAATGCTCGACGCCCACGAGATCGAGCCGCTCGACTTCCGGCTGGTCACGCGGCCGGACCAGGACAACGACAGCCAGCGCTGGATCCTCACCCAGGTCGGCACCGTCAACGTCATTCGACAGAAGACCAGTGGTCGGTTCCTCGACGCCTACCAGTCCGGTTTCGAGGGCAACCCGGATTTCCGGGTCATGACCCGTGACGTCGAGCCGAACGAGTCGCAACGATGGATCGTCGTGCCCGGCAACGATGGCGCCGTCTCGATCCGTCAGCTGTCGACCAACCGCGTCCTCGACGCCCACGAGATCGCCGCCGAGGACTTCGCCGCGGTGACCCGTCCGGTCCAACCGGACGAGACGCAGCGGTGGGTGCTGACCCCCAAGGGTCCCAACACGTTCTCACTGACCCAGCGCAGCAGTGGCCGGCTGCTCGACGCCCACGAGATCGCCGAGAAGGACTTCCGAGTGGTCACTCGTCCGGCCCAGGGCGACCAGACGCAGCACTGGATCTTCGCCCCCGTGGGCGCCGTGTTCGCCATCCGCCAGCGCAGCAATGGGCGCTTCGTCGACGCCTATCAGCTCGCCGACGAGGACTTCGCCGTCGTCACCCGCGGCGGGCACGGTGACGACGCGCAACGGTGGGTCGTCGTCCCCTCTGCCGACGGCACCTGCACCATCCGCCAGCTCAGCAGCGGTCGCCTCCTCGACGCCTACGGCGACGGCGGGCACGACTTCGGTGTCGTCACCCGACTGGCCCGCAACACGGCCGCCCAGCGCTGGATCGTCCAGCGGGTCTGACCGACCCCTTGCTGGCGGGTCGGACACGTATGGGAGACTCACCCCGCCACGACACGAGAGGGGGCAACGTGAGTGCTCAGCACCTGCAGGATCTGGCGGACGTCCGGGCGTTGATCCAGCTGTACATCGACGGTTCCAACGGCGACGGCGACAAGATGCGCGAGGCCTTCCACCCCGATGCGCACATGTTCGGCCACATCGGGCCGATGGACACGTACGAGCCGATCACCCAGTTCACGAAGATGGTGGAGTCGCACCCGGGCCTCGCCGGCCCGAACTACCGCGCCGAGATCCGCAGCATCGACCTGGTCGGCGATGCGGGGGTGGCCGCACTCGTCGAGACCGACTACTTCGGCTGTGACTTCGTCGACTTCTTCACCGTGGCGCGCATCGACGGCCGTTGGTGGATCACGAACAAGACCTACGCCCACACCGGCGGCACGCCGCCGGCACGTTGAGCAACGGGAACGGGGCGCGATGACGGCGTCGTCGAGCTACGAGGAGCGCCACGCCCGCGCCGCGGAGTCGTTCGGGGTGTTCGTCCCCGGTGTCGAGCCGGAGCGGGTGGCGTCGTCGCTGGGTCACCGGCTGGGCGCGCTCGGCGGGTTCGCGTTCGACGTCGTCGGCGAGATGTGGGCGCGGCCCGAGCTGTCGCGCCGCGACCGATCACTGATCGTCGTGTCGACGCTTGCCGCCCAGGCCCGCGACGAGGAGCTCGAGCTGCACACTGCCGTCGCCCTTCGCAACGGGCTGTCGCGCACCGAGATCGAGGAGCTCGTCGAGACCGTGGCCGCCTATGCCGGCTTCCCAGCAGCGATGGCGGCCAACCGC
>JBIOUO010000454.1:0-6900 GCA_044867195.1 Ilumatobacteraceae bacterium
CGTCGTCGCGGCCTGTGACGTGGCGTCGTCGCCGTCGAGCACCGCCCTGCGCAACACGACCGCGCCGACGATCAGCGCCACGGCGACGACCGCCGCCCCGATTCGCTTGGCGGTCACGTCAGCTGGGCAGCTCCTGCACCGCTTGGCGCAGACCCTCCAGCTCGAGCACGAGGTCGTCGACGTCGTGGGCGAAGCGGTCGGTGTCGCTGCTGCCGATGCTGACCTCGGCCGCCCGCGCGCACAGCTCGTCCAGCCGAGCCTGGGTGAGCCGGAGCCGGTCCGCCGTCGTCGCTGACAGCTGCTTCAGGCGGTCGGAGGTCGCCAGCTGTGACTCGACGGAGGCGATCGCCGCGTCAAGGTCGCCAGAGGGCGCGCCAGCAGCCTGGGACTGCAGTGTCGCCAGGCGGGAACGCAGCCGGGTGGGGTCGAGCTGCTTGACTGCGGCGTCGATGTCGTGGCCGCGACGGGCGACCTGCCAGCCTTCCGCGAGCCCGGAATCGAGGCGGTCGGCGATGCTCTGCAGCCGGTCGCGCATCGGGCCGGCCGGCATCGACCGCACCGTCTCGAGCAGCCGCCGGCGGGCGCGCTGGCCGTCCTGGACGAAGTGGCGCCATGGCTCGCTGACCGTGAACGGGTCGACGGCTGGGGGCGCCTTGTGCCGGGGCATCGCCAGCAGCACCGTGCCGGCGTAGGCGGCGACGCCGACGATGACACCGCCGATCGGGCCGAGGCCGAGGAACCCGGCAGCCACACCGACCCCGACGCCGAGCAGGATGCGCCACGACAGGATCGCCTTCGCCGTTGCCGGCGTCCAGAACCGGTCGCCAAACATCATCCAGGGCGAGGCTAACGAGTTCCGCGGGACTGGCCTTGGGGCGAGTGCCGTTGCAGGGCGGCGGCGGTGAGCGCGGGAGGCGAGGCGGGTAGCTTGGCTGCGAGCAAAGCCCGGCTTGGAGCGGGTTCCGCGGGCTGTGTTGGGGCGAGCGCGGCTGCGGAGTGGCGGCGGCGAGCTCGGGAGGCGGGGCGAGCAGCTTGGCTGCGAGCCGAGCCCGAGTAGAACCGGACAGCTCGGTTCGGCCATCGGAGACGGTCGCTCGTATGGTCGGCTCTCGATGGCAAGAACGGTGGACGGCACCGTGCACGACGCGACCGCGTCGCTGATCGCTGCCGCGGAGCAGCTGTTCGCCGAGCGCGGCATCGACGGCGTGTCACTGCGCGAGATCAACCGTGAAGCGCGCCAGCGCAACACGACGTCGCTGCAGTACCACTTCGGCGACCGCGACGGGTTGCTGCGGGCGATCCTCGCCAAGCATGGACGCGACGTCCACGCCGGGCGCAACGCCCTGCTCGACCAGTACGTGGCGAACGCGATCGACGACGTGCGGGTGCTGGCGTCGGCGTTCGTGCTGCCGCTCGTCGCCAAGCTCCATGATCCCGAAGGCGGGCGCCAGTACCTGTGCATCACGGCCGAGCTGGTCAACCGCACCAACCACCCGATCGAGCCCGGCGAGCCCTCGATCCTCTCTGACCCAACCGGCCAGGATCCGCACGACAGCATCACCCGGTGGAGCAGGCTCGTCGGCCCGTTGCTGCCGGCGATGGTCGTCGGCCCGCCGCTGCACCGACGGTACGCGGTGATGCGGTTCGCCCACATCGAGCTCGGCCGCCGGGCCAGCGAGCGCCCGCACCGCAGCGACCGGCTCTTCACCAGCCACCTCGTCGACCTCGTCGCGTCGTTGCTGGTGACGCCGGTCTCCGACGAGACCGCGTCCCTGCTCGCCCAACGCGCCGACCGCAACGCGGCCCGCGCGGCCCGGCGGGCCCGGGCCGTCACCCCCTGACGGTCACGCGCTGACGCGCTCGATCAGGAACGCGACCAGGTCGTCGGCACCCGCCTCGCGCGCCGCGTCGATGGGCGTCCGGTCGTTCCAGCCGATCCACCGTGGATCGGCCCCGGCCACGATCAGCTGCCGCGCTGTGACCTCCTGCCCGGCGTTGCAGGCGTGCCACAGGCTGGCGGTGAGCTCGTCGCGCTCGATGCCGGCGGCAAGCAGCTCGGCGACACGAGCCTCCATTCCCAGCGCCGCGGCGTGGAACAACCCCGTCGTCGCGCCCGCCGCGACGAGGCGTCGCGCGGTCGCCCACTGACCGAAGATCACGGCGTCGTCGAGCGGTGGACCGTCCGTCAGCACACCGCCGCCGGCCTCGATGTCGGCACCGGCGGCGAGCAGGGCGTCGAGTGCCTCGACGTCGTCGCTGCTGGCGGCCCAGTGCAGCGGTGTCTCCCGGTGCGGTCCGGCGAAGCGGGCGTCGGGGTCGGCGCCGGCAGCGACGAGCGCATCGATGACCGTGCCCACGTTCGGGACGTGCCCGGGCCAGTCGGTGGCTACGTGCAGCGCCTCCCGCGACGTCACCGCATCGCCCAAGCGGGCCGATGCGAGCTCGGGTCGCTGTTGCAGCACCAGTCGCAGCGCATCGACGTCGCCCCGCTGCACTGCCTCGGTCAGGGCGACGACCGAGGGGTCGTCGGCGGCGATCAGCATCGCGTCAACCCTATGGGGACGGATCGCCGGCGCGCCGCGGGGAGCGCGCACGGGCAAGGTCCGCCCGACTTGCTCGCAGTACAGCCGCGGCCTACGGTGTGGCGGGCACTGCCGACGGGCGGCGGAGCAGCAAGGGGCGGGCATGCGCGGGCGACAGTTCTTCATGGCGGGCCTGACGGTTGGCGTCCTCGTCGCCGGACCTGCGGGCTCGGTGCTCGCCCAGCCGGATGGCGGGCCGGGGTCGGAGCATGTGTCGAACATGGGCTTGTGCTCTGCGTTCCTCGCCCAGCTCGGCGTGCGGGCCGACGTGAACCACCTGCTGAAGGAGCTCGGTCCGGTGCTGCCGGACGGCCCGTACAACAGCCCGGGTGAGCTGTACCGGATCCGCGCCCACGAACACCCCGATGCCACTGCCGCCCAGGAGTGCGTGCAGCGATGAAAGGAAACCTATGAACCGGTCCACCAAGCTCCTCGTCTGCGGCACGATCGTCGTCGCCGCCGCCAGCGCCGGCGGCGCGTCGGTGTCGGCTGAGCAGTCGTACGACCCGAACGTGGCGCGCATCGCCAACCCGGCGAACGTGTGCAAGTCGATCCCGGGGACGATTGCCTTCGACGCCGCCCTGCTCGGGATTCCGACACCCGACCTGTCGTGGTTCGACTACAGCGACTGCGTGAACACGCTGGCGCGCGGGAGCGCGGTGGTCGAGCCGGTCGGGATCTTCGGCAACCCCTACGAGCAGTGCGACGCGCTCGTGGCGTTCGGGGCGATCACGTACCCAGCGACGTTGCACAGCGGAGAAGGCGACCCTGAGGAGGATTTCGCGCTCCCCGATCTCACCGTGCGCAACCGCAAGGAGTGCGGCAACGCGCTGTACGCGTTCCACGCCATCGCGACCGCAGTCTTCCCTGAGGAAGGCTAGTCGCTCCGGCTCGGCTCGCAGCCAAGCTGCTCGCCCACCTCGCGGATCTGAAGTGTCAGCCGGCCAGGTCGGCGGCGGTCAGCGTCTGTAGCTGTTCGTCGCTGGGCTGAGCCACCGACGCCAGGCGCTCGGCCTGGTGGCTGACCGCGGACTCAAGCAGGTTGCGCACGAACCGGGCGTTGCCGAACCCGCGAGTCCGCGGCTCGGACGCGATGGCGTCGGCGAGCCGGGCCCGGCCGGGTTCGTCGAGCCGGTAGCCGGCCGCCGTGGCCATCGACTCGAAGATCGCGATCAGCTCCTCGGTCGTGTAGTCGGGGAAGTGGATCGTGCGCGTGAAGCGGCTCTCCAGGCCGGGGTTGGCGGCGATCAGCTCGGCCATCTCGTCGGGGTATCCGGCGGCGATCACCGCCAGGTCCTCGCGGTGGTCCTCCATGAACTTGACGATCGTGTCGATCGCCTCGCGCCCGAAGTCCTGCTCGCTGCCGCGGGCGAGGGCGTAGGCCTCGTCGATGAGCAAGGTCCCGCCGAGCGCCGATTCCATCACGGCCCGCGTGCGGGTGGCCGTCTGGCCGACGTAGCCGGCGACGAGCTGGCTGCGGTCGGTCTCCACGAGGTGGCCACGCGACACGATGGCGAGGGCGCGCAGGATCTGGCTCAGCAACCGGGCCACCGTCGTCTTGCCGGTCCCCGGATTGCCGGTGAAGACCAAGTGGTGGCTGGTCTCCAGCGTCGGCATCCCGCGCTCCTCGCGCAGCTTCTGGATCCGCAGCAGGCTGGCGAGCCGGCGAACGTCGGCCTTCACCTCGGCCAGCCCGACGAGCGCATCCAGCTCGGCGAGCAGCTCCTCGAGCGGCCGGGCCGGCGGGGGCTCGATTACGGCTGCGGTCGCCGATTGTGCTCCGTGCGGCGTCCCAGGGGGCGTGGCCGGGGCGCGTTGCCCGGGTCGGGCCACACCAGCGGCGTCGAACGCCTGCAGGAGCGCGTCGCGGCAACCGTCGATGGCGGCGATCTCGCCGGGCGACGGGACGAGGTCGATCGACGCGGCCGCGTGGGCCAGCCGGATGGCGACGTCGTAGTAGCGCGCGGCACGGGCCGTCCCGTCGCGGGCGTCGGCGCGCAGGAGGAGGTCGAAGAGCGTGCTCGGCTGGGCTAGCCACGTCCGTTTGCCGTCGAGCAGCGCGCTGTCGCGTAGCTGCTCGGACGACACCCTGACGGCTGGTTGCAGGCGGGTGCCGAGGTCGTCGAGCCACGCCTCCAACTCGGCCGTCGTGTGCCGGCCGTCGCTGTCGATGACCGCGGCGACGATGTCGCTGGCCTCGACGATCGCCTCGCTCCGATGGTCGTGGCCGGACAGCTCACCGAGCTCGGCGCTGATCGCATCGACGAACGCGTCGACGTACTTGGCGAGGACTCCGGCCACGGCGGCGAGCGTATGGCCCGTTTCCGATTGACCCCGCGGTCAAGGGCGCAAGTAGCGTCCCTCTGGTGGCAGACCGGTTCGAGAGCGTGCAGGTGGTCCGTGAGGGCTTGCGAGATGTGGACTACCTCGCCGACGAGGGCATCGCCGGGGTGGTCTTCCTGGCCGACCGGCTCGGCAAGCCGGTGCTCATCGAGGGACCTGCCGGGACCGGCAAGACCCAGCTCGCCAAGTCGGTCGCCGACATGACCGGCGGGCGGCTGATCCGCCTGCAGTGCTACGAGGGACTCGACGAGTCCAAGGCGCTGTACGAGTGGAACTACAAGAAGCAGCTGCTGCGCATCCAGGCCGACAGGGGCACCGACACCGGTGACGTCTCGTGGAGCGAGGTCCACGACGACATCTTCTCCGACGAGTTCCTGCTCACCCGCCCACTGCTCGAGGCGATCACGGCCGACGAGCCGGTGATCCTGCTGATCGACGAGGTCGACCGGGTGGAGGTGGAGACCGAGGCGCTGCTGCTCGAGATCCTGTCCGACTACCAGGTGTCGATTCCCGAGCTGGGAACGATCGAAGCGACGCAGATCCCGCTCGTGTTCCTCACGTCGAACAACACCCGCGAGCTGTCCGAGGCGCTCAAGCGGCGCTGCCTCTACCTCCATGTCGACTACCCGACGCTCGAGCGGGAGAAGGCGATCGTGCTCGCCAAGGTGCCCGGCGTGCCGGCCAACCTCGCCGACCAGATCGCACGCGTCGTGCGCTCGATCCGCCAGCTCGACCTGAAGAAGGCACCGAGCGTGTCGGAGACGCTCGACTGGGCGCGCACGTTGCTGCTCCTCAACATCGACTCGATCGACGAGAAGACGGCGAAGGAGACCCTGCACATCCTGCTCAAGTACCAGACCGACATCGCCAAGGCGACGAAGGAACTGAGCGTCGACGACAAGTGACCTGCGGCCGGGTGGGATGACGCTCAGAGCCGGTTAGAGCTCGGTTAGAGCGGCACCACGTCGAGCCCGCCGTCGACTCGGCGGATGTTGTCGGCGTCCGACGTGATGACCCGCATCGAACGCTCACGAGCAGCGAGCGCGACCGAGGCGTCGACGATGTCCGTCGTGCCGCTGACGGCGCAGAGTTGACCGACGGCGCGGGCGGTGCGGTCATCGAGCGCGACGATGTGTGACACCGGGGAGCCGAGCAGCCTGGCGAGCCGTACTTGGCGCCGCCCGTCGCGCCAGGCTTGGGCCACGACGCCCGCCGGCACGACGAGCGGGTCTCCATGCTGCAGTGCTCGGGCGACGATCGCCACGGCCCGGCGATCGTTCCGTTCGAACGCAACCAGCGCGCCGGTGTCGAGCACGGCGCCGCTCATCGACCGAGCGCTCGGTCGGCGGCGCGGCGTTCGGCTGGGGTGAGCGGACCGCCACTCTCTGCCAGCATCTCATCGAGCAGCGAAGCCAGGTCCTCCAGCTTCGCCTTCTCCTGCAGCGCCGCCGCAACATACGCGCTCACGCTGCCTGCACGCCCCTCGGCGACGGCCTGTTGAGCGTGCTCCACCAGCTCGCTCGGCAGGCTCACTGCGATCTTCGCCATGGTCATACCGGCGATCATACTCGAGGGCACCCGAATTGGGGCTGCGGGTTACCGTGGGATCGTGACCGACACGGAAGTGGCGCCCAGGCCAAACGGAATGCTCGACCTGCTCAATGGGTTCGTGGTCGAGCTGCGCAACGCAGGGCTGCCGGTCAGCCTGACCGAGAACCTCGACGCGATGGAGGCGGTGCAGCACATCCCGATCGACGACCGCGAGGCGTTCAAGTACGCGCTGGGGGCGACGCTGATCAAGAACAACGCCCACTGGCGAGCGTTCGAGACGGTGTTCGAGGTCTACTTCAGCCTGCGCGGGCCCGAGTACCGCATCGCCGAGGGCGACGACGACGCGCTCGACGAGCTGTTCCGCGAGATGCAGCAGCAGCAGGCCGAGGGCCGCGGTGCCGCCGGCGGCTCGATGGACGCGCTC
>JBIOUO010000455.1:0-11977 GCA_044867195.1 Ilumatobacteraceae bacterium
TGCACGTCCACCACATCCGCCACCAACAAGACGGCGGCGGCCACGACACGTGGAACCTGCTCAGCCTCTGTGGCTATCACCATCGGTTGCATCATCGTGGGCTGCTGGGCATCACCGGTGACGCCGACCAGCCCGACGGGGTCATCTTCACCGACCGGCACGGCCGACCAATCCGCCGCCCCACCCCCACCCCACCCACCGGCCCGCCACCACCACCAGCCTCCCCCTACCAACACCCCCTCGGCGAACCCCTCCAACGCTGGGCCGTCTGCTACCCCGACCCACCACCCGACCGCGACCAGCCCGCCGCCTGATCGGTTCAGAGGTCTGTGCGCGGGCGGTGGCCAGTCACCCCGTGCTGCTTGGCTGGTCCCAGACGGCCTCGACCGCGCGGTGGGCGAGCTCGATCTCGTCCCACTGCTCAGGGTCCAGGGCGTGGATGATGTGCGGGAACAGGTCGTACTCCTCGTCGTCGATGTGCGTCACCAGCAGCCGGAGCGCTTGGGGAACGTGCGCACCGCCGAGCCCGTCGGCGAGCCAGCGGTGCAGGTCGTCGTGCTCGCGGCACAGCGCATCGATCTGGTCACCGAGCGGCGTCGACGCCTTGGCCTGCACGAACAGCCCGACCTCTTCCTTGGCCGCGTGGATCTGCAACAGCCGCACGAACTCGTCGAACACCGCCCTCGCGTCGACGCCGTCGTGGAGGGCCGTGTGCAGCACGTCGCCCAGTGCGAGCAGGCGTTCGTGCTCGGCGGCGAGCTCGGCCGTCGGTCCGGATCGACGACACCCGCAGTAGTCACACATGTTGGTTCCTCGGTTTCCAGGTCAGCAGGAGAGCGGCGCGGATCGCCGCGTCGGCGAGCCACACCACCAAGGCGACGGAGACGATGCGATCCTGGTCGGCAAGTGAACCAGCTGCGGCGACGTTGCCGGCGACGACCGACAGCCACGAGCCGGTGACCGCGAATCCGACGGTGAGGCGTTGGTGCCCGCCGCCGCGCAGTACCGGCCCGAGGTAGGCGAGCGAGGCGACGAGGATCTGCGCCAACCCGCCGATCACGAGTGCCTGCAGGATGGCCCGATCGCTCTCGCGCTGGATGCTGGCGATCGCCAAGGCGACGGTCATCGCAGCCCACCAGGCGAGCCCGGTGAGCAGCTGGGCGGCCCGCGGCCCGGCCCACCGGAGCGGCCGGCGCCCGTACACCGGCAGCAGCGCGGCGATGGCGACGAGCCCGGCGGCGTAGGCGACCAGGCCGCAGGCGACGGTCACGGGTCGATCGAGCAGGCGTCCGGTGGACGCGACCACGACCGCTGTTGCGAGGCCGAGGAACGTCACACGCAGCGTCGTCGGGGTCGCGCGACGAGACATCTTGGCCCGCACCTGTGTGGCCGTGAAGTACGGCAGCGTGCCGGCGATGACGAGGCCGACCAGCCCGAACAGGTTGAGCAGCAGATGGGTCCCGCGGATCTCGACGATGCGGGTCCCTGCCCGCCCGACGCCGAGGATGATCCCGAGCGTCATCCCGGCGGCACCGAACAGGACCGCTGCGATGTAGGCCTCGATCGCCGGCGCGAACCGGTTGGTCACCGCGCGATGGCGCACGAGCCACAGGATCGGGACCAGCGCGACCATCGCCCCGACGACGGTGGTGCCACCGGCGACGAACAGCCAGCGGACGTCTGTGTCGCGTCCGACGACGAGCGCAACGGCGCCGAGCGCGAGGCACCATCGCTGGGCACCGGCGACGAGCGGACTCGGCGGCGGTGAGGCCGACCAGGTGACGGCCAGCATCTGCGTGACGGCCGACACCGCGCTGAGCAGGCCACCGACCGCGAACAGGTGGAGTGGAATCCACCAGCCCGTGCCGGTGCCGGCCACCCCAGCGACGACCGCGGCGGCCACGAAGCCGGCCGCGACCAGCAGCCCGCGCCGGGTCTGGGCGTGTACGGCCGCGACGCGCCCCTCGGCGCCACGCTGCGTGGACTGTGGGTGGCCGTCGTCAGAGGTTCGGCGATCGGGACGTCCGTCGCTCTGACCAACGCGAGGCTCTGTCAACAACGGCGAAACTACGACCCCCCGGCCGCGGTTGGAGCGTCCAGGGGAGACAATATGTGGTCGAGATGGCTCCGCGTCCCGAGATCGAGCTGCACCGTGTCTACGACGACCGGGGCCGTGAACACGCCGGCTATCGCGTGCTCGTCGATCGGCTGTGGCCGCGAGGCGTCACCAAGGCCGACGCGGCGGTGGACGAGTGGCTCAAGGACGCCGCGCCCAGCACCGAGCTGCGGCGCTGGTACGGCCACGATGTGGCGCGGTTCGAGGAGTTCGCCCGCCGCTACCGAGTCGAGCTGCGGCGGGCCCCCGCCTCGGCAGCCGTCGACCATCTGATCGAGCTCGCGCGCACGAACCGGATCACGCTCGTCACCGCCACCCGCGACGTCGAGCACTCCGGCGCCCGGGTGCTGCACCAGCTCGTCACCCGCCGGACCTCCGCGCCCGGGCGCCGGTGAACGCTTCGCCGCGCCGGGCCCGGTTCAGCGCTCGCCGTCGGTCTCGTCGAGGTCGTAGGCGATGTCGCGGCTGAGGCTGCGCGGCACGTAGCCCTCTGGTGCGGGGACCTCGACGATCGGGTCGTCGCGGTCGTCGTACTCCAGGCGCAGGGCGCGCGTGATCACCGCGTGCATGCAGTACATCATCGTGATGTAGGTGAACTCGAGGATCTGCTCGTCGCTGAAGTGGGCGCGAAGGGCGTCGAAGATGGCCTCGTCGACGCGGCCGAAGCCCTGCACCAGCGCGTCGGTGTAGGCGAGCAGCGCTCGTTCCTCGGGGGCGAAGAGGTCGGAGACGGCCCAGGCCTTGATCGCCTCCATCTTGGCGTCGGACATGCCCAGCGCCCGGCACGCCTTGCAGTGCTGCGAGAACACGAACTGGCTGCCGACCAGCCAGCCGGCACGAGTCTGGCCGAGCTCGCGCAGCGCCGGCTTGATCGTGCGCCGGCGACTGTCGTAGAGGGCGAAGCCGCGGCTGGCGTGCTCGAGCACATCGGGCACGAGGGCGAACACTGTCCACCAGTTCCCCGGCGTGCCGGTGGCCGTGCCCGGCTCGGCGACGGGGTCGCGATCGCCGAACAGACGGTCGTACATGGCCGTGACGACCGGTGAGTCGACCTCGGCGCGAGGGACCTGGCGGAGGCGGGGCATGCGGCGAATGTATGCATTCGGCGACGTGGTGACAAAGCGTCGCGGCAGGAGTCTGGCGGCGGCATTGACGGAATACAATCGCCGCCAGCGCCGCGAGGTCGCCGGAGGAGGGCATGATGGCCGGTACGAGCAGCAAC
Source organism: Ilumatobacteraceae bacterium (assembly GCA_044867195.1). GTDB lineage: Bacteria > Actinomycetota > Acidimicrobiia > Acidimicrobiales > Ilumatobacteraceae > JALZMG01. The sequence continues at coordinate 3,339 of JBIOUO010000455.1, forward strand.
ACCGAGTTCGAGTTGCGCGGGTTCAACCACGTGGCGTTCGTGGCACGGGACATGGCCGAGACGGTGGCGTGGTACGAGCAGGTGTTGGGCATGAAGCTCGTCAAGACGTTGGAGCTGCCTGACGGTGGCCAGCACTTCTTTCTGGACATGGGCAACGGCGTCGACGGCATCGCCTTCTTCTGGTGGCCCGACGCGCCGGAGGGCACGCCCGGCGAGGCGATCCATGGCACGTTCGACGACCAGATGCGTGCTCGGGGTCGGGGGATGACGGCGATCGGGACGATGAACCACATCGCCTTCGACGTCCGGGCCGAGAGGATGGACGAGTACCTCGTGAAGCTGCGCGGCAAGGGCGTCGCGGTGACCGAGATCGTCAACCACGCCGGTTCGCTGTCGGGTGGTCACAAGGTCGACTACGACGCGCGGACCGATGGTGGCGACGTATTCGTCCGTTCGATGTACTTCAAGGACCCCAACGGCGTGCTGCTCGAGTTCGCGGCCTGGACGACGACGTTCACCGCGTCCGACGTCGCCCATCGGGCCAAGACGGTCGCCGACCGCGCCGACGCGCCCGTACCCGCCTGACCGCGCCGCATCATCGGCCACGCGTGCAGCGTGCGTGATCAGGCCGCCAGTTGCAGGTCGGCTGCGAGCAGTCGCCCGACGAGACCGACGAGAAGGTTCCTGGTCATGTTCGGGACGCTGACCATCAGTTCGACGATCTCGCCGCGGCCGGCGACCTGAGCCTCGAGATCGGTCTCGGCGACGACGGTCGCCGGGCGCGGACCGTCATCGAGCATGGCGATCTCGCCGAAGAGGTCGCCGGGGCCGAGCGTGGCGATGATCCGGCCATTCGCGCGGACCGTCGCCGTGCCCTCGACAATGACGCCGAACTGCTGCCCGCCGTGCCCGTCTCGGGTCAGCACCTCGCCCCCGCCGGCGCGGCGCGGAGTCATCCTTGCCGACAACATCGAGAGCTCGTGGTCAGTGCACGCCGAGAACAGCATGACGTCCCGCAGCCGCCGGATGATCGGATCCCTCTGGTTCATGTGCCCTCCCTGTGGTCGTGCTCGTGGCGCAACTGGATGCGCAGCCCACGACATCGGAGATGACGTGGGTGGCCGCAGGACGCGGTCGCCCCCGTCGACCGCGTCCTGCCGCCCGTTGACCTTCCCGACCCCGTTGTCAGGACCAGTCGTGCTGGCTTCGATCCGGCGCGCCCACCCTCGGATCACCCGGCGCCAGTCGTCTCCGGCATGCACGCACGATGGTGCACTCTCGGCGGGCGAGACACCGTGCGCGCGGGCATCCAAGGAGCGTGTTGGCGCTGACAGTCGGTGAGCGCAGCTGCATGCCACCGAGACATAGTCGAGCGCGACTACGCCCCACGCCACGCATGGCCGTGCGGCGAAGCGTCAAGCGGATGCCGGGCCGACTTCCTCGACACGCGGGCACAGCTCGGCGACCGTGACCGCCGCCGTATACGCACATGTGCTCGTGAGGCGCGCACCTGGACCGCGTCGGCGATGACGCGTCTTGGCCCGCTGACGCCAGGTGCGCGGCCATCGAAGGTCTACGGACCGCGGCAACCCGATCATCGTCAGCCGTCGGTGGTCGGTTGTCGGTCATGGGCGCAGCTAGCCGACGAGCACCTCGTCGACGTAGCACCACATCCAGTCTTCTCCCGGTTCGACCGAGCGGGCGATCGGATGCCTCACCTCGTCGGCGTGGCGGTGCGCGTGCTTGTTCTTGGACGAGTCGCAGCACCCCACCACCCCGCACGTCATGCACATGCGCAGATGCACCCAGCTGTCGCCCAAGGCGACGCACGGCAAGCACCCGTCCGAGCCGCGCACGACCTCACGGATCGCATCGACATGCGAGCAGGTCTTCGAACCGGTGCCGCGACGCCGCTGGAGAGCGAAACGGAGGTTTGACACCAGACCCATGCGTTACCCCTCCCGCCAATCGATCGACGAACAGTCGGTGAGGAGTCGGGCGTCCTCGAGCGATTGCACCAACCCTTTCACCGAGCGCGAGACCATATCCGGAGCGAGATGCGGGTAGGTGCCGCTTGATCGTGATCGGTTGATCGTGACGGTCCACCGATGGCCGCTGTCGGTGCGCTACGTCCAAGCGTGATCTGCCGCGTGCGAAGATTCCCGGTCGTGGGAGGGCTGGCCAAGGAGGTCGAGCGCGTCGCTGCCGAGACCGGGTTCTCGGGGGTCGTGCGCGTCGACCGGGGCGGCGACACCGAGCTGGCCGTCGCTTACGGCGAGGCCCATCGAAGTTGGGGCATTGCGAACACCGTCGAGACCCGTTTCGGTGTGGCCAGCGCCGGCAAGGGCCTCACCGCCCTCGCCGTGGCGACCCTCGTCGAGGACGGCACGCTGCGATGGACGACGACGGCGCGGTCGCTGCTCGGCGATGATCTCCCGCTGATCGACGATGCCGTCACCGTGGAGCAGCTGATGGCCAACCGCTCCGGCATCGGCGACTACCTCGACGAGGACCTGCCCCGCGACATCAGTGACTACGCGATGACGGTTCCGGTACACGAGCTGGCTACCACGGAGCAGTTCCTGGCCGTGCTCGACGGCTTCCCGACGAAGTTCCCGCCCGGCGATCGGTTCAGCTACTGCAACAGCGGGTTCGTCGTGCTCGCCCTGATCGCCGAACGGGCCAGCGGTGTCGGCTACCACGACCTCGTCCGACGCCGGGTCTGCGAACCGGCCGGGATGGACGACACCGAGTTTCTGCGCTCCGACGAGCTGCCCGGCGGCGTCGCCCTCGGGTACGTGCCGATGGAGAGCACCTGGCGCACGAACGTGTTCCACCTGCCCGTCCGCGGCACCGGCGACGGTGGCATCTACTCGACCGTCGCCGACCTGCACCGGCTGTGGACAGCGATGTTCGCCGGGCGGATCGTCGCGCCCCAACTCGCCGCCGAGCTCGTCGAGCCACGCAGCGACGCCCCCGAGCACGGACGCCGCTACGGGCTCGGGTTCTGGCTGAAGTCGTCGGGCCCGACCGTCATGCTCGAGGGCTTCGACGCCGGCGTGTCGTGCATGACGACGCACGACCCGGCGCGCCAGCTGACCTACACGGTCATCTCCAACACCTCGGCCGGCACCGATCCGGTCAACACCCGCTTGGACCAGCTGCTGGACGCCTAGTGTCCGAGCTCCGTGAACACCTCTCGTCGGGTGTCTCGCACGTCTTGGAACTTGCGGGTGTGCTGTTCGATGAACCTGATTGCAAGCGACGCCGAGATCGACCAGAGCGCGTACGACGCGATCGCCGCGTCGCACGGCGGGCCGGCCTCCGCCCGCAGCGCGTTGTTCAGCGACCGTACACTGGTTCGCATAGCGCATGACTCGATCGAACGTTGACTGCGATACCGGACAGCCCACCAGCTTCCGGTTGTCGTCGACGCCCAGCACAAGGAACCCGCCATCAGTCATCGCCATAGCTGGGATCGCGTCCTGGAGCTCTGAAGGTATGCCCCGCTTGTAGTCAAGGCGCTCATGCTCGAGCTGGCCAAAGAGATCCCAGAACTCGATCGTGGTCATTTCGTCGGGCACGTCGATGAGTGAGCTCAGCTGCACTGGCGAATCGATGTATGTCGAGGACGGTCAGGCGAAGGCACTCGGCCTCCGCCGTGCGGACCGCCGCGGACGATCAGATGTCGTAGTAGAGGTGGAACTCCCAGGGGTGGGGGCGCAGGCGGACGGCGTCGATCTCGTTGACCCGCTTGTAGCTGATCCAGGTCTCGATCAGGTCGTCGGTGAACACCCCACCCGCCTTGAGGAAATCGCTGTCGGCCTCCAGCGCGGCGAGCGACTCGTCGAGCGACCCGGGCACTTGCGGGACCTTCGCCAACTCCTCGGGAGGCAGGTCGTACAGGTCCTTATCGACTGGATCGGGCGGCTCGGTCTTGTTCATCACGCCGTCGAGGCCGGCCATCAGCATCGCCGGGAACGCCAGGTACGGATTGCACGACGGGTCGGGGCAGCGGAACTCGAGGCGCTTGGCCTTCGGGCTCGTCGAGTACAGCGGGATCCGCACACATGCCGACCGGTTGCGCTGGCTGTACACCAGGTTGACCGGGGCCTCGTAGCCGGGCACGAGCCGCTTGTAGCTGTTGGTCGTGGGCGCGGCGAAGGCGAGGATGGCCGGGGCGTGAGCGAGGAGCCCACCGATGTACCAGCGGGCCATGTCGGACAGCCCGGCGTAGCCAACCTCGTCGAAGAACAGCGGCTCGTCGCCTTGCCACAAGGACTGGTGGACGTGCATCCCTGAGCCGTTGTCCTGGAAGATCGGCTTGGGCATGAACGTGGCCGACAGGCCATGCTTGCGGGCCACGTTCTTGACTATGTACTTGTAGAGCATCAGCTTGTCGGCCATCGTCAGCAGGGTGTCGAAGCGCATGTCGATCTCGGCCTGGCCGGCGGTGCCCACCTCGTGGTGCTGGACCTCGACCTCGACGCCGACGCTCTCCATCGTGAGGATCATCTCCGAGCGCAGATCCTGGAAATGGTCCATCGGCGGGACGGGGAAGTAACCTTCCTTGTACCGCGGTTTGTACCCGAGGTTAGGTCCTTCGTCACGGGCGGTGTTCCACGACCCCTCGACGGAGTCGACCTGGTAGAAGGCGGACCGCTGATCCTGCATGAAGCGGACGTCGTTGAAGACGTAGAACTCGGCTTCCGGCCCGAAGTACGCGGTGTCGGCGATCCCTGTCGAGCGGAGGTACTCCTCGGCCTTCTTGGAGATGTAGCGGGGATCGCGGGAGTAGGACTCGCCGGTGACGGGGTCGCGCACGAAGCAGTTCATGATGAGTGTCTTGTGCTGCAGGAACGGATCGATCACGGCGGTGTTCGGATCGGGCATCAGGATCATGTCCGACTCCTGGATCTCCTGGAACCCGCGGATCGACGAGCCGTCGAACCCGTAGCCCTCCTCGAAGGCGTCCGCCGTGAGCTGGTGGGCGGGGACCGAGAAGTGCTGCATCAGGCCCGGGAGGTCGCAGAAGCGGAGGTCGACGATCTCGACGCCCTCGCTCTCGACCATGCCAAGTACGTCGGCCGGGTTCCGCTCAGTCACGATGCCTCCAGGATGTTCGCGCGGGTGGTGACGCCTCGCTCGGGCGCGATCACGTTGGCTGTTGGCCATGTCGCCCGTGTTGCGAGCATGTTAACGGCGCCTGAACAGCGCTGCGCCGACGGGCGCCACGGCCCGGCAGCTCGGAGCGCGAAGCTGGGCCCATCGAACGGCAACGAGACCATGTCCTGAACTCGGTCGAAGAGCGCGGCGTGCGCCTGGTGCGGCTGTGGTTCACCGATGTGCTCGGCCAGCTGAAGAGCTTCGCCATCAGTCCGGCCGAGCTCGAGCACGCCCTCGACGAGGGGATGACGATCGACGGCTCGGCGATCGACGGCTTCTCTCGGGTCCAGGAGAGCGACGTCCTCGCCCGCGCGGACGCCAACAGCTTCGAGGTGCTCCCGTGGGCCGATCCCCACGCGCCTGAGGCGCGACTGTTCTGCGACATCCTGAACCTCGACCGCACCCCGTTCGAGGGCGATCCGCGCCATGTGCTGCGGCGCAACCTCGAGCGGGCCGGCCAGCGCGGCTTCACGTTCTACGTCGCACCGGAGATGGAGTTCTTCTACTTCGCTCCCGCCGACGGCGGCCGTCCGGCGCCAATCGACAAGGGGTCGTACTTCGACCTGACCACGGCCGACGTGGCCGGATCGCTGCGCAAGCGCACGATCCAGACGCTGGAGGCGATGGGCATCGCCGTGGAGTACTCGTTCCACGAGGATTCACCGAGCCAGCACGAGATCGACCTCCGCCACACCGACGCCCTCACGATGGCCGACAGCGTGATGACGTTCAGGTTGGTGGTCCGGGAGGCCGCCACGGCTGAGGGGCTCTACGCCACGTTCATGCCCAAGCCGCTGGAGGGCGTCCAGGGCTCGGGTATGCACACGCACATGAGCCTGCTCGAGGGCGAGGCGAACGCGTTCTACGAGCCGGGCGATCCGTACAAGCTGTCGAAGGTCGCCAAGGGCTTCATCGCCGGCCTGCTGCGCCATGCCCGAGAGATCGCGGCGATCACCAATCCGACGGTGAACTCGTACAAACGGCTGATCCCTGGGTTCGAAGCCCCGGCATTCGTCAGCTGGGCGCGCAACAACCGCTCCGCGCTGGTGCGCGTGCCGGTGGCCGACAAGGCCCGCTCGACCCGCATCGAGTATCGAGCGCCTGATCCGGCATGCAACCCGTACCTCGCGTTCTCGGTGATCCTGAACGCCGGCCTCAAGGGGATTGAGGAGGGCTACGAGCTGCCGCCCGAGGCGGCCACCAACATCTTCGAGCTCACCGCACAGGAGCGGGCAGCCGAGCGGCTGGCCGCGTTGCCCCAGTCGCTGGCCGAGGCGCTGGTCGCCATGGAGCAGTCCGAGCTCGTGGCAGAGACGCTCGGCGAGCACATCTTCGAGTGGTTCCTGCGGAACAAGCGCAGTGAGTGGGAGGGCTACAACTCGCAAGTGACGCCGTTCGAGCTGGACCGCTACTTGCGGGCGCTGTGAGCCGTGCCAACGGGTACGGTGACGACCGCCGTCCGGCCTGCCGCGCCGCGGCCAACCAGCTCAGTTCTCGACGTTGGAGTAGTTGCCCAGAACGCCTTCGTTGTTGAAGATGTCGGTCTTGGCCACGTAGGTGCCCAGCTGCGTGGGGTCGCTCACCTCGTACTGCACGACGCGCGCCGCTTCGTTGAGGTACGCATCATCGAATCCTTCCATCCGGTTCACGATGCCCTCGAGTAGCCCGGGATACCGTGTGTCGATCGACCGGTTGGCAATGAGGATGTTCGGACGGGTGAGCCCGCCTGGAAGGCCATCCGCCAGGTTCAGGATCTCACTCATGTACCAGCCGAAGATCCAGCCAGTGAAGTACGTCGTCTGTGACGAGTCGAGACCCTGGCCGGTCAACGTCTCATGGTAGAATTGCACGAACGGATCGTCTGCGAACGCCGCATCATTCGGATCCTTGAAAGCCTGCAAGATGTACGTTCCGTCGCCAGTCAGCCCTTGGTCGATGAGCGGCTGGAAGAACTGCGAGAGCGACGCGCAGGCGGCCGACATCATGACTTTGGGGTCCCAAGCCCTCGTCTCGGCTTCGGCCATGGCTTGCGTGCAGAACGCGCCGGTGGTCGCGAGGAGAAGTACGTCAGCCCCGCTGGCCTCCAGGGTCGTGAACTGGTTGGTGAGGTTGGGTGCGGTGGGCTCGTGGAGCTCCTCCGCCACTATCTCGATGTTCGTTCCCTCGATAGCGTTCTTGAACCCGTTCGACAAGCTATGGCCAAAGTCGCTATTGAACGTGATCATGGCGACGGAGGCACCGTCAGGGAATTCAGATTGGACCCATTCCGCCCACAGACCGCCTTCGTTCGCATAGTCGAGCTGCATGCCGGTGGTCCAGGGATGGTTCTCGACATCACCCCACTGCGGCGCTCCCGTCCCATTCAAGAGCTGTGGCATGCACTCGTCATTGAGGTCATCCCACACCGCGAGGTTGTTCGGAGTGCCGAGCACCATGACCAACGCGGCATAGTTGCCTGACTGAACCATCTCGTCCACGTTGCTCTTGGTCCGGTTCGGCTCATACGCGTCGTCCTTCGTGTCGACGACGATCTGGCGTCCACCAATCCCGCCGAGCTCTTCGTTCACGTACCGGAAGTAGCTCTGCAGGCCGTCGGCAAGGAGGCCGAACCCGGCGAGCGGCCCCGACTGGGGCAGGCTCGTGCCGAGCCTGATCTCGTCATCGGTGATGCCCTGCGCGGGGTCGTAATCGTCCGGGCACTCGCTGAGGTCGATCTCGAGATCGCCCGACCCCCGGTAGATGTTCTCGTCGCCCGGGTCCTGGCCGTACGGCCCCTCGCCGGTCATCCCGCTGGTGCCGAACGCTGACGGGTTGTCGGCGGTCACGGTCCCTGGCTCACCCGCCGCCCCCGACGTTGCCGTGGCAGTACCAGTCGCCTCGACCGTGGTCTCCTCCGTGGCCGTGGTGGTCCCGGTGTCGCCAGTGGCGGTGGTCGCCGCCGACAGCGACGGCGCTGCAGTCGCGACCACACCTTGGTCCTCCTCGGCCCCACCTTCGTTGTCGTCGTCGCCGCACGCGGCGGCGACGAGCGCGAGCACGCCGATGACGGCCGCCGTCTTGATTCGGTTCGATCGCACGCGGACCCCCTCTCTGCGGGTCACATACTCTCAGATCCGGGTCCGCGCGACCATGCTCGGCATGTCACCAGCGCGGTAGTCACGATAGGCCGGAGACGCACTGCTGGGTGCTCCGATGCCGCGGGTGGTGACCTAGCCTGGATTCCCTCGCAGGGCGGCGAGCGACATTGGCTGAGCACCAACACGACCCCGGTACGGAGCGGGAACCGGCTGGGCCGCGGCCCTGACCAGGAGGCACATTCGACCTTGCGCATCTCAGTTGAGTTCCCGAGCGTGGCTTACCGGGAGGGTCCGGCGAAGGTCATCGAGTTGGCTCGGGCCATCGAGTCGATCGGCTTCGACGACCTGGCCATGTTCGACCACGTCGTGATGGGCTACGCCACCGACACTCGCGAG
>JBIOUO010000456.1:0-5802 GCA_044867195.1 Ilumatobacteraceae bacterium
AACCACGCCGCGTGGCGGCAGGGCGAGCTCGGTCACATCGAGCCGGCGGCCGTCGCAATCGGTGAACGTCGCCGTCCCGCGCACCTGGGTCACCGGGCACGTCGCGTCACGATCCGCGGGATATCCCCAGTAGAGCCGCCAGCCCGCGGTCGGGTCGTCCCCGACGTGATCGACGACCAGCGTGCGGTCACCGCGCGTGGTGTGCAGGTCGGCCAGCACGAGCGGGCCGTCCTCGGCGATCGACTCAGCTCGCGCCGCGGCGCTACCCATCGAAAACGTCGCCGGTGCGAGCTGGCTGGTCGTATCGGCGCCACCCCCGGAGATGAGGACCGCGATGCCCCACGTCGCGAGCAGGATCAGGGCGATGACCGCGGCACCACCGGCGACTGGCACGACCGCTCGCGCCAGCGGCGAGCGCAGCCGCGGCGCGCGGATCGGCGATCCGATCTCGGCTGCCGTTGGTCGCTCGGTCTCCGTTGCCACGCACCCATTGTGGCCGTCGGTTGGGACGGCTCCGCGGGCACCACCTAGGGTTCTCGGCGCACAACCCGGGCCGGCGACCGAACTGGGTCATCCGCTGAGCCTCCAAGGAGCGACCACCACCGTGGATCTGTTCGAGTACCAGGGCAAGCAGTACTTCGCCCGCTATGGCATCCCGGTCAGTCCCGGGGGCATCGCCGAGACGGTCGACGAGGCCGTCGTGCAGGCCGACAAGGCCGGGTACCCGGTCGTCGTCAAGGCCCAGGTGCAGGTGGGCGGCCGGGGCAAGGCGGGCGGGATCAAGCTCGCCAACGACGCCTCCGAAGTCCGCACCCACGCCGGGAACATCCTCGGGATGGACATCAAGGGCCACACCGTCGAGCGGGTCTGGGTGGAGCGGGCGTCGGAGATCGCCGAGGAGTACTACGCCAGCTTCACGCTCGATCGAGCCGCCAAGCAGCATCTGCTGATGCTGTCGGCGCAGGGCGGGGTGGAGATCGAGGAGGTGGCGGCGAGGGATCCGGAGGCCATCGTCAGGCTGCACGTCGATCCGGTCGACGGCCTGTCGGAGGCGGCGGCGCGGCAGGCCGCCACCGATGCCAAGATCCCCGACCAGGCACAGCCCGGCGTGGCCGACCTCCTGCTCAAGCTCTACGCGTGCTACACGAAGGGCGACTGCGACCTGGCCGAGATCAACCCGCTGATCCTCAAGCCCAACGGCGAGGTCCACGCCCTCGACGCCAAGGTCAGCCTCGACGGCAACGCCACGTTCCGCCACCCCGAGTGGGAGGAGTACGAGCGGACGGAGGTGCTCGACGACCGTGAGCGGCTGGCCAAGGAGAGGGGCCTGCAGTACATCGGCCTCGACGGCTCGGTCGGGATCATCGCCAACGGCGCCGGGCTGGCGATGAGCACGCTCGACGTCGTCAACCAGGTTGGTGGCCGGGCGGCGAACTTCCTCGACATCGGCGGGGGTGCCAACGCCGACGTGATGTCCGCCGCCCTCGACGTGATCAACCACGACCAGAGCGTGCGCTCGATCCTCATCAACATCTTCGGTGGCATCACCCGCGGCGAGGAGGTCGCCAAGGGCATCGTCGAGGGATTGCGCCGGGTCGAGCTGCGAGCGCCGATCGTGATCCGCCTCGACGGGACCAACGCCGCCGAAGGTCGCCAGATCATCCTCGACGCTGGCATCCCGCCCGCCAAGCTGATCAGCAAGCCGACGATGCTCGAGGCTGCGCGCGAGGCCGTGCGCATCGCCAACGGCAGTGAGGGCGGTGGTTGACATGGCCATCTTCGTCGATGCCGACACGAGGGTGCTCGTCCAGGGACTCACCGGCGGGCAGGGCAAGTTCCATGGGCTGCGCAACCGCGACTACGGGACCCAGGTCGTGGCCGGCGTCACGCCTGGCAAGGGCGGCCAGGACGTCGAGGGGATCCCGGTGTTCAACACCGTGGCCGAGGCGGTGGCCGACACCGCGGCGACGGCCTCGTTCGTCGCTGTACCGCCGAAGGCCGCGCCGGCTGCGATCCTCGAGGCCGCGACGGCCGGCATCGGGATCATCGTGTGCATCACCGAGGGCATCCCGGCTCAGGACGAGGCGCTCGTCTTCAACACCCTGCGCCGCGACTTCCCCGGCACCAGGCTCGTCGGCCCCAACTGTCCCGGGATCATCAGCCCCGGCAAGTGCAACATCGGCATCACGCCGTCGGACATCGCCCAGTCGCCGTCGCTGGACCGACCGAACGTGGGGATCGTCAGCCGCTCCGGCACGCTGACGTATCAGGCGCTGTACGAGCTGAAGCTGAATGGCATCGGCGTCTCGACCTGCGTCGGCATCGGTGGGGACCCGGTGCCGGGGACGAGCTTCCTCGACTGCCTGGCCGCGTTCCAGGACGACCCCGAGACGCAGGCGATGATCATGTTCGGCGAGATCGGCGGCTCGGCCGAGGAGGAGGCGGCGGCCTTCATCACGGCCAACGTGACCAAGCCGATGAGCGCCTACATCGCCGGCGTGACGGCACCGGCTGGCAAGAAGATGGGTCACGCCGGCGCCATCGTCTCGGGCGGCAAGGGCACCGCGCAGGGCAAGATGGAGGCGCTCACCGCGGCGGGCGTGGCCGTCGGGCGCAATCCGACCGAGGCAGGCGAGCTGATGGCCGGCCTGGTCGGGAAGCTGTAGCGAGGTGGCCGCACCCCGCGATCTGGGTGCGGACCCTGCCAATTCGCGTTCTGGGCGCGCAGCCTGACAGCGGCTGGCAGCGAACGCGCCCAGAACGCCGGGCGAGGTGGTCCTCAGGGCCGGGGGTGCGACGGGGGTTCGCGTGGCGATGCTCCTGGCGCGGGTGGGGGCAGCGGCTCGCGTTCGCCACGTTGGGTCGAGCGGCGCCAGGCATCGGCGGAGAAGATGTCGCGGAGCGAACCGCCCTCGGCGTGCAGATTGAGGGCTGCACCGGCGAAGGCGAGTCCCGCGGCGAGCAGGGCGACGTACATCCCCGCGCCGCGCCCGAGCGTGACCTGGAGGTTGCCGATGCGCTCGTCGGACCCGCCACCGAGGGCGAGGCGCAGCAGCATCAGCACCGTGGCGACCATCGTCGCGGACACGAACAGGCGGGTCCACGGCACGCGGTCGTGAGCGACGAGGCCACTGGCGACGAGGAACGTGACGATGCCGGAGGCGACGGTGAGAAACCAGGCGATGCCGCCCGTGAACGGGTAGTCGAACGCGTCGAGGGCGGTGAATGATCGCCCGGCGGCGTCGATCGTCGCCCAGTCGAGGGCGAGGCCGAACACCAGCATGACCGCACCGGCGACGACGACCATCCAGTCGCCGGCTCGCAGGCCGGCGATGTCGAGCGGCCGACCTCCTGCCCGCCCCTCGGCGCTGGGATCAGGTGCCACGCCGGCCGAACGTAGTCGGGCCGGACGCCAAAGCGGCGGAGCGTCCAGGACGCGGCCACCGTGCTGGAGGCTCACTGGAGCGGCAAGGTGGGCGAGCGCCGCTGCGCAGCGGCGGCAGCGAGCTCGGAGGCGAGGCGAGCGCCGGCCGGAGGCCGGCTCGCTGCACTCAGCGGAAAGGCTTAGCCTTTCCGCTGAAGGCACTAGGGCAGCGGCGGACCGGTCCGGCGCCGAATCGGGCCGGCGTCGTAGGGGTCCTCGGTCGCCAGGTCGTACTCGTCCTCGACGCTCTCGCGCAATCCGATCACGCACCCGACCAGGGTGAGCACGACCGCGGCGGCGGCGAGCCAGAGGCCGAGTCCACGGCTGACGTCGAGCGTGTCGTCGGACTGCTCGCTCCAGAAGAAGCGAACGGCGACGAGCACGGCGCCAACGATGGCGAGCGCCAGCTGCAGGATGGGATGGACGAGCCAGGCGGGGAGGGGAAGGGAGTCGGTCTTGATGATGATCGTCAGCAGTGCGATGCCGGTGAAGATCACGAACGGGACCATCCCTGTGATGACGTAGTCGAACGCGTTGTTGCTCCAGCCAAAGCCCTCACGGAACTCGAACTCCCACCACGGCATCAACGCACCGATCAGGAAGAGGATCCCCCCGATCGCCTTCAGCCAGTCTGCCGATTCGAACTCGTTCTCCACCGCCCTACTCCCTCCGCGCCGCGCCACCGTAGCCGGGTGCGGCACCGAGCGTCACGTGTTTCGCGCCACGATGTCTCTGCCAGGCCGGGGTCATTCGTTACATTCCGCGCCGTGCCCACCGCGCTGCTGTCCGTGTACGACAAGACCGGGATCGCCGGCCTCGCCGCCGGTCTCGTCGAGCTCGGCTGGCGGATCGTGTCGAGTGGCGGCACCGCCCGTGCCATCGCCGCCGCCGGCCTGCCGGTCACGGACGTCTCCGAGCTGACGGGCGTCCCGGCCATCCTCGGCCATCGGGTCGTCACGCTGCATCCGGCCGTGCACGCCGGGATCCTTGCCGACCTCGACGACCCGGCCCATCGCGCCGACCTCGCGACGCACGGCATCGAGCCGATCTCGCTCGTCGTCGTCAACCTGTACCCGTTCGCCAGCGAGCCGAGCGTCGAGCTGATCGACATCGGGGGCCCGGCGATGGTCCGGGCGGCGGCCAAGAACTACGCCCACGTCGGCGTCGTCGTCGATCCCGCCGACTACCCGGTCGTGCTCGGCGAGCTGCGTGCCGAGGGGGCGCTGCCGGCCGCCACGAGGACCCGCCTGGCGCGGGACGCGTTCGCCTGCACGGCCGCGTACGACGCCCAGATCGCCGCCTGGCTCGGCTCCGCCGCGGAGGCGCCCTCCGAGCCGATAGTCGATGGCGGCGCCCTGCCGGGCACGCTGACGGTCCGCCTGGAGCGGGCCCAGGACCTCCGTTACGGCGAGAACCCGCATCAGCAGGCCGCCCGCTACCGCCAGGTCGGGACCACCGGCTGGTGGGACCGCGCAGTCCAGCATGGCGGCAAGGCGCTGAGCTATCTCAACCTGCTCGATGCCGAAGCCGCGTGGCGGCTGGTCCACCGCTTCGACGTGCCGGCGTGCGTCATCGTCAAGCATGCCAACCCGTGCGGCGTCGCCCTCGCCGACGACATCACGACGGCCTACGAACGGGCCAACGCGTGTGATCCGATCAGCGCCTACGGCGGCATCGTCGCCCTCAATCGCCGGCTCTCCCCGGAGGCCGCGGCTGCCCTGGCGCCGGTGTTCACCGAGGTCGTCGTCGCGCCTGGCTACGACGACGAGGCCCTGGCCACCCTGGCCCGGAAGTCCAACCTGCGCGTGCTGTCTGCTGCCCCGCCCGGGCCGATCACGCTCGACGTGCGACCCATCGACGGCGGGCTGCTCGTGCAGACACCGGACCCGGTCAGCACGGATCGCTCCGAGTGGTGGGTGGTCACGGCGCGAGCGCCGACCGCGCAGCAGTGGGACGACCTCACGTTCGCCTGGACGGTGTGCGCCGCGGTGTCGTCGAACGCCATCGTCATCGCCCGTGACCGCCAGGCGTTCGGGATCGGCGCCGGGCAGCAGAACCGCGTCGACTCGGCCCGCATCGCCGCCGGCCGCGCGGGGGACCGCGCCGTTGACGGCGTCGTGGCCAGCGACGCGTACTTCCCGTTCCGTGACGGGCTCGACGTCGCGGCTGACGCCGGCGTCACGGCGGTGATCCAGCCCGGCGGCAGCATCCGCGACGCCGACGTCATCGCCGCCGCCGACGAGCGCGGCCTGGCCATGGTCTTCACCGGCCAACGCCACTTCCGCCATTGAGGTTTCGAGCGGAAGGCAGAGCCTTCCGCTCGAGCTTCGAAGCGCCGGCCTCCGGCCGGCACCCAGCCCGCCGGCGATCGACCGGCA
>JBIOUO010000457.1:0-2168 GCA_044867195.1 Ilumatobacteraceae bacterium
CTCGGATACCGAGACGATTCCCGCCCAGAAGCCCGGTTGGAACGATTCCCGCCCAGATTGGGGAAGGCACGCCAGACGCGTTCGCGCACCAGCGCGCGCCCTACCGGGCGCCGGCGCACAAACGCGATGACCACCGTCCGGGTCGGGTCGGTGGAGTTGGCCAACCCGGTGATGACCGCCTCGGGGACAGCGGGATACGGGACCGAGCTCGCCGCGTACATGGACCTCGGCGCGCTGGGTGCGGTGGTCGTCAAGTCGCTGGCGGCCTTCGAGTGGGCGGGCAACCCGGCGCCCCGCCTCCACCCGACGCCCCAGGGAATGCTCAACGCCGTCGGCCTGCAGGGACCGGGCATCCCGTACTGGCTCGACCATGTCCTGCCCGACCTCCTGCGCACCGGGGCCACCGTCGTCGCGTCGATCTGGGGGCGCTCCGTCGACGACTTCGCCCGAGCGGCGGAGCTGCTGGCCACGGCGCCGCCGGAGGTCGTCGCGGTCGAGGTCAATCTCTCCTGCCCGAACCTCGAGGGCCGCCAGGCGATCTTCGCCCACGACGCCGCGTTGTCGGGCGATGCCGTCGCCGCGACCGCGGCATGCGGCCGGCCGCGCTGGGCCAAGCTGAGTGCCAACACGGACCGCATCGTGGACGTCGCCGGCGCCGTCGCCGCGGCTGGTGTCGAGGCCGTCACCTGCATCAACACCCTCCTCGGCCTGGCCTACGACCCGGCGACCCGCCAGCCGGCGCTCGGCGCCGGCGGCGGCGGTCTGTCCGGCCCGGCGATTCACCCCGTCGCCGTGCGCGCCGTCCACGACGTCCACGTCGCCCACCCGGACCTGCCGATCGTCGGCGTCGGCGGCGTCACGTCGGGCTGGGAAGCGACCGAGCTGCTGCTCGCCGGCGCAGTGGCCGTGCAGGTGGGCACGGCGACGTTCGCCGATCCGCGGGCGGCGGCACGGGTACTCGCGGAGCTCCTCCCGCGGGGGTAAACCGTCCCCCGCCGTTCGGGGGCCCTCCACACCTCGCCGCCGATGGTCGTATACCGTGACCTGCATGGCTACTCCTCCGCAGTTGACCCCTGAGCAGCGTGCCGCGGCACTGGTGAAGGCTGCCGAAGCTCGCGCTGCGCGGGCCAAGATCAAAGCGGACCTCAAGGACCAGCGGATGACGCTGGCCGAGGCATTGGACTCCGACGACCCGAACATCGGCAAGCTGAAGGTCGTGTCGCTCCTCGAGTCCCTCCCCGGGTGGGGGAAGGTCAAGGCCCGCAAGACGATGGAAGAGATCGGCATCGCCGAGAACCGCCGCGTGGGGGGCCTCGGGTCGCAGCAGATCCAGGCCCTGCTCAAAGCGCGCGGGTGAGCTCGCCGCCGCACCGACCGCTCATCATCGTCGTGTCCGGCCCCGGCGGGGTCGGCAAGGGCACGATCGTCGATGCCCTCGTGCGGCGCGACCCGCGGCTCTGGCTCAGCCGCAGCTGGACGACGCGTGCCCAGCGGCCCGGCGAGCCCGACGAGGCGTACGTCTTCACCGACTCGGAGTCGTTCGAGCGCCGCATCGCTGACGGCGGGTTCCTGGAGTGGACCGAGTTCCTCGGCAGCTACTACGGCACGCCGACGCCGCAGCCGGACGAAGGCGCCGACGTCGTGCTGGAGATCGAGGTCGACGGGGCCCGCCAGGTGAAGGCGGTGCGCCCGGACGCGCTGCTCATCTTCGTCCTCCCGCCCTCGCGGGCCGAGCAGGAGCGCCGGCTGCGCGAGCGCGGCGACCCTGCCCACAACGTCTTCGCCCGCCTCCGGAAAGCGGAGGACGAGGAGCCGATCGGGCGGGCGCTGGCCGACCACATCGTGGTCAACGACGACCTCGAGGAGACGATCGCCGAGATGCTGGCGATCATCGAGCGAGCCCGCAAGCAGACCACCTGATAGAGGTGTCGCCGACGGCAGGTGGGCGAGCGCCGCTGCGGAGCGGCGGCGGCGAGCTCGGAGGTGAGGTGAGCAGCTTGGCTGCGAACCGAGCCCGAGAGAATGTCGCCGACGGTCGCCCCGAGATGGACGTCGGCGGCGGTAGGATCCTCGCCCTGACGGTGGTGTGGCGCGCGCCGCGCCACGGCCGCCTCTCACACCGGAGACGAGATGGAACGCGAGCACGACACGATGATGACCCCGCCGAT
>JBIOUO010000458.1:0-2882 GCA_044867195.1 Ilumatobacteraceae bacterium
CCGACGGCAAGCCGCACCCGACGAACACTCGCGCCGCCTGCGTCAAGACCGCCAAGAAGTACGCCAAGCACGAGTGCCTCTTCGGCATCGAGCAGGAGTACACGTTCTTCAAGGAAGGCCGCCCGTACGGCTTCCCCCAGGGCGGGTTCCCGGCCCCGCAGGGCGGCTACTACTGCGGCGTCGGCAGCGACGAGATCTTCGGCCGGGAGATCGTCGAGGAGCATCTCGACAACTGCCTCGCCGCCGGTCTCTCCTACAGCGGGCTCAACGCCGAGGTGATGATCGGCCAGTGGGAGTTCCAGATCGGACCGCTCGGTCCGGTCGAGGTGGCCGACGAGCTGTGGATCGCCCGCTGGCTGCTCTACCGGACGGCCGAGGACTTCGACGTCGCGGCCACACTTGATCCCAAGCCGATGAAGGGCGACTGGAACGGCGCCGGCGCGCACACCAACTTCTCGACCAAGGAGATGCGCGAGGAAGGCGGCTACCAGTACATCGAGAACGCGTGCAAGGCGTTGGGCAAGAAGATCGAGTTGCACATCAAGAACTACGGCCACGGCATCGAGGACCGTCTCACCGGCCACCACGAGACGGCGCGCTACGACATGTTCAGCTACGCCGTCGCCGACCGCGGCGCGTCGATCCGCATCCCGTTGCACGTGTACAAGGACGGCAAGGGGTATCTGGAGGATCGCCGCCCGAACGCCAACATGGACCCGTACGTGGTGGCCCGCCTGCTCACCGACACGGTTTGCTCGGCGATCTGATGACCCCAACGGGGGACAGGGGACCTGGACTCTGTCCCCCGAACCGCCCAGCGAGCGGCAGACTGGTGGAGTGACCGACATGCTGGACCAGCAACGCGAGTACGTCCTGCGCAGCGTCGAAGAGCGCGGGGTGCGCCTGATCCGCCTGTGGTTCACCGACATCCTGGGCAATCTCAAGAGCTTCGCCATCAGCCCGGCCGAGCTGGAGAACGCGCTCGACGACGGGATGACGTTCGACGGCTCGTCGATCGACGGCTTCTCGCGCATCCAGGAAGCCGACGTCTTGGCGATCCCCGACCCCGACACGTTCGAGGTGCTGCCGTGGGGCGATCCCAAGCTGCCCGAGGCGCGGGTGTTCTGCGACATCCACAACCTCGACGGCTCCCCGTTCGGCGGCGACCCGCGGCAGGTGTTGCGGCGCCACGTCCGGGCGCTGCACGAGCAGGGACTGACGTTCTACGTCGCGCCCGACATCGAGTTCTTCTACTTCTCGCCACCGGAGCCCGGCCACCCACCGCGGCCGCTCGACGAGGGCTCGTTCTTCGACCTGACGACGAACGACATCTCCGGGTCGCTGCGCAAGCAGACGATCCGCACGCTCGAAGCGATGGGCATCCCCGTCGAGTACTCCTTCCACGAGGACGCCCCGAGCCAGCAGGAGATCGACCTCCGCCACACGGATGCGCTGACGATGGCCGACAGCGTGATGACGTTCCGCCTCGTCGTCCGCGAGGTCGCCGCCTCGCATGGGCTGCATGCGACGTTCATGCCCAAGCCGATGGAGGGCGTGCAGGGATCAGGGATGCACACCCACCTGTCGCTGTTCCGCGGCGACGACAACGCCTTCTTCGACGCCGACGACGAGTACTATCTCTCCGACTTCGCCAAGTCGTTCATGGCCGGGCTGCTGCGCCACGCCGCCGAGATCACGGCCGTGACGAACCAGACCGTCAACTCCTACAAGCGTCTGGTGCCCGGCTTCGAGGCGCCGGTGCACGTGTCGTGGGCGCGCAACAACCGCAGCGGGCTGATCCGCATCCCGATCGCCAAGCGAGGCAACCCGACAGCCACCCGCATCGAGTACCGCTCCCCCGACCCCGCCTGCAACCCGTACCTCGCGTTCAGCGTGATGCTGGCCGCGGGCATGCGCGGCGTCGAGGAGGGCTACGAGCTGCCTGTCGAGGCAGACGCCAACCTGTTCGAGATCGGCGACGAGGTGCTGGCCAAGCTGGGCATCGAGCAGCTCCCGCAGTCGCTCTCCGATGCGCTGCGGGCGATGGAGAAGTCGGCGCTCGTGCAAGACGTGCTCGGCGATCACATCTACGAGTGGTTCCTGCGCAACAAGCGCACGGAATGGCGGGCGTTCAAGACCCACGTGTCGACGTTCGAGGTCGACCGCTACCTGAAGGCACTCTGACATGACCCCCGAGATCGACATGCTCGCGGTCTACGGCGAGCCGGTGACCCCCGAGCTGGCGCGCACGCTCGACCTCGGGGGCTACAGCTGGAAGGGCGTGGCGACGGCCGACGAGGCGGCGGAGCACGAGCCGGCCTCCGGCTGGGCGGGGGCGATCATCGACTGCGGGACCGATCCGACCGCAGCGTGGGCGTTCGCCAGGACGCTGCGCAAGCGTGAGCCGGGCACCCCGCCTGTGCTGGCCCTCGTCTCCGGCGTCCAGCTGGCCGACCTCGAGCTGCGCGACGAGCTGTTCGACGACTTCTGCCTCGCGCCATACCACCCCGCCGAGCTGGAGGCCCGCGTGCGCCACCTGCTGTGGCGTGTCGGGGGCGGTGCCCGCCCGGACATGATCGAGTACCGCGAGCTGTCGCTGAACCTCGAGACCTACCAGGCCTCGATCGCCAACCGCCCACTCGACCTGACGTACATGGAGTACGAGCTACTGAAGTTCCTCGCCCAGAACCCGGGCAAGGTGTTCACGCGCGAGATGCTGCTCAACCGGGTGTGGGGCTACGAGTACTACGGCGGGGCGCGCACCGTCGATGTCCACGTGCGGCGGCTGCGGGCCAAGCTCGGCGAGGAGCATGCCGGCCTGATCCAGACCGTCCGCTCGGTCGGCTACCGCTTCGGCCAGTCCCGCTGGGGGGCTTGACCCG
>JBIOUO010000459.1:0-4657 GCA_044867195.1 Ilumatobacteraceae bacterium
AGGAGGGAGTCGAGGCACTCGCCGGTGCCGGGGCCGACGCAGTCAAGGTCGGCGTGGGTGCCGGGTCGATCTGCACGACACGGGTGATCAGCGGTGCCGGCATGCCACAGCTGTCGGCCATCTGGCACACGACTCGCCGGGCCCGCCGGCTCGGGATCCCGGTGATCGCCGACGGCGGGATCACGTACTCCGGCGACATCGTCAAGGCGATCGCCGCCGGCGCCGAGACGGTGATGCTCGGGTCGCTGCTGGCCGGGACCGAGGAGAGCCCCGGCGAGATGGAGCTGTTCGAGGGCCGGCGCTACAAGACCTATCGCGGGATGGGATCGATCGGGGCGATGCAGGGCGTCGCCGCCGACCGCTACGCGACGGGGCAGGCAGGGCAGTCCGCGGTTGGCGCGGCGAGTCGCAAGCTGGTGCCGGAAGGGATCGAAGGCCGGGTCGCCTACGCCGGCCCGCTCGCCGATGTCGCCTACCAGCTCGTCGGCGGGCTGCGCAGCGGGATGGGCTACGCCGGGGCGGCGACGCTGGAGTCACTGCGCCATGGCGCCCGGTTCATGCGGGTCACGGCCGCCGGCCGCGAGGAATCCCACCCCCACGACGTCACGATCACCAACGAGGCCCCCAACTACCAACGCAGCTGAGCAACCCATTGGAGTGTTTCCGCCGTCGGAGGGTTTCGCCGGGGGCCCTCCCGGAGCAAACCCTCCGACGGGCGAAACACTCCAATGGGTCAGCGCTTGCGGATCTCGTAGCTGCAGCTGTGGGCGCCGGCCATCATGTGCGTGACGCGGTCGATGTCGGCGTCGGGCAGCGCGGCGCGGAGGAACTCGAGCTCGGTCGAGCAGGCCTGCGGGTGCTCGCGGGCCACGGCGAAGATGGCGCAGTTGCGCTCGGCGACCCGATATGCGTCGCGGCCGATCGGCTCGACCGACGCCAGGTAGCCGTCCTCGTCGAGGATTCGCGCCAGCTCGGTGACCCTGGCGGCGAACGTCCGCTTCGCCGCCAGGCGACGCTGGGCGTTCTGGATGCGGTCGTCGCGCCGGTGCTCGAACGCGACGGTGACGGCTGCCGCCGGCACGTACCCGAGGAGCTGGTTGGTCAGCTCGCCGTACGCCCGCGGGAACAGCGTCTCGGCCGCCGGGGCGATACGGTAGGTCCGCTCGCTGCGACCCTGCTGGCCCGGCACCCGCGCCGCCGATCCGGACTCCAGCAACCCCGCGTCGACCAGCCCCGTGAGGTGCTGGCGAGCGCCGCTCAACGTCATGTCGAGCATCTGGGCGACGTCGCCCACGGTCGCCTCGCCGCGCCGGCGCACGGCGTAGAGCACGCTGCGCTGGGCCGCCGTGACGGGCGGCGGCACGGCTACACCCGGCCTCGTGTCAGTCATGACTCGCTCACCGCTCTCGCAGGATCAGGTGAACGTCGCCGAACTCGTGCCACCGGTACCCTCCTGCCAGCGCAGCCCCGTAGGCGCGTTCGAGTGCCCGCCGGCCGGCGACGGCCTCGAGCATCTGCAGGTGGCTGGCCTCGGGCTCGTGCCATCCGGTCAGCAGCCCGTCGACCACCCGGACGCCGCGCTCGGGCGTCACGACCAGCTCGGTCCACCCGCTGCCCGGGTGCACGAATCCGTCGTCGTCGGCGACCGTCTCCAGCGCCCGCACGACAGTGGTTCCGATCGCCACGACCCGATCGCCGGCGGCCCGAGTCGCGTTGACCAGCCTGGCGGTCGGTGCCGGGATGCGGTAGCGCTCGGGGTAAGGCCGCTCGTGCGCTTCGAGCGAGGCGACCCCCGTATGCAGCACGATCGGCGCGACGACGATGCCGCTGGCGACGAAGTCGGTCACGACCTCGGCCGTCAACACCCGCCCCGCCGACGGCATCTCCGCCGAGCCCGGCTCCCGCGAGAACGAGTTCTGGTAGGCCGAGATCGGCCACGAGTCGGGCACGTAGCCGTAGCGGATCGGGCGCCCGAAGCGGCACAGGTGCTCCAGCAACGGGGCCGGCAAGTCGAGCGTGGCGACCCATAGGCGCACCGAGCCGGGCATCCGCCCGAGGATCCGCACGTGCCCGCCGCCGGCGAGGGCGACCTGCTCGCCGTCGTGGTCGCCGAAGTCCGGCGCCGTCGAACCATCGACCTGGGGACGCCGGACCTCGACGAGGTGCAGGCCCGTCGGCAGCTCGGTCGACAGGTGCACGACCACCGCCCGCCCATCAGGCGTCGAGGCGTCGATCGCCGCGGGGATCGTCGCCGACGTGTTGACGACGACCAGGTCGCCCTCGCGCAGCCACGAGGCCAGGTCGCGCGCAGTGCTCGACCGCGGCGCCTGCTCGCCGACCGAGACCATCATCCGTACGGCATCACGCCGGCCGAGCGCCAGCTCGGGTGGCTGCTTCGCCTCCAGCGCCGGTGGCACGACGAAGCGGTCGAGATCCACCCGCTCGATCGTCGCCAGCGCCGTCACGACGCCACTCCGCTCGCGACGTCGGCGGCGCGGTAGCGGCCGCTCGGGTAGTCGCCCTCGATCAAGGTGAGGATCGCCGGCACGCTGGCCTCTGGCGGCGGGCGGTCGGAGATGTCCTCGCCGGGGAACGCATCCTGGTGCATCTGGGTGCGCATGTCGCCGGGATCGATCGTCAGCACCCGGAGGTCCGGACGCTCGACGGCGAGCACGCGCCCGATGTGGTCGAGCGCGGCCTTCGTCGCCCCGTACCCGCCCCAACCCTCGTAGGCCTCGACGGCGGCGTCGGACGTGATGTCGACGATCACGGCCCCCGGGCGGAGATGCGGGAACGCCTCCTGGACCAGGCCGAGCGGGGCGACGACGTTGACGCTGAACAGCTCGGTCAGCGCATCGAGCGGATACTCGGACAGCGCCGGCAGCGGCGACGGCCCGAGTCCGCCGGCGTTGTTGACGAGCAGTTCGATCGGCGCGGCCGCAGCGACGAGCGCCCGGCGATGGGCGGCGTCGGTGATGTCGCCGGCGATGGGGACGACGCCATCCACGCCCGCCACCGACATGGCCAGCGCGTCGGCATCGCGAGCGTCGGTGACGACGCGCCACCCGGCGGCGGCGAGGGATCGGACCAGGGCGAGGCCGAGGCCTCGTGACCCTCCGGTGATGATGGCGGTGCGCTCGGCCACTCGGGCTCCTCTCGACGCTCGACAACGTACCATATAGAAACAGTCGTTGCTGTTTTTATTCCACGGCTTGACCGAACGGCGGAACGCACGTTACATTACCATCCAGTTATGGAACCAGGTGGTGATGCACCGACGCTTGATGCGACATTCGCCGCACTCGCCGACCCAACCCGGCGGGCGATCGTCGCTCGCCTGGCCGGCGGCGAGGCGTCGGTGATGGAGTTGGCAGCGCCGTTCGCGATGACCCAGCCGGCCATCTCCAAGCACCTCAAGGTGCTCGAGCGGGCCGGTCTCGTGAGCCGCCGTCGCGATGCCCAACGCCGGCCGTGCCGCCTCGAGGCGACGGCGCTCCGCGCGGCGACGGAATGGCTCGACGACTACCGCCGGTACTGGGCCGAGAGCTACGAGCGTCTCGACGCCCTGCTCGACGAGATCCAACAGGAACAGGAAGGAACCACCCCATGAACGAGACCGCCACGCTCACCGTCGAGCCCGTGGGCGACCGGACGATCCGCATCGTGCGCGCCTTCCGGGCGCCTCGCCGGCTGGTGTTCGACGCGCACACCAAGCCGGAGCTGCTGCGACGCTGGCTCGGCCCTGCCGACTGGCCGATGACCGACTGCGACATCGACCTGCGCCCCGGCGGGACGTTCCGCCAGGTGATGCGCGGGCCGGGCGGCGAGCAGATGGTGATGACGGGCACATACACCGAGGTCGACCCGCCGTCTCGCCTCGTCGCCACGGTGACGTTCGACGACGACTGGACCGGTGGCGAGACGGTGAACACGACGACGTTCGACGAGGTCGGCGGCGTCACGACCGTCACCGTCGTCGTCGAGTACGCGTCGCAGGCGTCACGCGACGGCGCGCTCGCCACGCCGATGGCCGAGGGCATGGGCGAGGGCTACCGCCGCCTCGACGACCTGCTCGCCGCAGGTGGTGCGTGGTGAGCGTCGAAGAGGTGACCGCTCGCTACCGCCACCGTGCGGACCTGTTCGAGCAGACCGTCGCCGCGGTGGACCCGTCCGACTGGGACAACCCCTCGCCATGCGCGGAGTGGACGGCGCGCGACGTCGTCGGCCACATCATCGACATGCACGGCGTGATGCTGAGGTCGGCGAGCCGCGCGCCGAGCCCGGCGCCCGCGCTCGCGGACGACCCGCTCGGGACATACCGCGCCGCCCGCGCCGACGTCGAGGCGATCCTCGCCGACGCCGACCTGGCGTCGACCGAGTGCGACACCCCGATGGGCCGGATGTCGATCGCCGACCACATCGACGGCGTCGTCAGCACCGACCTCGTGCTCCATCGCTGGGACCTCGCCCGGGCGGCCGGCGTCGACGACACGATGGACCCCGAGGAGGTCGACCGCCTCTGGCCGAGCATCGAGCAGATCCCCGAGGAGATGCGGATCCCCGACCACTTCGGCCCCGGCGTCGTGGTGTTCGGCCCGGAGGTCGCCGTCCCCGACGGCGCCCCGCGCCAGGATCGCCTGCTGGGCAAGATCGGCCG
>JBIOUO010000460.1:0-5391 GCA_044867195.1 Ilumatobacteraceae bacterium
GGGCAGACGATGGCGCACTTGCCGCAGTCGATGCAGATGTCCGGGTCCCAGATCGGGATCTCGTGGGCGATGGCCCGCTTCTCGTACTGTGCCGTTCCGGTCGGGAACGTGCCGTCGACGCTGAGCGCGGAGACCGGCAGCAGGTCGCGGTCGAGCTCGGGGATCGACAGGAAGAAGTCCCAGGCCGGCCGCTCGGCGTCGCGGTGGTCGAGCGCCGGCTCCATGTTGATCGCCTTGTGCCGGACCTCGGTCTTCGACTTCGCCGGGCAGACGTCGACGCAGACCCCGCAGCCGGTGCAGTCGTCGGGGGCGACCTGGATCGTCATGTGATAGCCGGAGATGTCCTTCGAGCGGAACGGCTTCGACTTGAACGACTCGGGTGCCCCAGCCAGCGCCGCCGGCTCGAAGACCTTCATCCGGATCGTGGCGTGCGGGCAGACGATGGCGCACTTGCCGCAGTCGATGCAGATGTCGGGATCCCAGATCGGGATCTCCTGGGCGATGGCTCGCTTCTCGTACTGCGCGGTGCCCGTGGGGAACGTGCCGTCGACGGGGAGCGCCGACACCGGCAGCAGGTCGCCCTCGCCGGCCATCAGCCGCGCCGTGACGCGGGTGACGAAATCCGGCGTGCCGTCTGGCAGAGCCCACCCCGTGTCCGGCCCGGCCGTCACCGCCGCGGGGACCTCGACCCGCGCCAGCGCGGCGAGCGAGGCGTCGATCGCGGCGTGGTTGCGCTCGACGATCGTCCTCCCCCGCCGACCATAGGTCTTCTCGACCGACTTCTTGATGTGGTCGATGGCCTCGTCCGCCGGGATCACGTCGGCGAGGGCGAAGAAGCACGGCTGCATGACGGTGTTGATCCGAGCGCCGAGTTCCTGCTCCCTGGCCACCCGGTGAGCGTCGATGGTCCACACGGCGAGGCCGAGCTCGGAGATCTGGGCCTGCACCCGGGCTGGCAGCCGATCCCACACCTCGTCGGGTCCGTAGGGACTGTTGAGCAGGAACGTCGCGCCGGGCTTGGCCTGGTCGAGCACCGGCAGCTTGTCCAGCAGGCCGAACTGGTGGCAGGCGACGAAGTCGGCATCCTCGATGAGGTACGTCGAGCGGATCGGCTCGGGGCCGAAGCGGAGGTGGGACACGGTGACCGACCCCGACTTTTTGGAGTCGTAGACGAAGTAGCCCTGGGCATGGAGGTCGGTGTGGTCGCCGATGATCTTCACCGACGTCTTGTTGGCGCCGACCGTGCCGTCGGCGCCGAGCCCGAAGAACATCGCCTGCACCTCGCCCTGGGGGCGCGGGTACCGGAACGCCTCGTCGGTGTCGAGGCTCAGGTGGGTGACGTCGTCGTGGATCCCGACCGTGAACCGCCGCTTGGGAGAGCGGCCGTCGGGTGCGTCGAAGCGGGCCAGCTCGTCGAACACCGCCTTGACGTGGGCCGGACGGAACTCCTTCGACGACAGGCCGTAGCGCCCGCCGATCACATGCGGCGCCCGCTCGAACGGCGGCTCGTCGCTGTCCATCGCGTCGTGGATGGCAGCGATCACGTCGAGCAGCAGCGGATCTCCCGGAGCGCCGGGCTCCTTCGTGCGGTCGAGCACGGCGATCGACCGGACCGTGGGCGGCAGCGCCCGGATCAGGTGGGCGGCCGGGAACGGGCGGTAGAGGCGGATCATCACCATCCCGACGCGGTCGCCGGCCGCCGTCATCGTCTCGACCGCCTCCTCGGCAGCACCCGATCCGGACCCCATCAGGACGACCACCCGGTCGGCATCGGGGGCGCCGACGTAGTCGACCAGGCCGTACTGGCGACCGCAGCGGGCGGCGAGTTCGGCGAAGACGCCCTCCACGATGCCTGGCATCGCGTCGTAGAACGGGTTCACCGCCTCGCGCGCCTGGAAGAACACGTCGGGGTTCTGGGCCGATCCGCGCAGCTGTGGCGCGTCTGGTGTGAGGCCCCGCTCGCGATGGGCGAGCACGGCGTCGTCGTCGACCAGCGCCCGCAGATCGTCGTTGTCGAGGACGACGATCCGGTCGACCTCGTGCGACGTCCGGAAGCCGTCGAAGAAGTGGATGAAGGGCACGCGTGCGCGCAACGTGGCGGCGTGGGCGACGGCGGCGAAGTCGTGGGCCTCCTGGACGCTGCCGGCGGCGAGCATCGCCCACCCGGTCGAGCGGGCGTGCATGACGTCGGAGTGATCCCCGAAGATCGACAGCGCGTGGGTGGCGATGGTGCGGGCGGCGACGTGCATCACGCACGGCGTCAGCTCGCCGGCGATCTTGAACATGTTCGGCACCATCAGCAACAGGCCCTGCGACGCGGTGAACGTCGTCGCGAACGCGCCTTCCTGCAGGGCCCCGTGGAGCGTTCCGGCTGCCCCGGCTTCGGATTGCATCTCCACGATCTCCGGCACCGTGCCCCACAGGTTGCGCCGGTCCGCGGCGGCCCACTCGTCGGCCAGCTCAGCCATCGGCGACGACGGGGTGATCGGGTAGATCGGGATCACCTCGCTGAACGCGTAGGCGACTCGCGCCGCCGCCTCATTGCCGTCGACGCAGGCGGTGGATCGCACGCCAAGGGAACCGGTAGCAGTCACCATGGCCCCCAGCGTTGCGTGCGCCGCGCCGCGACACAAGGGGCCAACGTCCCGGCCGCTGCGGGCGTGGCGCGGCGGCCGCCCGGAGGCCGCGATGATGGCGGCGTGACAGAGGCCCAGGCTCCGCGGCCGCCGTGCCACGTCGGAATCGTCACGTCGGACCTCGACCGGGCGATGGTCGACCTCGCCGAGCGCTTCGACGTGACGTGGCGGGAGCCGTCGACCGTCGACCACGAGTACCTGACCCGTGACGGGCGCGTCCACTGGCCGCTGAAGGTCGTGCACTCGGGCGGCGCGATCGCCTTCGAGCTGCTCGAGGGCGGATCGGGGACGGTCTGGGAGACCGCGGGGCTCACGCGGCTGCACCACTATGGGTTCTGGACCAGCGATCTCGCCGGCGAGGTGGCCGCGCTCGAGCAGCGCGACTGGCAGCTCGAGCTGACCGTCGCCGGCGACGTTGGCGGCGCCCCTCATGGCTTCGCCTACCTCGTCCGGCCAGGATCGGCGCGCATCGAGTTGATCGCGCGTCCTGCCCGCAGCGAGGCCGCGCTCGGGACCACCGAAGCATCGAGAACCACGAGGAGGAGCCTGTGACGGCGATCGACGAGGAGCATCCGGCCCGGCCGCTGTCGGGTGTGCGCGTGCTTGACCTGACGAGGGGCATGCCGGGGAGCCTGGCGACGATGCTGCTGGCGGATTACGGCGCCGAGGTCGTGATGATCGAATCGCCGCGCGGCGGCCCGTTGCGACGCACCAGTGCTCACAGCGTGTGGAACCGCGGCAAGCGCAGCGCCGTGCTCGACCTCGGCGATGGCGACGGCCAGGCGGCGGCGCGCCGGTTGGCGGCGGATGCCGACATCGTCATCGAGGACCACCGGCCGGGCGCCCTCGCTGGCTCGGGGTTGAGCTACGACGACGTCGCCGCCGCCAATGGCGACGTCGTCTACTGCTCCATCTCGGCCTACGGTCAGGAGGGCACGCGGCGCGACCGCAACGGGTTCGACGCCGCCGTCGCGGCCCACCTCGGAGTGATGAACGAGTGGGGCGGCAGCCGGGACGGACCGATCTTCCTCGGCCACCCGGCGATCGACTACGCGACCGGCCTGCTGGCGACGATCGGGACGCTCGCCTGCCTGCGCAGCCGGATCGTGTCAGGGTTCGGCGACCACGTCGACGTGTCGATGCTCGACGGCGCGCTGGCGCTGTACACGATGAACTGGTACAGCGAGACGGCCGGCAAGGCGATCGATCGCAAGAGCGCGACCGGCGACCTCCAGTTCGGCAAGAAGCGGCTGCTGCTGCGGGTGTTCGAGTGCGCGGATGGGCGGATGATCCAGATCCACACCGGCGCGGCGGGCGCGTTCGACCGGGCGATGGACGTCTTCGGCCTCGGCGACGAGGTCAGCCGGATGCAAGGCGACGTGCAGATGGCGAGCCTGCTGACCGACCGCGACCTGGAGATCCTGGAGACCAAGCTGCCCGAGATCGTGCGCGCCAAGCCGATGGCCGAGTGGCTGGCGCTGCTGTGGGCGAACGAGGTCGCGGCGCTGCCGATCGGCGTTCCCGGGGAAGCGCTCGACGACGACCAGGTTCGCCACGCCGGCATCGTGGCCTCGATCGACGACCCCGCGCTCGGTCCGATCGAGACCGTTGGACCGACCGTGCTGCTGTCGGTCGCGCCTGGGGCGATCAGCGGGCCTGCCCCCCGGCTCGACAAGGACGGCCCGGCCGTGCGCGACGCCGGCTGGGCGTCGGCTGGCCTCCCGACCGTCACCGGCGGCGCGCCGCTGCCGACGCCGCTGGACGGGATCCGGGTCGTCGAGTTCGCCACGTTCTTCGCCGCCCCGTACGGGCACCGGCTGCTCTCGGACCTCGGCGCCGACGTGGTCAAGGTCGAGGGCCTGGCCGGCGACCCGATGCGCCCGCTGGCCGAGATCTTCGAGGGCGCCAACCGTGGCAAGCGGGCGATCGCCGCCGACCTCAAGCATCCCGACGCCCGCCAGCTCGTACGCGACCTGCTCGCTGGCGCCGACGTGGTCCAGCACAACCTGCGCCCCGGCGTCGCCGAGCGACTCCGGATCGACGACGCATCGGTGCGCGCGGTGCGGCCCGACGTCATCTACCACTACTCCCCCGGCTACGGCTCGTCCGGGCCGAAGTCGATGCTGCAGAGCTTCGCCCCGCTCGTATCGGGGTTCGTCGGCCAGTTCATCATCGCCGCCGGCGAGGGCAACACGCCGCGGCCGACGTTCGGCAATGAGGACTACTACAACGGTCTGCTCGGGGCGTGCGCGTGCCTCCTCGGTGTGGTCCACCGCGAGCGCACCGGCGTCGGGCAGTACGTCGAGTGCCCGCAGCTGCACTCGTCGATGTTCACGTCGAGCGAGTACTACAAGCGCGACGGCGCCTACGAGACCGTGATCCCGAGATTGGACCACGGCCAATACGGGTGGAGCGTCGGCTACCGCCTGTACCAGTGCCTCGACGCGTGGATCTGCGTGACGTGCGTGCACGACGACGAGGTGGCAACGCTTGTCCGGGAGGTCGTGCCCGAGGAGGCGCGCGCGGAGCTGGCGCCGGATGACCTCACCGCCGGAGCGCCGGTCGACGGCAGGGCGGCCGCGTTGCTCGAGTACCACTTCGTCGAGCGGCTCGCCGAGGACTGGGTGCAGCGGCTGACCGAGCTCGGGGTGCCCGTCGAGGCGGTGCGCGAGGACTCGTGGATGAACCGCGAGGCGTTCCTCGAGGCTGAGATGCTCGACAGCGGCCGGGTGTACGCGTTTGAACACCCGGTGCA
>JBIOUO010000461.1:0-16426 GCA_044867195.1 Ilumatobacteraceae bacterium
CCCCACGCTCCAGCTGGCCCCGTCGATGAAAGCAGAGCCAATGATCCTGATCATGACCGGGCATCGAGACGATCCAACGGTCGTCGTCCTCCAACGAGCACTTGCGTGCCGTGGCGCCGACGTCCTGACCATCGATGCCGCGACCCTCGAGCACGCGCGGATCGGTGTCCCCTTCACGCTCGATGTCCCGCACCCCGATGCGCGCTCGATCTCGGCCGACGATGTCAGCGCCGCCCTCCTGTGGCGATCGACCGTGCCGAACCCATACGAGACGCGGCTCGATGCGATCCGCGACGACGCCAACGCGCTCGGCTTCGTGCTGGCGCAATGGTCGAAGCTGTCGCGCGGGCTGTGGCACGCGCTCGAGTACGCAGGCGTGTTCTGCGTGAACCCGGCGACGAGCGTGGCGATGTGGGAGGACAAGCTCACCCAGCTCGTCGTCGCCGATCAGGTCGGATTGACGACGCCGGTCACCCGCTACCTGTGCGATCTCTCGGCGGCCGCCGACTTCGCAGATGTCCACGGCGGCCAGATCGTCTACAAGCCGTTTACGCCGTATCTCGGCCCACCACGAGTCGACGGACACATCACCGAGCTCTACTCCCAGGTCGTGTCGGCGAGGGAGCTGCGCGCTCAGGCGGGTGACGACCTCGTCGCCACGCCGGGCATCTTCCAGCCGTACATCGACAAGGCGTTCGAGTTGCGGGTCGTGTACGTCGGCGGCACCATCTTCGCCTGCCGCATCGAGTCACAGCAGAGCACGGTGGCCGACAAGGACTGGCGACGCTACGACCTGGCGAACACACCCCATCTCGTGCACGTGCTCGACGCAACCGTCGAAGAGCAGATCGGCGAGCTGATGCGCCGCATGAACCTGTGCTTCGGCAGCCTCGACTTCATCGTGACGCCGGAGGGTGAGCACGTCTTCCTCGAAGTGAACCCGGGCGGCCAGTTCGGGTGGATCGCCGACAGGACCGGCCTGCCGATCCACGAGCGGCTGGCCGAACTGCTGATCGCCAGGGCCTGAGCATGCGACGCGAAGGCTTGCGACGTGGTCGGCGCGTGCCGTGGATGCGCCCCACCGAGTTGCGCGATTGTGGCGCCGCGGCGTTTGCCAGCGTGGCGTGGGCAGCCGGGCACGAGGTGTCCGTGGAGGAAGCCCGCGATCTCGTGCGCACCGACAACAACGGCACGCACCTCGTGGGACTCGTCCACGGGGGGCGGACCATCGGTCTCCAGTCGACAGCGGCGGTGAGCGACTATGACGGGCTGCGCACGATCGATGGTTGGGCGATCGTCCACCTCGACCCCGGAGCGGGACACTTCGTCGTGCTCCTGCGATGGACGCGCCGTGGGCTGTGGGTGATGGATCCCAACCGCGGCCGCACGTTCATGCGCCGCGCCGACTACGAACGGGAGTCCAGCCGCTACGTCGTCGAGTACCGGCCGACCGCGGCCCTCCGGCCACGCCGCTCGCGCGTCGAGCCGGGTCGCGCCGCACGGCAGCTCGTCGCCCGTGGTTTGGCGTGGGTCGTGCTCGCCGTCAGCGGCGCGGCGGCCGGGTCCGCGCTCCTCCTTGCATCACCACTCGTGCTCGGGCACGTCTTCGATCGCGTGCTCCCGCGAGGTGACTCGACGATGCTCGCCGTTCTCGCACTCGTGCTGGTCAGTCTCGGCGCCGTGCAAGCGATGATCCTGCTCGCCCGAGTCGTGGGCGAGGGTGGCCTGCAACGACGCATCTCACGCCACGTCGGCGCCAAGCTGCTGCGCCACTTCGCCACCCTTCCCCAGAGTGTGTACGACACCCGGTGCACAGCCGGATTCGTACTCCGCACCATGACCGCGACCGACGTGGCTCAAGGTCTCGGGCCGAACCTCGTGGCGCTGTGCGCGGATGTTGGGATGGCATCGTTCGCGCTCGTTCTGATCCTGTCCCATTCGATGATGGTCGGTGTCGCGGTGGCCGCATCGCTGCCGTTGTCGTGGCTGATTTGGCACGTCACTCGCCGCCGTGCAACCAACGCCCAGCATCACGTGTGGATGAGCATGGAACGGTTCACCAGCAGGACCGTCGACACCTTCGTCGAGCTGCGCTCGGTGCGCCTGTCGGGCTCGACCGACCGCTTCGTCGAAGGGCTCGTCGACGACTTCGACGCGGTCGCCGAGAGCCAGCGCGCACAACGCATCGCACTCGCCGTTCCGGCGGCGCTGTCGGCGCTGCTGTTCGCCTCGCTCGCAGGGCTGGTGCTGTGGTGGCTGGGGAGCAACGTCATCGCCGGCAGCGCCACCGCCGGCGACCTCGTCGTCGTCGTCGGGACGATCAGCCTGTTCCTCGGACCGGCGCAACAGTTCCCGTCGCACCTGAGCAACCTCACGTTGGCGCTCGACGCGGTGCGCAGAGTCGAAGAGGTTCTCCAGCGTCCCAACGAGATCGACCGCGGCACGCCGGACACGGAGTGGACCGCGACCGGCGCCATCGAGCTGCGGCATGTGTCACTTCGTCTCAGTGGTCGCTCGCACGCGCTCGCGGACGTGTCCCTCAGCATCGAACCCGGAGAGGTCGTCGCGTTCGTCGGTGAGACCGGATCAGGCAAGACGTCCGTCGCCAACCTCGTGTGCGGCTTCTACGACCCCGACAGCGGCGACGTTCTCATCGACGGTCGCTCCCACGCCGACGTCACCCACGCCGACTGGCGGCGGCAAGTGGCGGCGGTGTTCCAAGACAGCGGCCTGCTGCAACGCAGCGTGCGCGACAACGTGGCGATGCTCCAGGACGTGCCCGACGACGTCGTGCTGCGATCGCTCGAGGTGACCGAGGCGGACGCATTCGTGCGACGGCTTCGCCACGGCCTCCACTCCCAGGTGGCGCTCGGCGGCGAGAACTTCTCGGCCGGCCAGGGACAACGACTGGCACTGGCCCGGGCGGTCGTACGCGATGCGCCGATCCTCGTGCTCGACGAAGCGACCTGCAACCTGGACTCGCACACCGAGCGCAAGGTCATCGACTCGATCCTCGAGCAGCGACACGGCAAGACGACGCTCCTGCTCGGCCACCGCCTCAGCGCGCTCGACAGTGCATCGCGGGTCGTCGTGCTGGCGGGCGGTCGAATCGTCGAAACGGGAACGCTCGACGAGCTCGTCGCACGCAACGGTGAATTCGTCCGCCTCTTCGACGCCCAACTCGGCCAACGCCGGCTGCCGGCTCCACTGCCACCACCGTCGGTCAGCCACCGGGTCGCCTGAGTCGTCTACGCGCGCACCGGATTGCCGCGACGGGCTGCATCACCGATCGACGGCGCCGGGCTCGTCAGCACGCGACGTCACCGAGCTCCTCGGTCTCGAGCAGGTCGCGCCAAACAAGCGACCTCGGCGCCGTGAGGACTCGACGCGAACACCGGGCGTGACTCGAGTGCGCCAACCGGCCGCTCCAGAAGCAGAAGCAATGCGTGTGGCCAGAGCGCGCTGTCGTCCGACGTTGCAGGATCGACCACAGGGGCGAGGCGAAAGTCTACGGCGAGGATCATCGCGGCGTCCGGATGAGGAGCCACGCCAAGGCCGCGCTGGCGCCCCACACCATGACATTGCCGATCTGGCTGAGCAGAACCTGGGAGGAGATGATCTCGGCCATGATCAGCAGCGTCCCGACCAGCAGTGCGGCGGCCGGCCAGCGGATTGGTGGTCCGTCAGCGATCAGCGGGACGGCGAGCACCGCGGTTCCCACGAAGAGTGACAGCATGATCGGCGTCATCGGACCTGCGATCGGTCCGGAGAACATCACGTCCAGCAAGTCCTCGGTCGCTGCCGCGCCAGCGGTGGACGCGAGCCGTCCGGCCAGCATCTCGGCCACGAAGACGGCCGATACCCCTGCCGCGCCGACCATCAGGAGCAGGCGCGCCGCGTAGCCGACTCGTGGCCCTCTCGCCGCGGCGATCTCGCTGAGCGTCAGCAGCCCGGGGACGGCCAGCACCAGGCCGGCGAGGAGCAGCAGATGCGCCAGGTACCAGCGCGTGGCGTGGGCCACCACGATGGAGACCTGATCGCTGACTTCGGCGGTCTCGGTGGGATGGAGCAGGTCGCCGATCGCCATGACAAGCGGCCCGATGGCCAGGCTGGCGGCGCCGATGAGGCTCCGGTCGCCGCCGGTCTCGACGAGCGCCGTTGCCACCGGTGCTGTGGTGGTGGCCATCGCCGGCCCTCAGGCCCGGAGGAGCGCGGTCTCGGCGGCGTGGCGGGCGCGTAGTTCGGCATTCCAGTCGCCACTGCAGTAGATGGTCAGTTCGGCGATCTGGTCGCCACGCACTTCGGCGAGGAGGATCTTGCGGTCGGTGATCTCGTCGCCATCCTGGTGGTGGCAGCCAACGAACTCGGTGACGAACCCTGTGACGGTGGGGATGGTGCGGACCACGGTCGTATCGGCGCCGTCGGGCATGAAGCTCTTGATCCAGCGATCGAAGCGCTCCCGCCCTTGGAGCTGGAACCGCCACAGCGGCGGGTTGCCGTCGAGGAAGACGTCCTCGGTGAGAACCTGGCCGGCTTGGGCGGTGCGGAACACGTCCGCCAGCCGTTCGCTGAGGTCTTGGGCGCGGGCATCGTCGAGGACGCATGATGCGATTGGATTCATGACGGGCTCTCCTTCGTCTCGATCGCTGCGGCCACGGTACGAAGGGCCGGTGATTTGACGCATCGGGAGAACCACGGAAACGGCTGATGCCGGCACCGGAAGAATTCCCGAGCCGCGCGGCGATGAAGATCGATAGTTCGCCCGATGCGCGCGCAACACCGAGGTTCCTACGGTCATCGAGGACAGCCCCGATCAGTTTTGGAGGACCGATGAGCAGCGACCAGCCCACCGTCGACACGGTGAACCGCATGACCAAGGCGATCTTCGACCAGGATCACGACACCCTTGCCGAGATCTTCACCGACGACCTCACCTTCCACCTCCGTGGCCCCCACCCAATGGCCGGCGAGCACTCCGGCCTCGGCGGCCTCCTCGGGGTCATCGGATCGTTCTTCGACATGACCGGCGGCCGGATCGCGCTCGACCAGCAGTTCTGCGTTGGCGCCGACGGGTGGGCCGCGGAGTGGGAGCACGCCACCCTCGGCCGCCCCCGCGACACTGAAGCGATCGAGTCGCGCAACGCGTTCGTCTACCGGTTCGAAGGCGGCCGCATCGCTGAGATGTGGATGTTCCTCGGCCTTCTGCCTGAAGACGCCGAGGCCTTCTTCGCCTGAGCACCCTTTCAGACCTGGTCAGACTGGTCGGCGTGATGCGGACCATCGACGACGCCCGGGCGGCGTGTGACGAGCACCGCTGGGGTGACGCCTGGCGGCTGCTCTCCGCCTTGCCGGCCGACGGGCTCGACGTGGACGATCTCGATCGCCTCGCTACGGCCGCCTACCTCACCGGCCACGACGAGCAGGGCTTCACCCACTGGATCCGGGCGCACCAGATCACCCGCGCCGCCGGTGAACTGCACCGGGCCGCGAGCTTCGGGATCAAGCTCGCGCAATGCCTCGGGTTCAAGGGAGATCTCGGCCGTTGCCGCGGCTGGGTCGACCGGACCGGCCGCCTCGTCGACGAAGCGGGCATCGACTGCGTCGAGCAGGGCTACCTCGACTACGGCCGAGGAATGCTGCGACTGTTCGAGGCCGGCGATATCGCCGGCGCCCACAGCCTGTTCCTCCAAGCCGGCAAGGTCGGCGCCCGTTTCGCCCATCGCGAGCTGATGACGCTGGCTCGCGTCGGCGAGGGGCGCATGCTCGTCTACCTCGGTGAGATCGACGACGGGATGGCGCGGCTCGACGAGGCGATGGTGTCGATCGAAGCCGGCGAACTGTCACCGCTCGCCACCGGCGACGCCTACTGCACGGTGATCGACGCCTGCGCTGAGCTGTTGGAGTTCGGGCGGTGGCGAACCTGGACCGACTCGTTCGCACACTGGTGCGACACCCAGCAAGAGCTCGTGCTCTATCGCGGCCACTGCTTCCTGCACCGAGCCGAGATCCTCGGGCTGCTCGGGTCGTGGCCCGAGGCGCTCGCCGAGGCACGCCGCGCCTGCGATCGCCTCGCTGACCCCGTCCTGCCCAGCGTGCTCGGAGCTGCCCGCGCGTTGGAGGGCGATCTCCTCCGCCTCGCCGGCCACCTCGCCGAAGCCGCAGCCGCCTACCAGCGCGCCAGCGGCCACGGCCACGATCCGCAGCCCGGCCTCGCACTCCTGCGCTTGGCACAGGGCCGACTCGACACCGCCGATGCCATGATCCGCCGGGCTCTGGGCGAGGCCGACAATCCGCTCTCACGGGCCCGCCTACTCGGCTCCTACGTCGAGATCGTCCTCGCCACCGGCGACACCGACGCCGCCCGCGCCGCCGCGGACGAGTTGCGCACCCTCGCCGCCGAGATACCGACGCACCTGCTTCGCGCGTATGCCGCCCGAGCCGCCGGTGCCGTGCTGCTCGCAGACGGCGACGCCACAGCGGCGCTGCTCGCACTGCGGCGAGCCTTCAACGAGTTCAACGACCTCGGCGTGCGCCACGAGGCCAGCCGCACCCGCCTGCTCATCGCCGACGCTTGCGACCAGCTCGGTGACCGGGACGCCGCCAGGATCGAGTCGGATGCCGCCCGGTCCACACTCGGGTCGCTCGGCGCGGATCCGAACACGATCGCGCACAGGGCAGTCGCGTCACTCGAAGGACTCAGCCGCCGCGAGCTCGAGGTGCTCCGCCTGCTCGGCCGAGGAATGACGAACCGCGTCATCGCCCAAGAACTGGTCGTCAGCGAAAAGACCGTGGCCAGCCACGTCAGCCACATCTTCACCAAGCTCGGCGTCTCCTCCCGGTCGGCTGCAACCGCCTACGCCTATGACCATAAGCTCATCTGACTGCTCCACGTCGGTGCCAATCCGAACCACCATTCGGTCGTCCGTGGTCGCAGAGGTTGCCGGCTTGTACCCAGTACCGACTGCCCGTACGGGCACCCCTCGCCAGTGGCGGACCGTCGACGAGCGCGCGCAGATCGCCGCGCGTTCCGAGTGCACGCGATGGGCCGACGTGCTCGGCCTACGACAGCCTTCGGGCCGTCGTCGTGCGCGGCCGATATGGCGCCAGCGCGTCCGCCGAGCGGCCTGGCCGCGGCCGCCGAACGGCAGCGATGGGCGGGGAGGGTCTACTCCTCGACGAGGATCACCAAGGACTCTGGCACGACGCCGTCGTGAGCCATCGCCTCGGCTGCTGCCTCGCTCTGCATGGCGGCCATGAGGGCATCAAGGTCGGCAACCTCCATGAGAACGGCAACTTGGGTTGGGTTCTCCGGATTGACGAAGGTTCTGATGTTCGTGACACCGAGGGGACCAAAGACCTCTTGTCGCTTCGGTGAAGCGAGCCAGTGATCCTTCCCCTTCGAGATGTCATGGTGCCCGATCACCGTCGGCATGCCGCCCCCTTGGATTGATGATGAACGTGGTCCTGACGCGGCGACGGTAGCTCGGCTGCGAGGAACCAGTGTCACTAGCCCAGCGCCGATCAGCAGCAAGGTGCGTCACCGAGCGCGGGAGCGTTCGCGGGCGTGACGTGCACCGCCATCGCCCGTCACCAGGCGCCCGACCCCAACTCGACCGTGGTGCCGATCGGGCTGACACCGGGACTTCCGGCCCTGGCCGCCGCGCCACGGTGACACCGTCGCGCCTGTCGAGGAGGACGCACGTGAAGGTGCTGATGTTGGGATCGCGTGCCGGCAGGCTGGCAAACGGGGCGGTCGACGAGTTGACCGCAGCCGGTCATCAGATCGTGCGGTGTGACACGTCTGATCGCCGCTATACCTGTCGCGGTCTGGCGGTCGGTGGCGAGTGCACCCTCGCGAGCACGTCGATGTGGCCGTCCTCGTGCCCGAGGTCGGAACCCACGACGTCGAGCACGGTGCCATCTGCGCGGTACGCAATCGGGTGCCCGTCGTCGTGTTCGACCCCGGCGGTGCCGGCACGCCGGCCCCGATCACGTCATGGACGACGGCGGCCGGTGCCGATCTGCTCGATGAGTGCGAGCGGGTCGCTTACTTACGACGATTACGCCCACGCCCAAGCCGTTGTGTGGATCGCCTCGTCGGACTCGGCGTCGTCGCGACCGCCCAGCTGCACCATCCCGACGGCACCATCGCGATCGCCGTACGGCGAGACGCCAACCGTCTCTGGCTGACGATCGAGCTCGCCGATTCTGAACGCGACCGCCAAAGCCGAGATCCTGCGGGCGGCCACGCAGGCGCTCCGCGACTTCGACCGACGACCCGCCGTCATCGAGGAGCGTTACGAGCGCCCCACCTTGGGCCGATGTGGAGCAGCGTGACGAGCGGCAAGCGTGTGTTACTGCTCGCGCATCATCGGTCGTCCGCGAGCCGGCGTTCGGCGCTTCGTAGACGACTGGCCGTGCCGAGGCCGGGGATTACCGGACTGTTCGACGCGTACGGTTCGCCGAGCATGCTCCGGTAGCGGCCGCTACCGGCGCAGGACGAGTCCCGGGGTGTCGTCGAACACCTTGTCGGCGGTCAGCAGCGAGGCGCCGATGTGGATGGCCGAGGCTGCGATCCACAGGTCGCTGGCGTGGGTTCGGTCGTGGAGTGGATGCCCAGCTGCGCGGCAGGCGAGACGCAGCCGCGCGACACGGGTCAGCAGGGCGTCGGTGACCGGGACAACGGTCGTTGCGCGAATCCTCGAGGCGCGCTCGTCTGGCTTCGCCCCAGCCGGCCACAAGGGCGCCATATCGGAGTTCGCTCACGGTCACGGCTGCCAGGAGATCTGGTGTCCGGCCATGAGACTGACCATCGGCTCCAGCCGCGGCCGATGGCGCCGGCTCAGTGAGGCGCTGAAGACACCAGTATCGACGGTGAGGCTCACGAAACAAGGGCAGCGGCGAACGCGTCGTCCTCATCGACGGACAGCTCCTCGATGAGGAGCGCGTCGACAGACGTCAGCACCGGAGCGGCGGCGAGCTGCTCCTCGGTAAGGTCACTCGGCAGCAGCGCCATTCCGTGGGACCCCTCGACCTGACGGTAGGCGGAGTCGCTCACCCCGACGATCCTATGCGCCGGCGGGTCGCAATCACTGCTCGCTGCTCATCGCCCCGCTTGGGAGCACGTCAGCACCGAACGACCGCTCGGGGCGCTCGTCGCACGCCACCGGGCTTCGGAAGCGCCACCGAACGTTCGACGCCCTCACGACCACGAGGCGTGACTACGACCGTCCAGCTCGGGATGAAGTGCTCCCTCTGCGCACGCCTTCGGTCGACGTTATGAGCGGCGTTTCCGGCGGTAGACGGGTCTGGATCGATTCGTCGACCACCGGTGGGAGGTGCTGAGCTCTACAACATCGCGCCCACGAGCATGATGAAGATCACGACCACGACGATGACGGCGTTCAGCGGCGCTCATCGCCGATAGCAGGTAGGCGCCACGCCTGAGATTGCACCCGGGGATACGGACGGGTTGGTTCCCGACCGTCAGGCGTGGAAGTGACGGGAGATTCGGTCGCCGATTACACCGGTGTCGTGCAGCCGTTCTCGCTCCTCTTGGGAGACTCCGAGCAGCCCGGAGAGTACCTCGTCGTTGTGCTGGCCCAGCGAGGGCGCGGCGCGCTGGAACCATCGCCCCACGCTCGCCAGCCGGAACGGTAGGCCAGGCGTGCCGTAGCGCCCGGCGAACGGGTGCTCAACCTCCTCGAAGAAGCCGCGATCGACGAGCTGCTCGTTGAAGTGGAGGAAGAAGCCGCTCTCGACCGAGGCCGCCGGCACCCCATGGGCGAGGAGGTGAGCCACTGCGGCCTCGAGGTCCTGTCCGCCGGCCCACGCGCCGATCCGTGCGTCGAGGTCGTCGTGTGCTGCCTGCCGTCCGGCCATCGTCGTCAGCGCCGGGTCGTCGGGGAGGTCGAGCGCCGCCCTGAGCCCGTCCCACTCGGCGTCGGTCTGGACCGCGACTGCGAGCCACTTCTCCTCGCCTCTGCACGGGTACAGACCTTGTGGCGCGGCGTAGGGGCCGCGGTTGCCCATCCGCTCCAGGTCGACGCCGTGCACTTCGTGCTCGAGCTGGCTCTCGGCGACGATGGCGAGGATCGTCTCGACCATCGTGACCTCGACCATGCTGGCGACTCCAGTCTGCTCGCGGGCTTCGAGCGCAGCCAACGTGGCGATC
The DNA here is from genome assembly GCA_044867195.1 of Ilumatobacteraceae bacterium. Classification (GTDB taxonomy): domain Bacteria; phylum Actinomycetota; class Acidimicrobiia; order Acidimicrobiales; family Ilumatobacteraceae; genus JALZMG01. The sequence goes on from JBIOUO010000461.1 coordinate 10,175, forward strand.
GAGGCCTGCATCGCCTGGATGGCGTCACACGGCCCACGCGGGTTCGTCGGCGGTCCGTCGGGGAAGCCGGTGATCATGGCCATGCCCGACAGCTGCTCCATCGACTGCGCGAAACCGGGACGATCACGCCACGGGCCGGTCAGACCGAAGGCCGGCATTCGCACGACGATCGTCTGGTCGTTGAGCGAGTGGACGACGTCCCACCCGAGGCCGAGCTGGTCGAGGACCCGAGGCGTTCCGTTCTCGATCAGGACGTCGCACTGCTGGACCAGCTCGCGGGCGAGCCGGCGGCCGTCTTCGGTGGCGAGGTCGAGGGTGATGTCGCGCTTGCCGGCGTTGACGCCATGGAACAGAGGCGCGAACTCCCACCAGTGGTCGTCGCTGTAGCGCTTCGTCGCCGAGAGGCGCATGTTGTCGAACCGGTGGCAGGACTCGACCTTGATCACCTCCGCGCCGAGCCCGGCGAACGTGTGGGCGGCGATCGGGCCGGCGAGCCACGTCGTCAGGTCGAGCACCCTGATCCCGTCGAGCGGGCGGCGGCGCTCACCGGGCGCGGGCGGTGCCTCCCACGGCTCACTCCACGCCTCCTCGGCGTGCTGACCGACCGACGGTGCACGGGCGGGCTGGCGTCGGGGCCGCTCGCCGATGGTGTACGGCACCCGCGGCTGGTGGAAGCCGTGCGGGCTGTCGACGTAGGCGCCACGAGCGCGCAGATGCTCGTTGGTGAGCAGGTCGGCGGCGTGACCGAGTGGCACAGCCGGAATCCGCAGCGCCACGGCCTCGGACAGCAGGTCGGCGGTGGTCTGGGCCAGCAGAGCGTCCTCGAACAGCGGGAGCACCCCCGCCCGGTCCAGCGAGCGCGACGCGGCGCTGACGAACTCGGGGACCTCTGCGAGCTGCGGCATGCCGACCAGCTTCCAGAACGCGGCCGCTTGCTCGACGGAGTTGCAGCAGAAGCCGATCCAGCCATCGGCCGTCTTCTCACAGCCCGGGGTCTCCATCATCCGGACCGCAGGCAGCTCAGGGAACCCCATCAGCGCACCGAACATGTACGGGTAGAGGGTGAGCATGATCGTGACGACCTCGAACATCGAGACGTCGACGTGATCGCCGTTGCCGCTCCTGCGCGCCTCGCGCAGGGCTGCCATCGTCCCGACCGCCGCCGAGATGCCCGTCGCCCACTCCCCGATCCTCCCGCCGGCGTGGAGGGGAGGGCGGTCGGGTGTGCCCCGCAAGGCGATCGAACCCGTCCAGGCCTGCAGCGTGAACTCGGTCGCAGGACGGTCGGCCCACGGTCCGTGGGTGCCGAACGGCGTGATCGTCGTCAGCACAAGATGCGGATAGGTCTCGCCCAGCCTCGACGCGGCGCCCGGTGGACCGTCGTCGATGACGACGTTGGCCTCCGCCGCCAGCCTCTCCACGGTCTCCGATCCGCCGACGACGGAGCGGGTGCCGGCGGCCAGGAACTGGAACAGTGGCCCGTCGCCGTGCGGGTCCTGGCGTGCGCCGATCGACCAGCGCCGCAAGGCAGCCCCTGCGGCCGGTTCGACGCGCACGACCTCCGCTCCCGCATCCGCGAGGTGCTTGGCGCAGAACGCCCCTGGCAACCCGGCGGATGCGTCGACGACGCGCACTCCGAACAGCGGCGGATGGAGGCGCTCCCCGGTCATCCGATTCCCCTAGCCATCGGCGCAGACGGTACCCGCGCCGCCATGGCGCCGGAGGATGTCCCGTTCGTGTTTGAAGTTCGGTGGTGATCCCGAACGTCAACACGAAGCGGGACATCCGCCATCGCGTTGGGCCGAAGTGCACGGCCTCCGGCAACCTCCGGACGGACGTCATGCGCGGCGATATCGCGCGCTCCGACGCCGTCACCTGGAACAGCGCACGCCGTGCGGCAGTGGGCACGGTGGGGAGAGTGAGGCCATGTCGGCGGGCAGCACCCCTGAGCGCCTTGCGGAGGCCGTGCGCGTCCGCCAGGTAGCGGCTTCGATGGCTCTACGCGCGATCGCTGGTTGGCGGTCTCGGGTTCTGCGAGTTGGCAGGTAGTTGCGCACGAGGAGTGGGCATCGAGCGCAAGTGGGCATGCCAGGCTGCGAAGTGGCGTCAGTCGGTCCAATCATCCGGCGGTATCAGGATCATCCAGAGGTGTCCGTCGGGATCGGCCACTTGGGCGGCAAAGGCGTTCCACTCTCGCTGCGAGGGCGCATAGACGGTGGTCCCTCCGGCGGCGAGGGCGGCCTCGTAGCGCACCCGAACGGCGTCCTCGTCAGGGGCGTAGACCGAGAGCACGCACTCGATGGCGCCCGGCGGGGCGATGCGGTCCTCGCCGGCGACCCAGCCGAAGCCGCCGGTCGGAATCAGCATCAGGCTCACGTTCGACGCCAGGCGGAACTGGAGCGGCTCGGGAATGCCATCATCGGCGAGCGGGCCGAAGGTCTCGAGCCCGAGCCCATCGCGGTAGAAGGCGAGCGAGCGGCTTCTGTCGGCGGTCGCCAGGCTGATCGTGTGGTCCATGGAGTGTGGCGACGACCGGTGGGGTCCGAACTCATCGGGCGAGACGACTATTGCCGGGTCGAGGTCGACGGCGACAACCCACCAGCCGGCGAGGACCGACCGACATGCCTGGTGGTTCGGTTCGCGCACCTCGTCGAGGAGTACGAGAACGACTGCACGGCCGATGTCGAGAAGCGCGAACCGGCTCGGACGGCACTCCGGGGCAGGCAGGTGTCGTCAGTTGGACCGGTCGACGACGAGGAGGTCGGTCTCTCCGATGGCGATCGCCCAGCCGGCGTCGTCAAACGCGATCGAGAACGCCCAGCCGCGATGCCGGTCGATGTGCGTCACGCAATGGTGCTGGCCGTGGTAGTCGACGACGTCTCCGGGTCGTAGCTCGTCGGCGTGGATCGTGGTCATCTGCCCCCTCCTTCGATCGGAGCTTACGAACATCTACTGACTCACGGAGCCGCGATTCGTTACCGCGTACCACGCCAGAGCCCAGCAAACGCGGATGCCGACGACCTCCAGCGTGTCGAAGCATCAGCGATGGAAGGCGGCCCCTTCATGGTCGAAGAAGCGAAGACGGTGACGCTCGATGAAGTGGCCGCCGCGGCGACGGATGACACCCGAGATCGAGCCGTGCGCCGCCTGCCTCGTGGTCTCCTCGACCGACTGATTCCACATGTGTTCAAGTTGCGGGTTCTCCGCCGTTCAGGCGACGGGGTGCCCTGATGGGAACGTGCCCGTTCGGTGTTGCGGGGGCGCTGGTCGCGTCCGAACGAGACAGTTTGACCGGCCCCGCCAACTGCCCTGGGCTCCCGCGTGGTATCACCGCACCGCAGGAGGGCCGAAGTGCTCGACGTTACGCGGTCTCCGACGGGTGGTTGTGTGCGGGTGATGTGGCGCGAGCGCGTCCGCCCGGGGGCTAGGCTCGAACGCACCGAACGGCAAACGGAGCGCTGTTCCCGCCGGAACCAGGTGGGGAGCGCTCAGTGGTTGACGAGGCGTTCGAATCGCTGGCGGGCACCTTGGCGAGTCATGCCCAATTGGGCGCCGATCGCACCCCACGACAAACCGGCACGGTGCGCAGCGATCGCGGCGGCTTCGATGCGCGCGCGAGGCACGCTCTCTTCGTCTCGATGGCGTTGGTATGGTCCGTCAACCGTGATGCGATAGGGAGGCGGCGGTGGCAGTGGTCGTGACGGCTGAATTCTTCATTAAGCCCGAGCTGATCGATGACGCGTTGACCATGCTGGCGGAGGTCTTGCCGGACACGAGGGCCTTCGAGGGGTGCGAGACGCTCGAGACCGTCATCGACCTCGACGATCCCGGGCACGTCATGGTGGTGGAACATTGGACGGCACGAGACGCTCACGTCGCTTACCTTGCGTGGCGCGTGGAATCAGGGTCGGCGAGTGGCCTGGTCGACATGATGGCGGCGCCGCCCGTCATTCGGTACTTCGATCCCCGGCCAGACATCTGACCCTCGCGCAGCAGCCGATGTCGAGCGGCCAGTCAACCCTTGAGTAGGGCGGATCGGCTCGCTGCCCGACAATGTCAGCGCTCAACCACCAATGCCGAATGCCCGTTGCAGAGCGACGACGTCAGCGGAGCTGACCGCGCTGGGGCCGCGCTCAACGTCCGCGGCGGGGCTCCGTCGACCGCGCCCCGGCAACACGCCCGGCCAGCGAAGGCTCGCTGAGGTCGGCCACGCCACGTGCTTGCCGCCGGTGTCGAGTCGGGCCGATATGCACCGGGCCTCCCGCTGGCCGGTGGGTGAGGGCGTACCCGTTATCGAACGGTTCCACACGCTGGACGAAGCTGGCGACGGTGTCGGCCTCGGTAGCTGCGTCGCCCTCCGCGGCGGTCCCGGTGACGGCTCCGCTGGGCTCGATGCGGGTCGTACCCCAGAAAGGCCGCTCGATGGATCGCCAGAGACTTCTCGTTCTCCGGTCTCACGACCCTGACACGTCGCCGCCCGGCCGTCGGCCGCGGGAACGGTGGGTACGCTGCTGGTCATGCCGGCGATCGCAACGATGCGATCAGTGGTGCTTGACTGTCCCGACCCCCGAGCGTTGGCTGGGTTCTACCGCGCGCTCGTGGGTGGCGAGATCACGTACGCCGATGAAGACTGGGTCAACCTGCGCGACGGCGGCAACGTGCTCCTCAGCTTCCAGCGGGCCCCGGACTACCAGGCGCCCGACTGGCCCAGCGTGGAACACGGGCAGCAGCTCCACATCGACGTGACTGTCGACGACATCGACCGCGCCGAGCAGCAGGTCCTGGCCCTCGGGGCCCGCCGCACCGAGCTGCAGCCCGGCATCGACGAGGACTCGAACTGGCGGGTCTACCTTGACCCCGTCGGCCACCCGTTCTGCCTCTGCTGGGACTGACCGAAACCGACGATTCCAACGCAACGCAAAGGCCGGCCTCTGACGCCGAGCCCTCTTGACAGCCTGACAACTCGCAGGCCGATCGCCAGCTTTGGCGCGGACGATGTCATCGGGACTGGGTTCAGCCGCAGTCGATCGCCGGGACCGGCACGGTCGGTAGGATCGCTTGCGACAGCCAGCACGGCGCTTTCCGCTGGGGTCGCCGTAGAAACGGAACGGATGTGATCCCTACGGAGTGCGAGGGACGTCGCGCCTGATGGTTGCTTGAGATTCCGGGGGTCATTGACACGGAGCGTGACCGTTGCTGGCGACGGAGTCGGGCACGTAGCGCGTGCATGCTTTGCGCACGATGTCGGCCCGCGTCCCGGTGAGGGTGAGGTCGATCACGGAGTCGTCGCCGCCGAACTGGTTGGCGGCGTAGCTGTCGGCGGCCCAGTCGTTCTCCCAGCGTTGCCCGTCGAGGAGGTAGCGGAAACGGTAGGTCCGTCCGATCGGCACGGCGATCCGAGCGACGAAGCCGTCATCGTCGCGTTCCATCGGTGTGGCGACGCTGGACCACTGGTTGAACTCGCCGACCACGTTGATCCGTTTCGTGTTGGGGACCGAGGGGACCCGGAAGATTATCGTGACTGTCCCGGCGCTGTCAGGTCTGGCTTCAATCACCGTGACCACCGCTGCTCGAGGATTGCCGGCCACGGTGCGCCGCCGGGTTGAACTCTCGTCGCGTCGCGGCGGCGTCCACTGTGGCGCTGGGTCACTGTTGGCGGCTGCGTGTCGGTGTGCGCGTGTCTGCCCGCATCAGTCACCTCCTCCGGGTCTGATGCCCTTGGATGACGATGCCTGAGCTGCGTCCCATCGCTGTCCCGTGTCATCGTTCGAGACGATCATCGAGGCGGTACGGCTGCGATCGCGCCGGGCTCGACGCAGCAAGTCGCCGCCGCGGACGAGCTGCTTCGGCGTGGAGGGGCACAGCTCGTCTGGGATGCCCTCGCTGCCAAGAGACAGCGGCGCCAGCCATCTGAGCATGCAGCTACGCGAAGCCCCTTGCTTGGCTGTTGCCGGTCATGCCATCGGGCGAGGCACTTGTGCGAGAGCGTGAGGGCGACAGCATCGACAATCGGCCTCGGTCGGGCTTCGATGTCTGGGATGATCTGCCGCCACCGACTGAGGGTCGGGGAGGAGGTGGAGGAGGGTCGATGGCGGCGCTCGAGGTGTGGGGGCCGGGTTGGCACGATGTGGCGGTGCTGGACGGCGAGCGGTACAGCATCGGAACGCGTCGTGACGCCGATCTCTCACTCGCTTCCGATGCTGCGGTATCGGGGATGCATGTGTTGTTGGAGCGGGTCGGGGCGGTGTGGTA
>JBIOUO010000462.1:0-15223 GCA_044867195.1 Ilumatobacteraceae bacterium
TCCACGGCGGGATCGGGTACATGGAGGAGACGTGGACGGCGCGGTTCCTCCGTGACAACCGGCTGATCGGCATCGGCGGCGGGGCCGACGAGGTGATGCTGCGCGTGCTCGCCCAGACCGACGGGTATACGCCGTCCTGATGACGTTCTGCGTCGGATTGCGGGTCGAGGCGGGGCTGGTCGGGTTGGCCGACACGCAGATCGTGCGCGGCAGCGAAGCATCGAGCAAGGCCAAGCTGTCGCTGCACGACCACGACGGCCACCCGTGGTTCGTCATGACGTCGGGGTTGCGATCGGTGCGCGACAAGGTCGTGCTGCGGCTGGAGGACGCGTTGACCGGCCTCGCCCAGCCCTACCGCCGGCTGCACGAGCTCGTGACGTCGTTCGGCGACCAGCTGAAGGCCGTGCGCGCCGAGGACAGTGCGGCGCTCGAGGGCAGCGGGCTGCATTTCAACCTCCACGCCATCGTCGGCGGGCAGATGGCCGGCGACGGCGAGCCGGCGCTGTTCATGGTCTACCCGGAGGGCAACTGGGTGACCGCGACCGACGACGCGCCGTCATTCATCATCGGTCGCACCTACTACGGCAAGCCGATCCTCGACCGCCTGCTGACGGTCCACACCGCGCTCCCCGAGGCGATCGCCCTGGCCTACCTGGCGTTCGACGCGACACGGGCCAGCGTCGTCGACGTCGAGTTCCCGATCGACGTCGTGGTCCTGACCGCCGACGGCTTGCGCGAGCATCGCTTCGACGGTGACGAGCTCGCCGCGACCCACGAGTTCTGGCACAACCAGCTGCGTCTCGCGCTCGCCGAGGTGCCGAAGGAGTGGGCCGCGCCGCTGCTGCCCGATCCGATCCCCTCCGACCCCGGGATGCACCAGTGACGCGCATCAGCGTGCACACCGAGCTGCGCTACGACGTGACGGCTCCGACCAGCTTCAGCTTCGCCGTGCTGGCCGCCGACAATGCCCGCCAGCATGTCGACGAGCAGCGCCTCGAGCTGGCACCCCAGCCCGACTGGCGGCGGGCGCGAGTCGAGCCGTCGGGGCACGACCTCGTACGCCTCGTCGCCCAGCCCGGACCGCTGGCGTTGACCTACGACGCCGTGGTGACGTTGCAGGCGCACGTCCCCGACGACGTCCCGCGGGTCGAGGTGCCGTTCGCCGAGCTGCCTGGCGACGCGCTCGAGTTCCTCCACCCCAGCCGGTACTGCGAGTCGGACCTCCTCGGCCGGGTAGCCGCCAACACGTTCGGTGAGCTGGAACCGGGGTTCGAGCGGGTGACCGGGTTCTGCAACTGGATCTGGGAGCGCCTCGACTACGTCCCCGGCAGCACGGACGCATCGACGAGCGCGGCGGACGTGCTGGTCCGCGGCGCCGGCGTGTGCCGCGACTACGCCCACCTGGCGATCAGCTTGTGCCGGGCAATGGGAATCCCGGCCCGCTACGTCTCCGGATACGCCGTGGGCCTGCAGCCGCCCGACTTCCACGGCTTCTTCGAGGCCTACCTGGACGGTGACTGGTATCTGTTCGACGCCACGCGGATGGCGACGGTCGACGGGCTGGTGCGCATCGGATCAGGCCGCGACGCAGCCGACGTGGCCTTCGCCGAGATCGTCGGCTCGGCGCAACTGACCACCAAGCTGATCGAGGTCGAGCACCTCGATCCCCGCGATCGCACCGGACCCGGGGACAGCGCGATGACGACCGCCGCCATCTCCACCGCCTGATCCCCTCGGCGTCCAACCTCGGCGCCTACGCTCCGGCGATGTCCGCCGACTCAGGTCGTCCGAGCGTTGCTGCGGCGAGCAGCGGAACCTCGATCGTGCTCCTCACGCTGGCCTCGGCGCAGTTCCTGATGACGCTCGACACGTCGGTGATGAACGTGTCGATCGCGACCGTCGCCGAGGACGTCGGAACGACGGTGACCGGCATCCAGACCGCGATCACCATGTACACGCTGGTGATGGCGGCGTTCATGATCACCGGCGGCAAGATCGGTCAGATCATCGGCCGCAAGCGAGCGTTCGCGATCGGCTCGATCATCTACGGCTGCGGGTCGTTGACGACCGCTCTGTCGCCCAGCCTGCCGGTGCTGATGTTCGGCTGGTCCCTGCTCGAAGGGCTCGGCGCGGTGCTCATCCTGCCGGCCATCGTTGCGCTCGTCGCCGCCAACTTCGGTCGCGATGCGAGGCCGCGCGCCTACGGTCTGGTCGCGTCTGCCGGCGCCATCGCCGTGGCCGCCGGACCGCTGATCGGCGGGCTGTTCACGACCTACGCCTCATGGCGCTGGGTGTTCGCAGGAGAGGTGCTGATCGTCATCGTCATCCTCATGCTGACGCGACGGATTGCCGACACACCGGCTGAGCGCGACGTGAAGCTCGATCTCGTCGGGACCGCATTGTCGGCGCTCGGTCTCGGTCTCTTCGTGTACGGCGTCTTGCGCTCCGGCTCGTGGGGGTTCGTCAAGCCCAAACCCAATGCCCCGGAATGGCTCGGGCTGTCGCCGGTGATCTGGCTGATGACCGCTGGCGCGATCGTGCTGATGCTGTTCTTGGGCTGGGAGGACCACCTCATCGCCCAAGGCAAAGAGCCGCTCATCAACCTCCCCCGCATCCGCAATCCGGTCCTCCGCGCCGGCCTCACCGCGTTCTTCTTCCAGTACCTGTTGCAGGCCGGTCTGTTCTTCGTCGTCCCGCTGTTCCTGTCGGTCGCGCTCGGCCTGTCGGCCATCGCCACCGGCGTGCGGCTGCTGCCCCTGTCCGTGACGCTGCTGCTCGCCGCGGTCGGAGTACCGCGGATGTTCCCGAACGCGTCACCCCGATTCGTAGTACGTATCGGCTTCCTCGCATTGTTCGCCGGGATCGCCGTGATGGTCGCGTTGCTCGACATCAGCGCCGGACCGGAGATCGTCACGTGGCCGATGTTGCTCGCCGGGTTGGGCATCGGCGCGCTGGCATCGCAGCTCGGCGCAGTCACGGTCTCGTCCGTGCCTGACGAGCGCAGCGGCGAGGTCGGCGGTCTGCAGAACACGCTGACCAACCTTGGCGCGTCGATCGGGACCGCCCTCGCCGGCGCGGTGCTGATCTCCGCGCTGACGTCGTCGTTCTTCACAGACCTCGCCAATAACCCCGACGTCCCCGATCAGGTTGTGTCGCAAGCCGAAGTCCAGCTGACCAGCGGCGTGCCGTTCGTGTCCGACAGCGACCTCGAGGCCGCGCTCGATGAGGCCCACGTGCGCCCCTCGGTGGCCGACGCCATCGTCGAGGAGAACGCCGACGCGCGCATCGACGGCCTGCGCGCGGCGCTGGCCGTACTCGGACTGTTCTCGATCTTGGCGGTCGTCGCAGCACGCCGGCTCCCGAAGGTGCAACCAAGCGACCCGCGGTTCGCGGAAGCGCTCGTCACGACCGATGGCGGCGGTTGAGATCTTGGCTTAGCTAGAACAGCCTTGTAGTCAATACAGGTCTGTGCTATTTTGCGCCGAATGGGCAGCCGAGACGGTGCGGCGACGAAGCGGCGTTACGAGTCGCCGCTGCGGGCTCGCCGAGCCGCCGAGACGCGGACTGCACTGATTGGCGCGGCGACCGAGCTGTTCCTCACCAACGGCTGGGCGGCGACCGGGATGCGGGACGTCGCTGCGGCCGCAGGCGTGGCCACCGAGACGCTCTACTCGTACTTCACGTCCAAGCGGGCCCTGCTCAAGGCGGCCGTGGACGTCGCCCTCGTCGGCGATGACCGGGCGGTCGCCGTCGCCGACCGCCCGGACTTCGCGGCGATCGGCCAGGGTCGCCACGCCGAGCGGACCGCGGCGGCTGCCCGGTTGCTCACGGCGATCTACCGGCGGTCCGCGGGGTTCGCCAAGGTGATCCGCGAGGCAGCCGTCACCGACGACGAGCTGGCGGCGGAGTTGGCGGCAACACGCGAGCGCCAACGCCGCGACGTCGCCGCCGCCGCCGAGCTGATCATGGAACGTTCGCCGACCGGCTCCGAGCGCGACGGGCTGTGGGCGCTCACCAGCCCAGAGCTGTACCTCCTGCTCGTCGACGCGTCGGACTGGTCCCCCGAGCAGTACGAGGCATGGATGGCCGAGACCTTGGAGCGTGTGGTTCCGCGCTCCCCGAACCCCAGGAGGGCTTCCAGATGACGGATCAACCGGACGGACCCGCCGACACGCGGATGATGCGCATCGTCCACGACGCGCTGCGACGCGACCTGCAGCGCGCGCAACTCGTGTTGGGCCAGACGCCGCCGCCGCCGCTCCAGCAGCAGCAGGCGATCGCCCGCCATGTCACGTGGATGATGGGCTTCCTCCGCGACCATCACCGGGCGGAGGACAGCGGGCTGTACCCGTTCGTGCGCGCCCGCGACCCTCACGCCGGCGAGGCGCTCGACGCGATGCACGCCGAGCACGAGGCTGTCGCACCGGCGATCGCGGGCGTCGAGTCGGCAGCTGCGGCGTTGAGCGACGCCACGACGACCGAGCCCGACCACTTGCACGCTGCCCTCGACCTGCTCGCCGCCGTGCTGCTCCCCCACCTGCAGCGGGAGGAGGACGAGATGATGCCGGTCGTGTCGCACGCGATCACGAATGCCGAGTGGCGGGCGCTCGAGGACGAGCACAACCTGCGGCCGAAGTCGTTCGTCGAGCTCGGGCGAGAGGGCCACTGGCTGATCGACAGTGCCGGCGCGGACGATCGGGAAGCGGTGATCGGTCTCGTCCCGGCGGTGCCACGGTTCGTCCTCCTCCACGGGTTCGCCGGGTGGTATCGGCGTCACACGGCTGCCTGCTGGACGCCGCCGGCGCAGTCGCGCCGCCGGGTCCAGAAGCGAGGCCGCGCCGCGGTCGAGGTCGAGGCAGACATCGAGGCGGTGTGGGCAGTCGTGCGCGACGTCACCCGCGTCGGCGAGTGGAGCCATGAGTGCGTGGACGCCAGCTGGCTCGGCGGCGCCACTTCGGCGACGCCGGGAGCACGGTTCCGCGGCCGCAACCGCGCCGGGATCGTCCGCTGGGGTCGGGTCTGCGAGATCGTGTCCGCCGATCCCCATGCGCTGGTGTGGCGGACCGTTCCCACGACGCTGTACCCGGACAGCACCGAGTGGCGGATCCGCCTGCACCCACTACCGGGCGGAACGGAGATCGAGCAGTCGTTCGAAGTGGTGCGCGCGCCGAGGATGCTCGACATGCTGTACGCGCGCGTCATCCCGGCCCACAGAGACCGCACGATGGCGTTGACCGACGACCTGCGCCGTCTCGGCGCGCTCGCGGTCGAGTCGACGCACTCTGCAGCGTCGGCACCGCGCACGCGCAGCACCGCCTGACCGCCGCGGCGGCGCTCTCTACGCTTGGCCGGTGCAGCTGCGGTACCTGTACGTGGGATCGGCGGATACCGGCCGCGATGTCGGGGCCTGGCTCGCCGTTCCCGGCGCCGTGATGCGCTGGCGCTTCCGCCACTTCGGGGCCGACGTTGCGGCCGTCGACCTGGGCGCACCGCCCATCGTGCTGCTCGCCGACCATCGTCCGGCTGGGAGCGTGCTGCCGATCTACACCGTCGAGGATCTCGACGCTTGCACCGACGCGCTCAGCGCCCGCGGCTGGCAGATCGAGACCCGATCGGCGGGCACACCCGAGGGCCCCGTCGCCGTGCTCCGCGATCCGAGCGGCAACCAGCTGGCCCTGCTACGCGTCGACCGCCCAGGCGCGATGGACGTCGCCTACGCCGATCGCACCAACACCCACGCGGTGCGTCGGGGCGACTGAGCTCGCGTCACCCGCCCCAGGCGTCGAGGTGCTTCTTGGTGTCAATCAGGTGGCGCAGCGTCAGCACGCGGCCCTCGTCGTCGAACGTCCAGATGTGCCACTCGTCGTCGTCGACCTCGCGGCCGGACTGCTTGAAGTGGACGCGCACCCGAAGCCGCGACGCCACGGTGTCGCCGTCCTCGAGCACGGCGCGCAGCTCGAACACCGGCAGCTCGATCGTCTCCTGCACCGCGTTGAGGAACGCCAGCACGCCGTCGTGGCCCTTGCGCTGCTGCATGGGCGGGTATCCCGCGTCCTGGAGGCTGTTGCCCTCGTCCCAACGTTCCCACTCGACGTCCGCATGCAGGCGATCGAGGATGCCCCGCACGTCGCCGCGTCCGAACGCGTCGTAGATCGCCCGGACGGTGTCCGCGTTGCTGCCCATCATCCCTCCTCTGCGCCGGCCATCCTTGCACGGCCGGGCACGCCCACCATTCGGAGCTGCCTGGCCAGCCGATTGGATCGCCAGGCGAGCCTCCGGCAGCTCTACCCGACGAGCCGAGGCGCCCCGAACCGCGCGGTCTCTACCGCGTCGATCACTTGGCGGTACAGGGCGATGTGGTCGTCGGCCATCCTGGCCGTCGAGAAGCGGGTCTCGGCGGTCTGCCGGCAGCGGGCTCGATCGAACCGACCACACCCATGCAGGGCGGCCACGAACTCGTCATCGGATCCGGCGAGCACGCCGGTGCGACCGTCGGTCAGCAGTTCCGGCGCCGACCCCAGCGGCGCGGCCAGCACAGGCGTTCCGCAGGCGAACGACTCGATCATCGATAAGCCGAACGGCTCGGGCCAGTCGATCGGATTGAGCAGGCCGATCGCCGCGCCGAGGAACTCGTACTTCGCCTCACCACCGAGCTCGCCCACGTACTCCACGGTGTCGCCGAGCAGCGGCTCGACCTCGGCGTGGAAGTAGTCGACCTCGGCCGGCTCCCACATCTTGGCGGCGATCCGCAGCGGAGCGCCGGCGGCATGTGCGATCCGCGCTGCACGCGCAACCCCCTTGGCCGGCGTGAAGCGTCCCAGGTAGGCGAAGTACCCACCGCTCCCGGCGCCGACGGGCACGTGGGACACCTCGATGCCGTGGTGGATCACGGCGCTGATCGGCACCGGGCCGGAGCTGCGCGCCTGGTCCCGCGAGATGGCGACGATGGCGCATGCCTCGGACGCCTCGGCGAAGAGCACCCGCGCGTTGTCGTCGAATGGGCCGTGGTTGGTCGCCACGACGGGGATGCCGGCGTCGCGGGCGCGGCTGGCACCGGTAACGGGGCCGGCGGTCGTGTGATCGTGGATCACGTCGGGACCACGGGCGATCAACTGGCGGTAGCCCCACACAACGTGGGTGAGCTCCGTCGCGACCTGGCCGATCGTCACGCCGTCAGGCACACGCGGCGCCGGGATCACCTCCACGCCGGGGACGTGGCTGTCGGGATGGGCGACCATCATCACCTCGTGCCCCGCCCTGGCGAGGCCGGTGGCGAGCAACCCGACCACCATCTCCGTTCCTCCGTACCGCGGCGGCGGAATAGGGATCCACGGGGGGGCAAGCAGTCCGATGCGCACGGGTCACCACGTACCCACCGAGTCAGTGCCCATACCTCGCGAGGCGACGGGCCAGGTCCAGCCGCACAGCGTCGGTACCCGGCCCCGTGGCCGTTGCTACCGTTGCCCCGCCGCCGGGGGAGCACGAGATCGAGGTCGCCTCGCCATGGATCAGCCGCAGAACCCGTGGAACCCGTCCGACGAGCCAGTAGCCCTGGATCCGGCCAGCGGTGCGCTGACGCTGGTCGACGGGACGACGTTCTCGCTGAGCGGGCGCAGCGGAGACTTCGAAGGTGGCGCGCACGGCTTGTTCTTCGCCGACCTGCGGGCCCTTTCGCTGCTCCGGCTGTGCGTCGACGGAGCGCGGCTGCAGCCGTTGGCGGCCACGACGACGGGCGCCGAACGGGCGACGTTCGTCTTGCGCACGCTCGTCCCGTCGTCGCCCTCAGACCATCGGATGATGGTCGTCCGCCGGCGCAAGGTGCTCGCCGGGATGGAGGAACGGCTGGAGGTCCGCAACCACGGAGACGTCGATCAACCCGTCGAGCTCTCCCTCGAGGTCGACACCGACTTCGCCGACCTGTTCGCCGTCAAGGAGGGGCGCCCCGCGGCAGAGGGTGATCGTGACGTCGAGGTCGGCGACGGTGAGCTCGTGTTCACGTGGCACCTCGACGGGCGCCGGCGCGCGGTTCGGCTCCGCTTCGAGGGCCAGCCCGTGCTCACGGCGGACGGGGCGGTGTGGCAGCTCACCGTGCCGGCCAGATCGGCACGGGCAGTGAGCTTCACGGTGGACGTGTCGCTCGGAGAGGGTTGGCTCACCGCGACCGCTCGGGTCCAGCACGGCGCGGCAGACGATGCCTGGGTCGCCGCGGCGCCGCGCTTGCGGACCTCGCATGCCGGCCTGGCGATCGCCTACGAGCGCTCAATCGCCGATCTCGCGGCGCTACGCCTGTTCGACCCGGTGTACGGAGGACCGCCTGCGGTGGCCGCAGGAGCGCCGTGGTTCCTGACGTTGTTCGGGCGCGATTCGATCCTCACGTCGTGGATGGCGATGCCGGTCGACCCCACGCTGGGGTACGGCGTCGCCCGTGCCCTCGCCGATCTGCAGGGCAACGTCAACGACGACGAGAGCGAGGAGGAGCCGGGTCGCGTGCTGCACGAGGTTCGGTTCGTCAGCTCGACCAACCCGTCGTTCCGCGACGGCCGGCCGTACTACGGCACGATCGACGCCACGCCGCTGTTCGTCATGCTGGTCGGCGAGTTGAGCAGGTGGGGGCTGCCCGACGACCTGCTGATCCCGCTGATGGCGCACGTCGATCGAGCGATGGCGTGGCTCGCCGCGCGTACCGACGGCGGCTACCTGGCCTATCGCCGCACGACGGCGCATGGGCTCGCCAACCAGGGGTGGAAGGACTCGTGGGACGGGATCCGGTACCACGACGGCCGTGTCGCCGTGGCGCCGATCGCCCTTGCCGAGGTCCAGGCATACGTCTACGCGGCGCACCTCGCGAGGGCCGAACTGGCAACCCGCTTCGGCGACGCGACGCGGGCCGAGCACGAGCTGGACGCGGCCACCGACGTGCGGACCCGGTTCAACCGTGACTTCTGGTGCCCCGAGCATGGCTGGCTGGCGATCGGCTTGGACGGCGACGGTCGGCGCATCGATGCCCTGACCTCGAACATGGGGCACTGCCTGTGGACCGGGATCGTCGACGACGGGCTCGCCGACGCAGTCGGCGAGCGTCTCACGTCGCCGGCGATGTGGTCCGGTTGGGGCCTGCGCACGCTTGCCGCGTCGGAGGGCGGCTACGACCCGACGAGCTACCACTGCGGGTCGGTGTGGCCACACGACAACGCGATCGCCGTGGCCGGGCTCCTCCGGTACCGCCAGGCGGAGCGGGCTCACCGCGTGATGCTCGGGCTACTCGACATCGCCAGGACGTGGCACGGTCGACTCCCCGAGCTGCTCTGCGGGATCGATCGCGACGACGTCCCGACGCCGGTTCCATACCCGACGTCGTGCTCGCCCCAGGCGTGGTCAGCGGCGGCGCCGCTGCTCCTGCTGCGCGCCGGGCTCGGCCTCGCACCGGATGTGCCGTCAGGGACCGTCACCGTGTCACCGGACCTCCCACCCGAGCTCGGCGAGGTCGAGTTGCGCGGCGTGCGCCTGTGGGACCGCACGTTCGACGTGCGCGCCGAGCGTCGAACGGCCGACATCGACGGCGTCACGCTGCAGGTGATCAGGCCAACCTGAGGCTGTTTGTCGTGCCCGGCACCGTTGACCCGCTGCAGTGACCGACGTCCATCGGCAACGCCGCGCTCGAGCTGGAGCAGGTGCTCGCCGGGTACGAGTTGCTCGCCTACTGAGACGTGATCCACGACCACACGCTGAGCGGTCCGGTGCTCGCAGCAGGCGCGCGTCGCCGGCGGGCCGGCGGTCGTGACCACGGCCCACGGTCCGCTGGATAGCGAGCTCGCCCCCATCTACCGGGCGCTGGCCGGCCGTGTGCCGGTCATCGCCATCTCCCACGCCCAGGCGGCACGCGGCGCGCGCATCACACTGCGGCGGCGCGGCGACGTGATCGCCGTTGCGCTCGACCCGCGGACGACCGCCGCCTTGATCCCCTACGTCGGCCGGCGCGACACCGGCCCCCTGCAGCTCGGTGAGAGTCCCACTCGACGCAGCGACCGCCTGACCCGCTTCGGCGCCGACTACGTCCTCAAGCAGATCAGCGCCGAGGCCGGGCTGGCGCGAGCGATCTCTGCCAACACCCTGCGCCGCAGAGCTACGTCGCCAGCGCCTACGCCGATGGCACGTCGATCGAGTCGATCCGCGACCGCGTCGGGCACGCCGACGTCCGCACGACTCGCCGCCATCTCACGGCGTCCCCGTGACTGATCTGTTCGCCGTGATCGATCGTGCCCTCGACGAGGCCCTCGGCGCCGGCCGGCTGTCGACGGGACCGCGGCACGTTGCGCGGCGAGCGTCGCCTCGTGGCGTGCGTACGATGTGCGCAACAGCGACGAGGGAGGGGGCATGCCCAAGTATCTGTTGCAGGTCAACTACACGCTCGACGGGATCAAGGGCCTCTTGGCGAACGGAGGGTCCGCCCGGCGGGACGCCGCCCGGGTTGCCGTCGAGAGCGTCGGCGGCACGTTGGAGTCGGTGCACTTCGCGTTCGGCACGACCGATGTGTTCGCCATCGTCGACCTTCCCGACAACGCCGCCGCCGCGGCACTGGCGCTCACCGTGAGCGGGTCGGGGGGCGCCACGGTGGACACCATCGTCCTGCTGACGCCCGAGGAGCTCGACGCCGCGGCGCGTGTCGATGTCTCGTACACGCCGCCTAGCCAGTAGTCCGCGCCGGGCCGACTGCGCTGACAGGTCGGCGCAGCTGGCACAGTTGCGCTGATGGAGGAGTCGGGTCGCGGCACGATGGCCGTCACATTCGGGCACCTGGTCGGGTCGTGGGGTGGCACCAATGGCTTCCGGATGATGCCGACCGACGATCTGCAGCACACTGCCGCCACTGCCCAGTTGAGCATCGCCGCCGGTGGTCACTGCCTGTTGCTGGCCTATACCTGGGTACACCCCACCGACGGTCCGCAAGACGGCGTGCTGCTGGTCAGCGCGGCGCCAGAGGACGAGCAGCCCGACGAGCACCTGCCCCGCACTGACTCGATCAGTGCGGCATGGTGCGACAGCTGGCACCAGCAGCCGGCGATGAGGATCCTGAGCGGCACCATCGGCGACCGCCAGTTGCAGGTCGAGGCCGGCTACGGCGGAGGGTGGCGCTGGTCGATCGCACTCGACGGCGGGCGGTCCAACGTGCTGGGGTTGACGATGTGCAACATCGTCCCCGACGAGTACGCCACCGACGAGGTGGCAGCAGGTCCGTATCCCGTGATGGTCGGCGAGCTGCGCCGGGAGGCGTGAGCGCGCGTCGTGGAGCGCGGCGCGGTCAGAAGTCGATCCGCATCACCGCCCGCCGGGGTGACGGGCGGCCGACCTCGGTGAACCCGGCGGCGGCGAAGATCGCGCGGCTGCCGACGTACAGCTCGCCCCAGGCCATCTGCTGGCCCGGTTGGGTGACCAGCGGATAGCCCTCCAGGGCGCGGGCGCCGCGCCGGCGGGCGAAGTCGACGGCCGCCCGAGCGAGCGCTCGGCTGACGCCGCGGCGGCGGAACCCGGTGCGCGTGACGAAGCACGTCACCGCCCACACACCTTGGTCGGACTTGTCCTCGGCCCGCCCGGCCCACGGGACCTTCGCCGCCCGAAGGCGGATGAACGAGGTGCGCGTTTCGACCGCGCACCAGCCGGCCGGATCGCCGTCGAGATAGGCGATCAGGCCGCTCGTCGCGGTCGCCTCCGGCTGCCCGCACGCGGTCTGCTGGCGCAACCGCGCCGCACGTTCGGGGACCGGCACGGACCGCCACTCGGAGGTCGGAATCTTGAACCACTGGCACTGGCATCGAGCGGACTCACCGCGTGTCCCGAAGACCGCCTGGATTTCGTCGCAGCTGGCCTCGTTGGCGGGAACGATCGTGACGTCGGGCATCCTCAGCACCGTCGGTTGATGAGCGGTCAGGCGGCGGGGACCTCGACCTCGGTGCAGTAGACCACACCGGTGCGTGGACCCTTGCCGATGTTCTCCGGGCCGTGCCACTCATTGGCGACCATGAACAGGGTGTTGCCGCGCCGACCACCGAGGGCGACGGAGAACGCCGGCCGGTCGAGCTCGATCCGCTCCAGGACGCGGCCACCCTGCCCCAACCGGACCGCCCCTCCCTGGCTCGCGCACCACAGCGCACCCTCGGCGTCGAGGCTGACGCCGTCCGCACCGCCGTCGATCTCGGCCCAGACACGCCGGTTGACGAGGCTTCCGTCGTCGGCGACGTCGAATGCGCTCACCCGCGAGGCGAACGACTCGGCGACCAGGAGCGTGCCGCCGTCGGGGGTGATGGCCATGCCGTTGGGAAAGGCAAGCGTGTCGGCCGCGACGCGGGAGGCGCCATCCGGCGTGACGACCGCGAGCAACCCGCGCGTCGAGCCGAGCTCGAAGTTCATCCCGTCCGCGCCCATCATGTCGAAGTTGATGCCGTTGACGTAGGCGTGCCCCGACGGGTGGACAGCAACCTCGTTCCACCCGTACGCCGACAGGTCCGAGAGATCGGCGTGCGGCACCAGCTCACCGTCCGGGGCGAGGCGTTCGAGGCCGTGGCCGCCCGTGGCCAGCAGCGCGCCGTCGGCGGTCCAGTCGAAGCAGAACGGGAACGACGTCGATCGGGTGACGACGGCCGGCACGCCGATGTCGGGGCCGTCGACCGGGATGGCGAGGATCTCGCCGGCCACCCAGTCCGAGCACCAGAAGCGGCCGTCGTGCCAGCGGGCGGACTCCCCCATTGCCAGTCCCTCGGTGAGCGTTGCGATCGTGGCCATGGGAGACAGACTGCCCGCGCCCCGTCATGTCATCGGTCACGCCGTTCCAGGGCGGGCGGCCGATGTCGGTTCGACCGCTGCCCGACGCGGCCCATCCGTTCGCGTGTACGGAAGGTGATGGTGCCGAAGGCATACGGTGGCCGGATCGCACCGCCCTACCGACGAGGGCGCCCCTCAGCCCAGGTGAACCCATGACAGCATCGCTACGTTCCATCGAGGTCCACGGCTTTCGTTCGATCTCGCACGCGACAGTCCCGCTCGGGAATCTGACTGTGCTGGTCGGCCCGAACGGATCCGGCAAGTCCAATGTGCTCAATGTCCTGCGTCTCCTTAATGCAACGATCAGGTTCGACTTGTCCACCGCCATAGAGGTATTCGGTGGCTTCAGTCATATCCTTCGCCACGACGGCGAAACATCGCGGGTCCGGATCGCGATCGACGCGGTCGTGACTAAGCACGCCCATGAGGGAGCACCC
Organism: Ilumatobacteraceae bacterium; assembly: GCA_044867195.1. Lineage (GTDB taxonomy): Bacteria > Actinomycetota > Acidimicrobiia > Acidimicrobiales > Ilumatobacteraceae > JALZMG01. The sequence continues at coordinate 13,254 of JBIOUO010000462.1, forward strand.
GATCGGTACATGCTGGAGATCTCACAGTCTCAGCGCAGCGTCCTCAATCGCAGTGAGGAGTTCACCTTCAAGCGATTCAGGGGTCAAGGCCGCCGGATCACTGTCAATGGCTCGACAGTGACGTTTGGACCTGCGGTGGGCAAGGGCGGCCGCCAGCTCCAACTCGCCGATGCGCAGACGACCGGTCTGTCGACGCTGCCGAGGCTCGCACCGGATCAGGGCGGCGAAGGCATCGACGCCTTCGCAGGGTTCGTCTCGTCGATCGTAGTGCTGGAGCCCAACGTCGTCGCTGCACGCCAGCCATCGAGGCTGTACGGCTCATCGCTCGAAGAGGATGCGTCGAATCTCGCCGATGCACTGTTCCGGCTGAAAGAGAACGATCCCCAATCGTTTGAGGACCTGAAGCAGGATTTGGGTCAATGCCTTCCAGGACTACGCGACATCCAGTTCGCAACTGTCGGAGGTGCGGCTCGGTCGGTCGTCGTCCAACTCGTTGAGGGCGGCTTGAGTGAGCCCGTCGATCTCCTCGATGCGTCATTCGGCACAGTGCGGCTGCTGTCGCTCCTGACGATGCTCCACGATCCCTCCCCACCACCGTTCATCGCCATTGAGGAGGTCGATCATGGTCTTCATCCATATGCCTTGGACGTGTTGGTGGACGCGCTTCGAGCCGCTAGCGAGCGAGCACAGATTCTCGTAGCAACCCACTCACCGACCTTCGTGAACCGGCTCAAGCCGCACGAGTTGGTGGTTTGCGATCGTGACTCGGAAACCGGAGCGTCGATCATCCCCGCCGTTGGCGCCGCCACGCTGGCCGAGGCTGCCTCGGCTTCCGATCTCAGGCTCGGCGAACTGTGGTTCTCGGGTGCCGTAGCGGGCGTCCCTGCGTGACGAAAGTTCTGCTGTTCGGAGAGAATCCGAACGATACCCAGGCCCTGCGCGAGCTGATCCTCGGGTTGTGTCCCGGCTTACGGCCAAGTGAGGTGCATGTGCTTCGGGAGCCCCCGACTCTCCAGCGCAACGCCGGAACCGCGACCGTACGGACCTGGGTCGATCGGGCTGCGGCTGCACTTCGTGCCGCGCGAGTGGCTCTTGGTGAGGCGGTGTGCATCTTCGCCCATTCGGATGCGGACGCTCCGGACGATGGGAGCTTTGAGGTCCAGCGCACCCGCGAGCTACGCGAGGCCGGATTCGGCCAGGCTCGTGCAGTTGTCCCAGTCGAGTCCATCGAGGCATGGTGGCTGCTGTTTCCGGCAGCGACTGAATCCGTGGTCCACGGCTGGCGCCACGCGCTCGATCAGCGCCCAAGGGATGTCGAGCGCATCAGCGGGCCCAAGCGCGAGCTGATCCGCCGCACGCGGGCGAAGCAGCCCAAGCGGCCTTATCGCGAGCGCGACTCCCCTCAGGTAGCTCGGGCGATAGCCCGCGACCCCACCCTTCGCACGCCAAAGGGCTCGTGCGCTTCGTTTGCACGCTTCGTGGGGAATGTCGACGCCTGTTGCAGGCTCGCGTCGTCATGACTCCTCGACGGATCTGACATCCGGCGACGGTGCTTCTGTTCTGTCGGCACCTGACCTCGGCGTCGAGGTAGCTGGGTTGATCCGCGACGTTGTCCCGCACGCCGACGTGGACTCGCTGGCGAGTAGTCGCCGGCGAGGAAGTTCTCTGCTCCGAACATCTTCTCGATTCCGAGTTGACATACGAGGGTGAACACATGTACCCTCGGACTCATGAGTGTGCTGCTCGACGACCCGCCCGGCCAGACACCGGCCGACAAGCCGGACGTCGAGCCGATCGAGGCGCGGCTGCAAGCGGTGTGCGGCCACCTCAACGTGCTGCACGCCGAACTGGTCGCCTTGACCGCCGAGGCGATCGCCACCGGCGAGTGGGACCAGCCCGGTGTCCGCTCGGTGGCCCACTGGCTGATCTGGCAGGCCGGGCTGTCACCGTCCACCGCCCGCGACATCGTC
>JBIOUO010000463.1:0-2881 GCA_044867195.1 Ilumatobacteraceae bacterium
CCGGTGGCCGCGATGTGCTCGTCGATGTCGGCCAGCACGCGACGCATGCGGGACTCTGCTGCCGCCGTGGTCGCCGCGAGGTCAGCGCTGAACTGCACCCGCTGTCCGTCGATGCCCGTCAGGCGCCCGGCAAGCTGGACACCCGCGTGCTGGAGCGCGGTGAGGTCCACATCAGCGCGGTCCGGTCGCCCGACCAGCTGCAGTGACGGTTCCCGCCGGGCGGCGAGTGGATCGGGCAGCTCGTCGATCGTGCGATCGAACGTCCCCATCCGATCGAGCCACCAGAAGATGTCCATGCCCCGGTAGCGGCGGGGGAGCCGGCTGTGGTTGCCAACAGCGAGGACGACGTGGCGCCCGGCGCGGGCGAGCTCGTCGGCGAGCTGCACACCGGTGGCCGATGCGCCGACGACGAGCACGTTGCCGGCTGGTAGCGAGCCGGGATTGCGGTACGTGGCCGGCGAGACCCGGGCGATCCGCGGGTCGAGGTCGGCCGCCGCCTCGGGGACCGCCGGCTGGTCGCACCAGCCGGTCGCCACGATGACGTTGGTGGCTCGCCACGTTCCCTCGGCGGTGGCGACCTCGAACATGTGGTCGCGATACGTGAGACCGACGACGGCGGTTCCGTCGTGGATCGGCGCGTGGGAGGTGCTGGCGTAGCCCTCCAGATAGGTGGTCACCTCGCTGGCCGTCATGTAGCCATGCGGGTCCGGACCGGAGTATGACCGGCCGGGCAGCCGGCTCATCCAGTTCGGCGTCAGTAGGCGTAGCGAGTCCCAGCGCTCGCTGCGCCAGCGCTCGGCGATGCGGCCGCGCTCGAGCACGACGTGGTCGACCTGATGGTCGCTCAGGCAGCGGCTGGCTGCGAGGCCCGCCTGGCCAGCGCCGACGACAAGGGTGTGGATGGAACGCATGGGAGTGTCCTTTGGAGCGCGAGCGGGCGCTGCCGGCGGCGGACGGTCTGGCCGCCCGCCGCCGTGGGCAGCGGTTCAGCCAGCGTCGACCTCGATGGCGACGGGGACGCCGTTGGTGACGATGTCGTAGACGGCCGAGCGCTGGCGCGACTGCTCGACGACCTTCCGGAGCTTGTCGGGGTCGTCGCCGCGCAGCTTGAAGCTGACCTTGATCTGCTGGTAGCCGTTGCGGACCTCGTCCGACAGCCCGAGGATGCCGAGCAGGTCGATGTCGCCTTCGACGGTCGACTCCACTGACTCCAGGTTGACGCCGCGGGCGGCGGCGATGTTCGCCAGCCCGGCGGTGAGGCAGGCGGCGAGGGCGTGAAGGACGAACTCGACGGGCGTCGGGCCGTGGTCAGCCCCGACCAGTACGGCCGGGTGGTCGGCGTCGTAGACGTGCGCCTGCTGGTGGGTCATCTCCTGCATCGCTCCGTAGAAGCCGTGGATCGTCGACTGGTTGTGGGTGCCGCTGACCCAGCGGTTGGTGGCGCGGAATTGGAACTTGGCGATCTCCGGGGTCGCCTTGACGGCGTCGAGCGTGGCGAACAGTGTCGCCGTGTCGACGCCGTTGCGGACCGGGTTGTCCATGGTGCTGGTCACGTGATTGCTCCTGGGTGGTGCGCTGGACGCCGCGAATCGGCGACCGCCGGACACCGTGACGGATGCGGGCCACCGAGGCATCCGTGGCCACCACGGATATTCGGCTCACCTGACGTTCGCTTCGGTCCGCGCAGAAGGCCGGATTTGGCGGCCCACGCGGATCAAGCGACCGAAGGCGCGTCAAGACGCCTGGCCGCCGCGGCCTGTCGTACGATCCGGCCACGGCCTCGTACACCTACATGTGGAAGACCCAGAAGTCATGGTCGGGCACGTGTCGGCGGTTCATCCTCCAACTCGCCGATGGAACCGCGCACGCCTTCGTCGTGAGGCTGCGCTGAACCGCCGTGCCGTCATTGCCCTCACCAGCGTGGCCGTCTTGACCGGGCTGGCGACGGGCTGCGTGGACCACCAAGGTCCGGCGGAGGAGGACGTCCTGCCCGTGGTCGAGCTCACGTATCCCGGTGCATCCGAGGTCGACCGCACATGGACTCCCGAGGACCACGATCGCGGTGTCGACGGGCAGGACCTGAGCAACCCCGCGTTGTTGACCAGGCGCTTGCGCATGAACGAGCTGGTCGCACGTGACGACCTGTTCGCCTGGTATGCCGAGCAGCTGGGCGACGCGGGGTGGGCCGCTCGCCCGTCGGCGGACAACGACGTGACCTTCGCGACGACCGTCGACGATCGTCAGCACACGTATCGCGTCGAGGCGGGCACGCCCGAGGTGGACGAGTTCACGGTCGATTACACCATCGGCTTCCGGCAAGGCGGCTGAGGTCGGAGACCGACGGGGCACCATCGATGCTCATTTCGGCGCCGGCCCACCGTCAGATTGAAGAGGGCGGGTCGTCGGTCGAACATCTTCTCGATTCCGCGTTGACATACGGGGGTGAACACGTGTACCCTCAGGCTCATGAGTGTGCTGCTCGACGACCCGCCCGGCCAGAGGCCGGCCGACGAGCCGGACGTCGAGCCGATCGAGGCGCGGCTGCAAGCGGTGTGCGGCCACCTCAACGTGCTGCACGCCGAACTGGTCGCCTTGACGGCTGAGGCGATCGCCACCGGCGAGTGGGACCAGCCCGGTGTCCGCTCGGTCGCCCACTGGCTGATCTGGCAGGCCGGGCTGTCACCGTCCACCGCCCGCGACATCGTCGGTCTCGCCGAGGCCAGCCAGTCGCATCCGACGATCCTGGGCCGGTTGGCCGACGGGTTGGTGTCGCTCGATCAGGCCGCCGCCGCGGCCCGCGCCCCGGCCTACCTCGACGCGACGTTCGCCGAGCACGCCGAAGTGGCCACCGTCCCCCAGCTGCGCCTGCTGGCCCGTGCCG
>JBIOUO010000464.1:0-3940 GCA_044867195.1 Ilumatobacteraceae bacterium
GCCGCCGGCGGGCGCGCTGTCAGCAGGTCGCGGCGCGTGAATGCGCAGGCGATCGGGAGCGGCGACTCGTTCGTCACCTCGACCAGCGTCCGCCCACCGCCATCGGCGACCGACCACACCCGCTGCACGGCGTCGCCACCCGGCACGCGCAACCGCGTCTCGAACACCGGCGCGCCGAGCAGCCGAGTCTGGCGCACCGCCATCTCGGCCCGCGGGGAGTGCCAGCGGTCGTCGGCGGCGACATGCCACGCCAGCTCGGGCGAGCCGTCCCACGGCGCGACGCTGCCCCACGGCGTCACGTCGGCGCGGAACCGACCGCCGAGCACGCCCGTCGTGGCCACGGCGGCACGCTACGGCCGCCGGCCCGCCCTCGGCTCGTATCGACGCCCGTGGCACCGCCGAAGCCCGAACTGTCGGCCGGAACCTGCTCGATCGGGCACCAAACGGCTGACAACTCGGGTCGCGCCCTAAGGTGGCCGGGTGCACACGGCCGTGCTGATGCCGGTGAAGGCATTCACCGCCGCCAAGGGCCGGCTGTCGGTGCGCCTCGATCGCTTCCAGCGTGCCGACCTGGCGCGCTGGCTCGCCACACGCGTCATCGCCGCCGCGTCGCCGCTGCCGACGTTCGTCGCGTGTGACGACGACGAGGTTGCGACGTGGGCGGACGAGCACCGCGGCGAGGTGCTGTGGAGCCCGGGGCTCGGCCTCAACGGTGCCGTCGACCACGGGCGGGCCACGATCGCCGGCAAGGGGTTCGAGCACCTCGTCATCGCCCACGGCGACCTCCCGCTCGCCGAGGAGCTGGCGTCGATCGCCGTCCCGGACACGGTCACGCTGGTCCCCGACCGCCGTCGCGACGGCACCAACGTGCTCGCCCTGCCGATCGGCCTCGACCTCCCCGCGTCCTACGGCGGGGGCTCGTTCGGACGCCACTTCGCGGCGGCCCGCGCGGCCGGCGCGCGCATCGAGGTGCGGCCGGACCCGCGGTTCTCGCTCGACATCGATACGCCGGCCGACCTCACCCACCCGGCGGTGCTGCCCCGCCTCCCGTCGTGGCTGCGAACGATCCTGGACAGCCACCGCTGAGCGAGGTGCGAGCAGGCGGCTGGACGGTCGACCGTGCCGTGCCGGCGTCGGCGCTGGCGATCGGCGCCCACCCCGACGACGTCGAGTTCGGGGCCGGCGGGACGCTGGCCAAGTGGGCCGCGGCGGGCTGTGTCGTGCACCACCTCGTGTGCACCGACGGGTCGAAGGGCACGTGGGACGTCGACGCCGACCTCGACCAGCTCGTGGCGCGGCGGCGGGAGGAGCAGCGCGAGGCAGCGCTCCGGCTCGCCGGCGAGCACGCCGGTGAGGTGCGGTTCCTCGGCACGGTCGACGGCGACCTGGCCAGTGACCGGGCGACGGTCAGCGCGGTCGCCCGGATCATCCGGGAGCTGCGGCCGGAGGTGGTGCTCGGTCACGATCCGTGGAAGCGCTACCGCTTGCATCCCGACCACCGCCATGCCGGATGGTTGACCTGCGACGCGATCGTGGCGGCACGCGACCCGCACTTCTTCCCCGAGCACGGGATGGCTCACCACCGGCCGGCGGCACTGCTGCTGTTCGAGGCCGATGCGCCGAACCACGCCGAGGACGTGACGGCGACGGTAGACCGCAAGCTGGCCGCCCTGGAGGCCCACGGCAGCCAGTTCGAGTCGACGATGCACGCCCGCGACGATCGGGAGCTGGAGATGTTCCGGAGCAGGGTACGGGCCCGCCTGGCCGAGCTCGGCGCGCCCCACGGATTCGCCGCCGCCGAGGTGTTCGCCCTGCTCACCGATCTGTGACGATCTTCGATCGTTTCCGTTGATCGCGGGATGCCCGCTGTGACACCCCCTGTCTAGGGTCCCATCCGTGACCGAAACGACGGTGCAGCTGGAGACGGTGGTGTCCGACGATCCCGCCATTGCCCGCTCGTTCGCCACCGCGCTGCTGTCGATCCGGGAGTGGATCCACCGGCGGGTCGAGACGGTGACGTTCATCGATGCCCACACGATCCGTCGCACGACCAGCCTCGACTTCACCGTGGTGCCGACGCTCCCGCGCATCCCGACGGGTGACGGCGAGGCCGTGCTCGTCCCGCTGTCCTACCTCGCCAAGCATCCCATCACCTCGCTCGACGTCCGGGACGAGACCGGCGCAGCGGTGTCGGTGCTGACGACGGAGCAGAACGGTGCGCTCTCCGCCGCCGCGCTCGTCGCCATCGCCGCCGCGTTCGTCCAGCAGCCGCAGACGCCCAACGCGGTGGACCTCGATGATTTCGATCGCCTGCCCGAGGCGATCGGAGAGATCACGGTGGCCCCGATCCCGCTCGCCGAGGCGAAGTACCGAGCGCTGGAGACGTTCCTCGCCGAGGAGGTCGGTCCTGAGGACGCGCTGGCCACGCTCGCCGCGACTCCGGAGTTCCTCGAGCGAGTGGCCACGTTCGTGTCCAGCTTCGTGCTCGTGGCCGTGCTGCCAGCGACGATCGGCCAGCGTCGCATCGTGAAGTTCGGGTACGAGGAGCCGGCACGGGGACAACCCGACGAGCGCGGCCGGGGCGAACGGCTGCTCGACGGCTTGGGGGTGACGCCGACCACGATCCGCATCCCGATTCCAGCCGCGGACGTCGCCACGAGCTTCCACCTCGAGATCCGGGCGCCGGAGGGCGTCGGCATGACGGAGTCCGTGCTCTATGACGCCGTCCGTCAACCACGAAGTTCCGTCCCGTGGCGACGCCAGGGTCGACGCGTCGTACACGTGCTGGCGCCCCGCGATCCCGGTCCCGCGTGCGAGGTCAAGGTCAACCTGCGGGCATCACCAGGCGGCTGGCTGCGATCGAGCTTGGCCACCGTGGCGGCCGTCGCGTTGGTGATGACGCTCAGCGCGACACGGCTGGGCGTCGTCGTCGACGCGCCCCGCGGCCAGCCCGCGCGCCCGTCCGGCGACGTGGCCGCGTTGCTGCTCGCGGTCGTCGGCGTCGTGGTCGCCTTGATCGTGCGCCCGGGCGAGCATCCGCTCACGACGCACATGCTGACATGGGCGCGCGCGGTCACGATGGCCGGTGTCGCGCTCCCGCTGGTGGGCGCCTGGTTGCTGGCGTTCGGGCCGCGCGGCACCCTGCTCACGGTGTTGTGGTGGGTGCTGGCGATAGTCGGGTGGGTGGCGACGGTGGTGCTGGCCATCACGTACCGCGGCCCGAATCGGGTGATGACGCAGCATCAGGACGAGGCGCCCGCTACGCTGTCACCAGGAGCACGACCGTGAGGACTACCCGCGATACCAAGCCGACCGACATCGATCGGTTCATCGCCCAGCATGCCATCACGATCCCCAGCGCCGAACGCCCCTCTGTGCCGGCGTCGACGGATACGTTCCTCCTCGAGCGGCTGAAGGCGTACATCGCCAGCATCAACGGCGACCGCCCGCTGACCGCCTGACGCTCGGCGCTTCTCGCACCCGGCTAACTGAACTGGCCGGGCTGGCGGCCGCGGCCGGGCGGGCCAGCGAACGCCTGAGCGATGTCGAGCCACTCGGCTGCTGCCGCGCCGTCGGCGACGACCGCCACGTCGTCGCGGTGGCGGCGCTGCGTGACGAGCAGGCAGAAGTCGAGGGCCGGGCCGGTCACGCGATCCACGGCGTCCTCTGGTCCCCACGCCCACGTGTCGCCGGACGGACCAGCGAGCTCGACCCGGATCGGCGCGAGGTTGGGCTCACGCCCGTTCGCGACGTAGCTGAAGCGCCGGGCGCGGACGCCGATGTGGGCGATGTGACGAAGGCGGTCCGTGGGCACCCGCGCTGCGCCGATCGCATCGACGATGTCCTGGCCGTGAGCCCACGTCTCCATCAGCCGCGCCGTGATGAACGAGCGGGCGCCCATCGTCGGGCCGTACCACGGGACCCGCGTCTTGGCGTCGAC
>JBIOUO010000465.1:0-6436 GCA_044867195.1 Ilumatobacteraceae bacterium
CACCAGAGTGAGCTCGTCGAGACGCTGGCGATGTGGCTGGAGACGCGCAACATGGCCGAATCGGCGCGGCGAATCCACGTTCACTACAACACGCTCAAGAACCGCATCGAGCGGATCGAGGCGATCATCGGGCCCGTGCTCACCGACGCCGCCCACGCGCTCGAATGCGAGGTCGCGATCTACGTGCACCGCCACTACGAGGTCCCGTAGCGGGGGCTGCGCCATGGTCCGCCGGGATGCCCCGACATGCCAGGCCGGACAGGTCCCGAGATGACGGCAGCCGCGGTCCAACGCTCGTTCTGACCCTGTCAATCTGGGGACAGGGGCGACCAGCGTTGGCCACTCGCCTACCGTCGGGGCGCCGTGATCGTGCTGCTGCTGCTCCACCTCGCCGTCGGCGTCGGCATCGTGGCGGCGGCACGGACGCTGGTACGGACGCCAGCGCTCGCCATCGCGCTGGCGGCCGTGCCGCCGGCCGCCACGCTCGCCTGGCTGGCTGCGCTGATGCCCGGTGTCGTCGACGGCGAGGTGCACACGGCGGACGTCGCGTGGATCACCTCGCTGGGTGTCAACCTGGATCTCCGCCTCGACGGGTTCGCCGCGCTGATGGTGCTGCTGGTCGCCGGTGTCGGCGTGCTGGTCGTCGCCTACAGCTGGCGTTACTTCTCGCCCCCCGATGACGTCGAGGTCCGGCTGCTCGGGTACCTCGTGCTGTTCGCCGGCGCGATGCTCGGTCTCGTCCTCGCCGACAACCTGCTGATCCTGTACGGCTTCTGGGAGCTGACATCGATCACGTCGTTCCTCCTCATCGGCAACCGCCACGGCGAAGCCGCCGCACGCGCCGCCGCCCTCCAGGCGCTACTCGTCACCGGCCTGGGAGCACTGGCGATGTTGGCCGGGTTCATCGTCATCGGCCAGGCCGCCGGGACGTACCGCCTGAGCGAGCTGCTCGCCCGCCCGCCCGGCGGCACGGCGGTCACGGTCGCGCTCGCGCTGATCCTGCTCGGCGCGTTCACCAAGTCGGCGCAGGCGCCGTTCCACGCCTGGCTGCCGGCGGCGATGGTCGCGCCGACACCGGTCAGCACCTACCTCCACTCGGCGACGATGGTCAAGGCCGGCGTCTACCTCGTCGCCCGCCTGGCGCCGGCGTACGCGCTCGCGGTCGACGGGTGGCGTCCGGTCGTGGTCGGCGTCGGCGTCGGCACGATGCTGCTCGGCGGCCTGCGGGCCCTGCGCCAGTACGACCTGAAGCTGCTCCTGGCGTATGGGACCGTGAGCCAGCTCGGCTTCATGATCGCCGTGTTCGGCTGGGGCACGCCCGCGGCGATGGTCGGCGGCTGCACGCTGCTCCTCGCCCACGCCGCGTTCAAGGCCGCGGCCTTCATGGTCGTCGGCATCCTCGACCACCAGCACGGCACGCGGGACGTCCGCCGGCTCCCGCCCCCGTCGCCGGGATGGGCGATGACTGTCGCCGTGACCGTGGTCGCCGCCGGCTCGATGGCCGGGATCCCGCTGCTCGCCGGGTTCATCGCCAAGGAGGCGGACTTCGCCGCGTTCGTCGACCAGGGCCCGAGCGCGGCCGTCGCCCTGATGGGTCTCGTGCTCGGCACCGTGCTCACCGTCGCCTACAGCCTGCGCTTCGTCGCCGGCGCGACGGGCCGGCTGGCCGAGGGACGCACTCCGGCCGGCCGGCCGCCGCTGCCGTCGTTCGTCGTGCCGTCGCTCGTCCTGGCGGCCATCACGCTCGTGACCGGTGTCGTGCCGGCGCTGCTCGACGGGATCGTGGGCGCGGCGACGCAGGCGCTCACACCTGGCGCGCCTGCGCCGCACCTCGAGCTGTGGCACGGCGTCAACATCGAGCTGGTCCTGTCGGCCGCCGCGTTCGTCGCCGGCATCGCCCTGTACGTCGCCCGCCGTCCGGTGGCACGCGCGCTCGCCGCCGGGCGTCGCGTGCCGTCCTCGTCCGCCGCCTACGCCGCCACCGTGCGGGGCGTCGACGAGGTCGCAGATCGCGTGACGGCGGTCGCCCAGCCCGGCTCGCTGCCGACGTACGCCGGCGTGATCCTGCTCACCGCGGCCGTCCTGCCGGGCGCGCTCCTGCTCGGCGGGCCGTGGTGGGAGGGTTGGCCGCAGGTGGTGGAGATCCCCGCCCACGTGCCGATCGCCGCGCTGCTCATCACGCTGGCGATCGCCGCGGCGGCGGTGCGACGGCGCTTCTCGGGCGCCCTGTTCCTGGGGATGGTCGGCTACTCGATGGCCGCCCTGTTCGTCTCCGAGGGCGCGCCGGATCTCGCCCTCACCCAGGTCGCCATCGAGACGCTGTCGACCGTGCTGTTCGTCCTCGTGCTGCGCCGGCTGCCCGACCGCTTCGGCCCGACTCCCGGGAGGCTGCGCCGGGTGGTCCGCGTCGCCATCTCGACGCTCGTCGGCGGGCTGGTCCTGCTGATCACGATGGCGGCTGCCGGTGTCGACCCGGCCACCGACGTGTCCGACGCGATGATCGACCGCGCCTACCCCGAGGGCGGCGGCCGCAACGTGGTCAACGTGATCCTCGTCGACATCCGCGCGTTCGACACGATGGGCGAGATCACCGTGCTGGCGGCGGCGGCGATCGGCACCGTCGCGCTCGCCCGCGCCGGGCGCCGACCGGGGCGCGCGGCCCCAGGGGAGCGGCGGCCACCGCCGATCCCGCTGGCTCGCATCGTGGCCGTCGACGTCTCGGTGCGGATCGTGTTCGCCGCCGTGATGGTCGGCTCGCTGTGGCTGCTGTTCGCCGGCCACAACCAGCCGGGCGGCGGTTTCGTCGGCGGCATCGTCGCCGGCGCGGCCGTCTCGCTGCGGTACGTCAGCGGCGGCCTCGCCGAGGTGCGCCGGCTGTCCCGCGGCCATCCCTGGATGGTGCTCGGCACCGGCCTGCTGATCGCGGTCGTGACCGCCGTCGTCCCGTTGGTGGCCGGCGGCTCGGTGCTCGAGGCCGACTGGTTCGAGGTCGACGCGCCGCTGCTCGGCCCGATCAAGGTGACCTCGGCGCTGGTGTTCGACATCGGCGTCTACATCGCCGTCCTCGGCCTGGCGATGATGGTGTTCGAGTCCTTCGGCGACGAGCCGGCCGTGGCCCGGGACGTCAAGCCGTGAGCGAGCGAGTCGTCGAGCGAGCGAACAACTCAGCGCGGTCTTTCGCCCATTGGTGCCCCGGGAGGTCAGACGATGTGTGGTCGTCGCATCACGACAGGGTGCGCCAATGAGCGTGCTGATGGCGTTCACCGCGGCCGTGCTGTTCGGGGTCGGCACGTACCTCGTGCTGCAGCGCAAGCTGTCACGACTGATCATCGGCCTCGGCCTCATCAGCCACGGTGCCAACGTCGTGTTCGTCACGACCAGCCGCCGGGGCAGCCCGCCGATCATCGGCTCCGGTGACCCTGAGTCGTTCGCCGACCCGGTGCCGCAGTCCCTCGTCCTCACGGCGATCGTGATCAGCTTCGGCGTCACCGCGCTGCTGCTGGCGCTCGCCTACCGCAGCTGGCTGCTGACCCGCGACGACGAGGTGCAGGACGACATCGAGGATCGGCTCGTCGGCGAGGACGAGAACGAGCCCGACGTCGAGAGCCGGGACGAGCAGATGTCGTGACGCTCGTCCTGCCACTGCCGATCGTGCTGCCGTTGCTCGCCGCGGCCCTCTGCATCCTCACCGGACGCTCGCGCAACGCCCAGCGGGTGATCGGCCTGACGACGCTCACCGCGCTGGTTCCGATCGCCGTCGTGATCCTCGCTCGCGTCGAGCGCGACGGGATCGTGACGGTGCAGGCCGGCGACTGGCCGGCACCGATCGGCATCACGCTCGTCGCCGACCGGCTGTCGGCGATCATGCTGCTGACGGCCACCGTCGTGCTGCTCGCCGTGCTGGTCTACGCGATCGGCCAGCCGGGCGCCGAGCGCAGCCACGTCGGCTTCCAGTCGGTGTACATGATCCTCGCCGCAGGCGTGTCGGCCGCGTTCCTGACCGGCGACCTGTTCAACCTCTTCGTCGCCATCGAGATGATGCTGACGGCGAGCTACGTGCTGCTGACGCTGGGCGGCCGGCTCGACCAGGTGCGCGCCGGGATGACCTACGTCGTGGTCAGCCTGATCGCGTCGGTGCTGTTCCTCGTCGCCCTCGCCCTGATCTACGCGGCGACCGGCACCGTGAACATGGCCGACCTCGGCAGCCGGATCGCCGACCTCCCGAGCGGGCTGCGCACCGCGCTCGCCGGATTGCTGCTGGTGGTGTTCGGGATCAAGGCGGCGATCGCCCCGCTCTACTTCTGGTTGCCCGACAGCTATCCGACCGCGCCATCGGCCGTGACCGCGATCTTCGCCGGGCTGCTCACCAAGGTCGGGCTCTACGCGATCATCCGCACCCAGACCGCGCTGTTCCCACCCGACGGGCGCATCGCCGCGATCCTGCTCGTCGCGGCGGGCGCCACGATGCTGGTCGGCGTGCTCGGGGCGATCGCCCAGGAGGACATCCGCCGCATCTTCTCCTTCTACATCATCAGCCAGATCGGCTACATCATCATGGGGGTCGGGCTGTTTACGGTGGCCGGCTTCGCCGGTGCGGTGTACGCGATCGTCCACCACATCGTCGTCAAGACGACTTTGTTCCTGGTCGGCGGGCTCGTCGAGCACGTCGGCGGCTCGAGCCGGATGAGCCGGCTCGGCGGGATGGTCGCCACGGCTCCCATGCTGGCCGTGCTGTTCGCGCTGCCGGCGCTGAGCCTGGCCGGAATCCCCCCGTTCTCCGGCTTCCCCGCCAAGTTCGGGCTCTTCGACGCGACCGCCCATGCTCGGGAGTGGACGGTCCTCGCCGTTGCCGTGCTGGTCAGCCTGCTCACGCTGCTGTCCCTCGCCAAGATCTGGATCGCCGTGTTCTGGCGGCCGCGCGGGAGCGCCGGCGACGTCGCTCCGGCGCGCCGCGCGCCCGCGCTGATGGTCGCGCCGACCGCCGTCCTGGCCAGCCTGACGTTGATCATCGGCCTCGCCGCGGGGCCGCTGTACCGCTACAGCGAGCGCGCCGCGGGCGACCTCGTCGATCCGACCATCTACCGTGAGGCTGTGCTCGGTGGGTCGCCGTGAGGTCGTTCGGGTGGGCGCTTGCGCTGGCCGTCATCTGGGTCCTGTTCTGGGGGTCGGCGTCGCCGGCGAACACGCTCTCAGGCCTGGCGATCGGCGCCTTGCTCGTCGTCGTCGTGCCTGGACTGCGGCAGCCCGCACGCCGCCATTCACGGCTCCGACCCGCGGCCATCGCCCGCCTGGTCGGATACATGCTGGTGACCACCGTGCGCTCGAACGCCGAGCTCACGAGGGAGGTGCTGTCGCCGTCGTCACGGCTCCGCACTGCGGTGCTCGGTGTGCCGCTGGCGGGCTGCTCCGACGAGGTCGTCACGCTGGTGTCCGATCTGCTGGCCCTGTCGCCCGGCACGATGCCGATCGAGCTGGGGACCGATCCGCGCGTGCTCTACGTCCACGTGCTGCACCGCGGCGACGTGGAGCGGGTGCGCGGCGAGCTGCTTCGCCTCACCGGCGTCACGGTGCGGGCGTTCGGCAGCGACGACGCCGTCGCCGAGCTGGCTGCCGTGACGGACGCCCGGCGATGATCGCCCTGTCGTACGCCCTGCTGCTCGCGGCGACGGCCCTGTTCCTCTACCGGCTGCTGCGCGGCCCGTCTCTCGCCGACCGGGTGACCGGCATCGACGGCATGCTCGTGTGCGGGATCTGCCTGCTCATCGTGCGAGCGATGGACACCGGGCAGGGAGCGTTTTTGCCGACGGCGGTCGTGCTCGCGCTCGTGTCGTTCATCAGCACCTCGATCGTCGCCCGCTACATCGAGGGGCGCGACCCATGATCGGCGAGCTGATCACGCTCCTCGGCTGCGCCCTCGTGCTGCTCGCCGCGGTCGGCGTCGTGCGCTTCCCGGACGCGCTGTCGCGGATGCAGTCACTGACCAAGGCGTCGACGCTCGCTGTCGTGCTCGTCGCGGTCGGCTCGCTGTTCGTGCTGCCGACGTGGAACGACGACACCTCGGCCATCGCGGCAGCGGTGCTGCAGCTGCTGACGTTGCCGATCAGCGCGTCGCTGATCGCCCGCGCCACGTACCGGGCGCGAGGCATCCCCCATCGCGTCGTCACTGTCGACGAGCTCGCCGACGCCGACCGGCTGGCGGGGCGAGCGGCTGACTCGACGCTCGGCGGGGAGAGGTGAAGGGATCGCCATGCGCGCCGCCCAAGTGACCGACCCGGTGACGTACCACGGCGAGGGACCGGTGTGGTCGCTGCGATGGGGCGGGCTGAGATGGGTCGACATGATCGCCGGTGACGTCCTCGCGCTCGTCGATGGTCAGGTCGTGCGCACCCATGTCGCCGAGGTCGTCGCCGCCATCCGCCCGAGGCGCGGCGGCGGC
>JBIOUO010000466.1:0-4115 GCA_044867195.1 Ilumatobacteraceae bacterium
CAGCGCCGACACGGCCGATGCCATCCTGCGCGACGCCGGCGTCGGCGCGGCGCACGTGCGTCGAGAGCTGATCGCGGCGAGCGGCGGGATCCCGCTCGTGCTGGTCGAGGCGGCGAACATGCTCGACGCGGACCAGCGTGCCGGGCGCTCCGAGCTGCCCGACCCGCTGCCGATCGGCTCGTCCGGCCAGCGGGTCGTCGACCTGATGCTCAGCCGGCTGCCACCGCCGGTGCTGTCGGCGCTCCTCGTCGCCGCGGCCGAGCCGGACGGCGACCTGGTGCGGATCATCAGCGCGCTGCAGGAGCGATCGCTGGGGATCGCCGAGCTCGAGCTCGCCGAGGAGCATGGCGTCGTCACGCTCGACGGCGACCGGCTGATGTTCCGCCACCCGCTGATGCGCTCGGCCGCCTACCACGACGCACCACGAGCCGATCGCCGTGCTGCTCACCGGGCGCTGGCGAGGACGTTGTCGGACGGGGCCCCTGCCCGCGCGTGGCACCTCGCGCGGGCCGCCGTCGGCCCCGACGAGGAGGTCGCCAAGGCCCTCGACGCGGCTGCGGAGGTGACCAACCAGCGCGGCGCCCCGGCCACCGCCGCTCGTTCCTGGGAGCTCGCCAGCCGGCTCTCGCCCGAGCCGCGAGATCGCGTCCGGCGACTGCGCCTGGCTGCCGAGGCGATCCTCGACGCCGGCATGGCGGCGGCCGCGGGGCGCCTCCTCGACCGTGCCGACGCCGTGGTGGCGGAGCATCCGCAGGCCGACGAGCTGATCGAGCGGATCCGCCGCCAGCAACTGCGGTGCCGCCTGCCGCGCTCGAGCGGGGGCTCGACGAACCCGATCGCCACGTTGCGCCGGGCCGCAGTGGAGGTCGCCGGGGCGGCGCCCGAGGTCGCCGTCGACCTGCTGTTCGACGCCCTCGCCGCCTACTTCCGCGACGGCGCGTTCACCGACATGGCGAGCGCCATCGAGGAGGCGACGGCGCTGCGCGAGCGTGTCGATGACACCCGTGCCCGGCGGATCGACATCATGGCCGGAGCGCTGCGCCTGGCGCTCGGCGTACCGGGCGGCGAGCAGCTGCTCGACCGCTACACCGAGCTCACCGACGACGTGCGGACCCCGGCCGACGTCCTGTTCCTGGCTGAGGTGCTCGCCCCGTCGCTGGGATTCCTGCGCCGCACCGCGGCGTCCGACGCGCTGCTCGAATCGCTGGACGCCGACCTTCGGGCGCGGGGAGCGGTGCGCCCGCTGATCGCCGTCGTCGGCGCCCAATCCGTCCTCCAGTACGGCCGCTCGTTCCCGGCCGCGATGTCCGCGGCGACCGAGGCGATCAGTCTCGCCGAGGCCAACGAGACACCTGAGCTGGCGGCACTCGCGGCCGGTGTGCTCTCGCTCGTCTCGGCGGCGATCGGCGACCGTGAGGCGTGCGAGCAGGCGGCCGCGCTGCTGCGCCACGTGCCCGAGGGGGAGCGCCGGGCGTTCGGTCCGATCGGTCTCGGATACCTGGCGCTCAACCAGGGGCGCATCGAGGACGCCCTGCGGCAGTACGAAGACGTGCATGCGATCTCACCGATCGGCGCCGGGCTGGTGCGATGGGAGCCGGAGTGGATGGAGGCCCTGATCAGGGCCGGTAACCGCGAGCGGGCGCTGGAGATCATGCCCGAGCTGGAGGCCACGGTGGCGCCCGAGCTGCTGCTGTCGAACGGCATCGGTCGTCCGAAGGGGATGCTGGCCGAGGACGACGACGAGGCGGCGGGCTACTTCGCGGCCACTGTCACGGCTGCGGCTGCGGCCAACAACCAGGTGGGCGAGGGGCGGACCGAGATCATCTGGGGCGAGCGCCTGCGCCGGGCACGGCGGCGTGCCGAGGCCCGGGTGCACCTCGAGCGGGCCGTCGAGCTGCTGCGCGGGATGGGCGCCACCGTGCTCGCCGAGAAGGCGATGACCGAGCTGCGGGCCGCCGGGGGCGTGGTCGGCGAGGACGTCGCGTCGCACCAGCTCCTGACCCCGCACGAGCTGCAGGTGGCCCGCCTCGTGGTCGGCGGGGCCAGCAACCGGGATCTCGCCGCCAAGCTGTTCATCAGCCCGCGCACGGTCGAGGCCCACCTGACGGCCATCTTCCGCAAGCTCGGCGTCCGCAACCGCCGCGAGCTGAGCGCCCGCGCGATCGACGACCCCGTCCTCCAGCCCTGACGGATCGCTACGCGGCGAACCACTTCCGAAGCCCCATCGAAATTCACTTCGTGGCCGTTGACACGGGCAGTACGTTGGCGGCGTTGTACGAGTTCGAGGATTGTCTGGTCGATCCGGGCCGTTTCGAGCTCCGTCGTGGTGGTGCCGTCGAGCATGTCGAGCCGCAGGTGTTCGACGTGCTCGTGCACTTGATCCGGAACCGAGAACGGGTCGTCACCAAGACGGAGCTGCTGGACACGGTGTGGGGAGATCGGTTCGTGAGCGAGTCGGCCCTGGCCAGTCGCTTGAAGTCGGCGCGCCGCGCGGTCGGTGACGACGGCGCCGCCCAGCGGGTCATCCGCACCGTGTTCGGGCGCGGGTACCAGTTCGTGGCCGACGTCCGGGAGCTCGGCCCGGGCGTGCCGGCGGTCAACGGCACCCCGGCCCCGCCGTCGCCGAACGGCACCCATCACGCTGCGCGCCCAGAGCCGCTGCCGACGCTGTCGCAGAAGATCCGGTTCTGCACCGCCGCCGACGGGGCACGCATCGCGTTCGCCACGATGGGGTCGGGGCCGGTGCTCGTCAAGGCGGCCAACTGGCTGATGCACCTCGACCACGACCGTGAGTCGTCGGTGTGGCGGCACTGGCTGGAGGGGCTGGCCACCGGCCGCACGCTCGTGCGTTACGACGAGCGGGGATGCGGCATGTCGGACTGGAACGTGCACAGCTTCACGTTCGAGGACTGGGTCGACGACCTCGAGCTCGTCGTCGACGCCGCCAACCTCGAGCGCTTCCCGCTGCTCGGTGTCTCGCAGGGTGCGGCCGTGGCCGTGGCGTTCGCCGCCCGCCATCCGGAGCGGGTGAGCAAGCTGATCCTGTGCGGGGCATACGGCAAGGGCCGGCTGCTGCGGGCGACGTCGGAGGAGGAGCGGCGGGAAGCGGCCCTCGACCTCGAGGTGGCGCGGGTCGGGTGGGGCCGTGACGACCCGTCGTTCCGCCAGGTCTTCACGTCGCAGTTCCTTCCCGACGGCACTCGGCAGGAGTGGGAGGAGTTCAACGAGCTGCAGCGGCGCACCACGTCGGCGGACAACGCGGTGCGGTTCCTCGAGACGTTCTCCCGGATCGACGTGACCGATGTGGCGCCCATGGTGCAGTGCGCCACGCTGGTGCTGCACTCGCGCGAGGACCGCCGAGTCCCATTGTCGTCGGCTCGCGAGCTGGCGGCGTTGATCCCGGACTGCCAGTTCGTGTCGCTGCCGAGCCGCAACCACATCATCACCGACGAGCCGGCGTGGCCGATGTTCCTCGCCGAGATCGACCGCTTCCTCACCGCCTGACGTACTGCTCGGGCTCGGCTCGCAGCCAAGCTGCTCGCCTCGTCTCCAAGCTCGCCGCCGCCGCTGCGCAGCGGCGCACGCCCCGGCTGGCGATCTCCACGAGATCGTGCGCTCGTCTCCATGACTGGCGGGCTCCGTTCGCGCAGGGTGGGCGCACCCCCTCGGGTCGGCGCGCCGGCGGAGCGCGCCGGCCTCTGATCGACCGCCGCCAGGAACCTCAGCATGAAACGCTCTCCACGGAACGCGCCCCGCCGCTTGCTCGGCGCAGGGCTCGCCCTGATCGCCCTGTGGGCGCTCGCCGGCTGCGCCGACGACGACTCGGCGGCCGCCGAGTCCGACCGCCCCCAGGTCACCTTCACCGCCGACGACACCTCGATCGACGCCCCCGAGGAAGTGCCCGCCGGACTGGTTGACATCACGCTCCTCACCAAGCCCGGAGACCTCGGCCACCACATCTTCGTCGCCCGCCTGACGGACGGCGTGACGGTGGACGACATCGTCAACGGGGAAGATGACGACGCGTTCGAGAAGCTCACGATCAAGGGCGGCAACGGCACGATCGCCGCGGGCAAGCAGGCCGTCATGACGATGGACCTCGAGCCGGGCGACTA
>JBIOUO010000467.1:0-9512 GCA_044867195.1 Ilumatobacteraceae bacterium
CCGGCTCCCGGCAACCGTCGGGGAGCTGTTCGCGGACTAGCCAACGCTGGGTGCCTCGACGACCGCTCGCCGCGTCCTCGACCGGTCTTCTCTCCGACGGCGCGGCAGCGAGTCTTCGGCCCGCACGAGGGCGACGTCAGGTTTGCTGAGCGGCGTGGCGCCCAGCGAGGTACCCGAATGTCATGCCCGGGCCGATGGTCCCCCCAGCGCCCCCGTACGCCCCTGCTGTCACGGCCGCCATCGTGTTCCCGGCCACGAAAAGCCCTTCGATCGGGTTCCCGTCCCAGTCGAGCACCTGCGCGTTCTCGTTGGCCCGCGGACCGCCGCAGGTCCCGTTCACGCCTGCTTCCATCTTGATCGCGTAGTAGGGCGGCTGCTCGATGACGCCCAGCGTCGAAGACGGTGGCTCGAGGGTCTGGTCACCCCAGAAGTTGTCGTACGTCGAGTCACCCCGGTTGAACTCGTCGTCGTGCCCCTTACGCACGTTCTGGTTGAAGCGTTCGACCGTGTCCGCCAGCACGATGCCGTCAACCCCGATCAGCTCGCCGAGCTCTTCGAGCGAGTCGGCGCTCGTGGCCCATGGCGGCGCCGGCTCACCCGGTTTGCTCGTGAACATCCGGTACTTGCTGATGTAGTAGCTGTCGAAGATCAGCCAGTACGGAATGTTCGGGAACTCGTATGCGGCGGGGTCGAAGTTGTGCAGCGCGAATCCGAGCGCGTTGTAGTTCAGCGCCTCGTTCACGAACCGCCGAGCGTGCCGGTTGACCAGAATCGACCCGGGGTAGGTCCGTTCCGCTTGGCTCGGCAGGTAGCTCGCCTTGGCCTCGCGATGCCCGGCGGCTGACTCGCGCGTCGACGTCATCCACCACGCGTTGGCCATGTTGCCGAGGCCGCAACCCACCTCCATCGCCATCAGCAGTCCGTCCCCCTCGCATTCGGGCACGCTGATCGGTCCGGTCATCGGACCACGCAGGAACGTCTTCACCAGCTGCTCGTTCCATTCGAAGCCACCGGTGGCGATGACGACGCCCTTGCGCGCCCGGACGCGTAGCGTGCCCCCCTCCTTGTCGGCGACGACACCAGTCACCCGGGAGCGCTCGGTGCACAGGTGCCGCGCCCGCGTGTCGAAGTGGATGGGGATTCCCCGGTCGAGCACGCCCTTCAACAACGAACCGATCAGCGCCTGCCCCTGGCCGCGGAAGTCGCGCTGGCGGCGTTTCTCCAGCTCCTCCGGGCCGAGCTCCCGGTAGTAGTCCTCCATCCGGCTGGTGAGCTTCGGGAGGCCGGTCTTCGGCGGGTTCACCCGGCTCGCCCACGAACCCAGCTCGTCGAACGGGAAGGCCTCGGGGTCCAGCGACCGGCCTCCGTGCCGCTTGGCGCCGATCACGTTCGGCTGGTAGTCGGGGAAGTTCACGAACAGCCTCAGGCGCACCGGCGTGTGGTCGGCGATGAACCGCACCATCTCCGGGCCGCCTTCGAGGAAACCCGAAACCGCATCCGGATCGAGCATCTCGGGGGCGAGTGCATCGAGGTAGGCGACCACCTCGTCGAACGAGTCCTCAACGCCGTGCTCCTGCTGGTGATGGTTGAGGGGGATCCACAGCATGCCGCCTGACATCGCGGTCGTCCCGCCGACCATGCCCGACTTCTCGAGGATCACGACCTCTCCCGCGCCATGGTGGTTGGCGGAGATGGCGGCGATCAAGGCGGCCCCACCGCTCCCGAGGACGACGACATCGGCCTCGACATCCCACGCAACGGGTTGCTCGCTCATCTGCTCCTCCTCCGATCGCTCGAGGGCGTTGGCGGAACGCCAACCCCAGTCGAGCACCAAGCCCGACCCGACGGAGCGACTTACTTGAGGTCATTACAGCAGACAGCCCGTGGCGGGAGCGAGGAGACCTGATCGTCGTGATCCGGAACCCGCAGCGCACGGCCCCGCCACCGACCGGTGGTCGCGTACCGTCTACAGGTCGAGCTCGACCTCTCGGCGGATGTCACGGTCAGGCTCGAGGACGAAGAACTGCGACACGAGGGCGTGATAGAGCCGCACATTGCCGGGTGCGGTGACGCGTTCGGGTGTCCAGGTGCCAAGTCCGTCGGCGCGGGAGCGGTGATCGAACACACTGAGGCAGCGCTCTCGGTCAGCCTCGGAGACCTCGGCGGCGGTCGCCTCCGCGTACACAGCGCGTGGTCGACCCTCGACGGGTACCGGTGTCTCGAAGATGACGAAGCCCACCGCGGATCGCGCCTCGATGTTGCGCGAATGACGGGCCTCGGGCCAGGAGACCCAGACGAACTCCCGACCTGCTCTCGCGTACCAGACGGGGGTCGGCCACGGACGGCCGTCGGCGTCCGCAGAGGCGAGGACGAGGTACCGGCCAGCGTCGATGACCGCTCGCGCAAGCGCCGCGTCGTCGTCCGTCGGCTGATCAGCGTTGCACGTCACGACGGTTCCCCTTCAAGCCTTCTCGCCAGGCGGTTCGAGCGCGGTGTCAGCGGGAGGCGCCGATGTCACAGCTGTTCGACCGTGCGCTCGATGACCTCGGCGTACCGGGCCAGCACGGCCTCCCGGCGGGTGGGGATATGGCTCGTCGGGAACAGCCCGGCAGCCGGCTGGTACTCGCTCAGCACCTGGCGGGCGACCGTCACCTTGTGGACCTCGGTTGGGCCGTCCGCGAGGCCCATGTGGAACGACTCGATCACCATCGCCGAGAACGGCATCTCGTCGGACACGCCGAGCGACCCGTGGATCTGTAGGGCTCGCGAGGCGACGTCGTGGAACACCTTGGGCATCGCCGCCTTGACCGCCGAGATGTCGGTGCGCACGCGCTTGTAGTCCTTGTACTTGTCGATCCGCCACGCCGTGCGCATGACGAGCAGGCGGAACGACTCAAGCTCGATCCAGCTGTCGGCGACCATCTGCTGCACCATCTGCTTCTTGCCCAGCAGCTCGCCCTGCGTCGTGCGCGACACGGCCCGCTCGCACATCATGTCGAACGCCTTCTGGACCTGTCCGACGGTGCGCATGGCGTGATGGATGCGGCCGCCACCCAGCCGGGTCTGGGCGACGATGAACGCGCCGCCCCGATCGCCGAGCATGTTCTCGGCGGGCACACGGACATCTCGATAGCGCATGTAGGCGTGGGTGCCCTCACCCGACTCCTGGTAGCCGAGCCCGACGTTGCGGATGATCTCGACGCCCGGCGTATCGGTCGGCACGATGAACATCGACATCCGCTGGTACGGCGGGTTGTCGGGGTCGGTGACGGCCATCACGATGAGGAACGACGAGAACTTGGCGTGCGACGAGAACCACTTCTCGCCGTTGATGACCCATTCGTCACCGTCCTGCACCGCCGTCGTCGTGAACACCTTCGGGTCGGCACCGCCTTGCGGCTCGGTCATCGAGAAGCAGGAGACGATCTCGTTGTCGAGCAGCGGCTCGAGCCACCGCTCCTTCTGCTCCGGGGTGCCGTAGTGGGCGAGGATCTCGGCGTTGCCGGAATCCGGGGCCTGGCACCCGAAGACGATCGAGGCCCACGGCGCGCGACCGAGGATCTCGTTCAACAGCGCCAGCTTGACCTGCCCATAACCCCGCCCGCCGAGGTCCGGGCCGAGGTGGCACGCCCACAGGCCGCGTGCCTTGACCTTCTCCTGCAACGGCTTGATCAGCGCGTTGCGCACAGGGTCGCTCATGTCGTAGCCGTGCTTGACGAGGAAACCAAGCGGCTCGACCTCCTCATGGACGAAGTCAGCAACCCAGTCCAGCTCTTCCTGGTACTCCGGGTCGGTCTCGAAATCCCACGCCATCTCGTGCCTCCTCTGCCTGCGTTAACTGCGGACCTTGCCAGAGCGGAGCGTGCGCCGACGTGATCGGCGGTCGCGGCGTAAGTTGCGGCGGCGTCGTCGCGCTCGTCGAGCGCGACGCCAGATCAGGCGAGAGGGAGGGTCATGGAGGGGCATCGAGCTGGAGAATCCGTGCGGCCGTGCTCGTGGTGACGGTCCTCGCCGGCGTGGTGCCGGCGACGATGACAAGCGCCGCGCCGCTCGCCACGCAGGGTGGACTGTCGGGCAGGGTGACGAGCTCGATGGGCGGGCCGGCCGGAGTGTTCGTCACGGCCGAGCCGATCGGCGCCTGCTGCTCGACCTCAGTCTTCACGGCCAGCGACGGCACGTACGCGTTCACGGCCCTCAACGCCGGCCAGTACCGAGTCCGGTTCACGCCGTCGCCGGGCACCGGGCTCGTCGGCGAGTACTTCGACGATGCACCCTCGGTCGCCACGGCATCTCGACCGCCACCTCGGCGCTCGTGGGTGACCTCGACAATGGCTCGACGTGGTCGTTCCGCGTCTCGGCGACGAACGCCGCCGGCACCGGCCCCGCGTCGGAGCCGGTCACGGCCACGCCTCGCTGGACGCCATCCGCGCCCACGATGCTGTGGGCACTGATCCTGCCAACGGGGCGCGCCGGCGCCCGCCAGGCTGTCCTCGACTGGCGCCCGCCGGCTTCGTCGAACGGCTCACCAAAGGCGATCAGCCTGTAGCCGGCTCGACGCCGAGCGCCTCGGCCACCTCCGCGAGCCGCGCCCCGAAGCCGATGCTCGACATCGGACGGGCCACGGCGACGCGGGTCGCGCCAAGCGAGTGGTAGCCCTCCACGAGCCGAGCCAGATCATCGAGCGGACCCGCGAAGCGCGCGCCGACCTGCACGACGAGATCCTCCCGAACGCGGCGCGTGCCGTCGACGAACTCATGCCGGGCGAGCTGCCGGTCCAACCGGTCGAGGTCCCGCTCCAGCTCGGCCGGCGTCACGTTCCAGGCGTACCAGCCATCGCCGAACCGAGCCACCCGCCGCAGCGCGCCGTCGCTGGCGCCGCCGACGAGGATCGGAGGCCCCGGCGACTGCAGCGGCTTGGGGAAGCTGAGGGCGGCGGTGAACTCGACATGGTGGCCGTGGAACGTCGTCTCGTCCTCGGTCCACAGGGCGCGCAGGGCGGCCAGGTGCTCGTCGGCGATCCGCCCGCGCTCGTGGAACGGAACGCCGAGCGCGTCGAACTCCTCCTTCAGCCAGCCGACGCCGATGCCGAGCTCGAACCGCCCGCCGGTGAAGTGGTCGATCGTGCTGACCTCACGCGCCCACAGCAGCGGATGGCGCAGCGGCAGCAGCGCCACCGCCGTGCCGACGCGCAACGTCGTGGTGTGCGACGCCAGCGCCTGGCAAGTCAGCAGCGGGTCGAGAAGCGCCGGGCGCCGCCCGACAGGTAGCTGCGGCGGGGCGGTCGACCCGGGTTCGGGCGGGTACGGGTACACCGACTCGTAGTGCTCGAAGAACACGATGTGCTCGGGCACCCACACCGAGTGGAAGCCGAGCGCCTCGGCCGCTTGGGCGAACTCACGGATGTACACCGGGCCGTACTTCGCCGATCCGTCGAACGCCTGCACCAGCCCGATCTGACAGGTTCCCATCGGGCGGCACCCTACGAGCGGCCGTCTGGCGCGATGAGCCACCACACGGCGTACGGCGCCAGGCGCAGGTCGCCGCGCTCGTCGACCGGGGGCGTGGTGGCAGTGAGGGCGTCGACGACGATGGTCGGCTCGAGGCCGACGTCCTCCAGGCGCCACGCCGGGAACGGTCGCGCGGTGTCGGTGACGTTGGCGAGCATCAGCAACGGGCCGATCGGGTGGCGGCGCACGGCCGCCAGCACGCCGGGATCGGTTGGCGGGAGCGGCTCGGTGCGCACGGAGGCGTGGAGGTGGGGCAGCGCCGCCCGCACCCGCGCCCGATGCACGATGCCCTCGTAGATGCGGGCTTCGATGGTGCCGGGCCGGTGGCGGCGCTCGGCGACATCCCACGGCAGTGACGGCCGATGGATCCAGCGGTTGTCGTCGGCGTGGGCCAGCTCGGCGGCCCATGCCGAGTCGTTCGGCAACCCGAGCTCGTCGCCCATCCACAGCACCGGCACGCCGCCCCAGCCGAGCACGACGGCGTGGGCGAGCAGGATCCGCGCGATCGCCAGGTTGAGCGCGGACTCGTCGCCGTCCTCGACTGCGGCCTCGACGCCGCAGAGGCTGGCCAGCGTCCCGCTGATGCGGCGGTCGCCGGTCTCCTCGTTGTGCTGGAAGACGACGCCGCGCGCCGGCGACTGCCAGAACTGGCCGGAGTAGTAGTCGGACAGGAACGCACGATGCGCCGGCCCGGACAGGCCCACGGCGGCGGCGTCAGCATCCTCGATCGCCCACCCGATGTCGTCGTGGCAGCGGGCATAGGTGACCCACGCCGTCGTAGAGGGGATGTCGGCGATCGCCCCCAGCACGTGGACCGACAGGCGCACGTCGCGAGTTGCCAGCATCGACCAGATCTGGACCATCAGGCTGTTGTGGTAGGCGAGGTCGCTGACCTTGGCGTGGTGACGCCCACGGCCGAGGTAGTGCACGACATCGGACGGGCTGACGATGGCCTCGGCCTTGAACGCCACGGCCGGCGCGGCGATGCGCGTCGTCGCCCGCAGCGCCTGGGTGATCCCGTGGACCTCCGGCTGGTTCTGGCACGTCGTGCCGAGCCGCTTCCACAGGAACGCGATGGCGTCGAGTCGGACCACTTCGACGCCGAGGTTGGCGAGGAACAGCACGATCTCGGCGAACTCGCAGACGACGTCGGGGTTGGACCAGTTGAGGTCCCACTGCCACGAGTTGAACGTCGTCCAGACCCACCCTTCGAGCTCGTCGTCCCAGGTGAAGCTGCCGGGGGCGAAGTCGGGGAAGATCTCGGGCAGCGTGCGCTCGTACGCGTCGGGCAGTTGACGGTCGGGGAAGAGGTGGAAGTAGGCGCGGTAGTGAGGATCGCCCTGGCGGGCGGCGACAGCCCACGCGTGCTCGCGCGCGACGTGGTTGAGCACGACGTCGAGGCACAGGCTGATGCCGTTCGCCCGTAGCTCGGTCGCCAGATCACGCAGGTCGTCGACGGTGCCAAGGTCCGGTCGCACGGTGCGGTAGTCGCGGACGGCATAGCCGCCGTCGTTGGGTGCCGGCCGCGGCAGGAGCAGCGGCATCAGGTGGAGGTACGTGACGCCGAGCTCGACCAGGTATGGCACGTGCTCGGCGACACCGCGCAGCGACCCGCCGAACCGGTCGGCGTAGGCGGCGTAGCCGAGCATCCGGGGCTGCTGGAACCACCCCGGATCCAGCAGGCGCTCGAGGTCGAGGCGGCGCAGATCGGCGGGGCGCGCCGCGCAGCCGCGGGCAGCGACGACGACGAGCCGCCGGGCGAGATCGCCGGCCACGTCCGGAGTGAAGACCGACGTCAGCCCGGCGTGC
This sequence comes from Ilumatobacteraceae bacterium, assembly GCA_044867195.1. Lineage (GTDB taxonomy): Bacteria > Actinomycetota > Acidimicrobiia > Acidimicrobiales > Ilumatobacteraceae > JALZMG01. The sequence continues at coordinate 7,317 of JBIOUO010000467.1, forward strand.
AGGTCGTCCCACCAGCGGGCGAGGCGGAGACCGAACAGCTCGACCTCGTGGTCCTCCAGCTCGCCTAGCTCGGGCGCCGCCAGCTCGAGCACGGCGTCCGGCAATGGCATGCCCGAGAGTGTGCCCGGTCGGTCGGCTCGCCGAGAAAGCTCGTCGCCCACGGCCGTAGGGTGTGCCGCCGGCGACCTCCGTCGCCAGCGAGTCGATGGAGGACCGATTTCCGAGTCATGAAGAGGAAAGTTCGCCGCGGGATGCTCGGGTGCCTGCCGCTGGTGCTACTCGCGTGCTCTGGCGACGATCCGACGGAGAGCGGCACGACGGGCTCGACGGTCGCCCACCTGGCAGCGAGGACTGGAGCGACCACCCAACCGGTCACCAGCCGCCCCGAGGTCGAGTGGACGCGGCACGTCCCCGGCGGCGACTGCCAGTGCGCGGGAGGGACCGAGTTCTCGTTCTGGGAGCACCGCGGCGATGCGACGAAGGTCGTGCTGTTCTTCCAAGGCGGTGGGGTGTGCTTCAACGCCGAGACGTGCGACCCGGCGAGCGGCGCCTACAAGCCAGCCGTCGTACCCGGCGACAACCCCGCTGGCCGCGGTGGGATCTTCGATCTCGCCGACGAACGCAATCCGCTCGCTGGTCACTCGTTCGTCTACGTCCCCTACTGCACGGGTGACATGCACCTCGGCGATGCGACCACGACGTACATCCCCGGCCGTACGGTTCACCACGCCGGCGCAGTCAACGCGGCCGCGGCGATCGCCCACCTGGCTGCGCGCTACCCCGACGCCACGGATGTGCTCGTCGCGGGAGAGAGTGCCGGCGCCGTGCCGGCGCCGCTGTACGCCGGCGAGGTGTCCGACGTCCTGCCCGACGCGGCGATCGTGGTGCTGGCTGACGGCTCCGGCGCGTACGCCGACATCCCCGCGGTGAACGCCCTCCTCAGCTCCACCTGGGGGGCGTTGAACGCGCTCCCCGCGTGGTCGGAGAACCCCGCCGTGACGCCGGAGGCTTGGAGCTTCCCCGGGCTCTTCGTCCGCGCCGGACGCCACGACCCGACGATCACGTTCGCCCGCCACGACTATGCGTACGACGCGATGCAGGCCTTCGTCGCCAGCTCGCTCGCCGGCAGTCAGGACGACGAGCTGGTTGTGCAGATCGACAGCAACGAGCAGCAGATCGAGGCCGCGGGTGTCGATCTGCTCAGCTACATCGCGCCCGGCACAGGCCATACGGTCCTCAGCCGGGACATGTTCTACAGCGAGGTGGTGAGCGGCGTCCGGTTCCGTGACTGGGTGGCCGATCTCGTCGCCGGGGTACCCGTCGCCGACGTCCACTGCACGGACTGCCAACCGGCGGGTAGCTGAGCTGTCCGCCGTTTGGTGCCCGATTGGGCGCGTTCTGGCTGACAACTGGCGTCGACGCACGGGAACCGACCTTCGGCCGGCGGCGACCACGCTCCTATGCAGTGGACGACAAGCCGGTGGCCGATCCCCGCAATCGTTGGCGTGCTCGCGGTCGCGCTGCCGGTCAGCGAGGTCTCGGCACACACGGAGACCGACTACGTGGCCGTGCCTGCCGGATCCACGGTGACGGTGACGTTCGCCCCGGAGCACGGCTGCGGTGACTCGCCGACGATCGAGCTTCGCGTCCAGGCGCCCGTCGAGGGAGCATTCGCCCATGAGGTCGGGGGGTGGACGAGCTCGGCCACGCCCGACGGTGCCGGTCACACGGTGCTGCGATGGGACGGTGGGAGCACGCCTGCCGACGAGGAGGGCGCCTTCCCCGTCGAGTTCACCGTGCCCGACGCGGTCGGCTCGTTGCTCGCGTTCCCGACCGTGCAGCGATGCGACAACGGCGAGGAGCTGGCGTGGATCGGCACCGCACCTGGCGACGAGCTGCCGGCTCCGCAGCTCCTGGTGCTGGCGGCGGGCTCGGCGCCCGCGGCGACCATCGACGAGGTCCCGGCCGGAGTCCCCGGGCGCGATCTGCTCGCCGCACTGCTCGGCGCCGAATCCGGCGACGAGGCTGCCGCTCCGCCGCCGCCAGCCGGTGCGACCAGCACCACGCTGCCAGCCGCCCGGAGGCCGACCTGATGTTCACCACGCTCATGGGTGACCAGGTCGAACCGCGTCGGAAGTTCATCGAAGAGAACGCGCTCGACGTGAAGAACCTGGACATCTGAGCGCAGGAGACTCG
>JBIOUO010000468.1:0-7132 GCA_044867195.1 Ilumatobacteraceae bacterium
CGGCGGCCTCGGTGGCCGCCGTGCCGGTCATCCCGGCGAGCTTGTCGTACATGCGGAAGTAGTTCTGCAGCGTGATCGTGGCGAGGGTCTGGTTCTCCTCCTTGATCTTCACGCCTTCCTTGGCCTCGACCGCCTGGTGAATGCCCTCGCTCCACCGCCGGCCCTCGAGGATGCGGCCGGTGAACTCGTCGACGATCTTCACCTCGCCGTTCTGGACGATGTAGTCCTTGTCCCGCTTGTACAGCTCCTTGGCCTTCAGTGCCACCTGCATCTGGTGGACCAGGTTCTGCTGCACCTCGTCGTAGATGTTCTCGACGCCGAGCGCGGCCTCGACCTTGTCGATGCCGTCCTCCAGCGGCACGACGACGCGCTTGTCCTCCTCGACCTCGTAGTCGACGTCGCGCTGCAGCGTGCGGACGATGGACGCGAAGCGGTAGTACAGCTTGGCGGCGTCGGCAACGCGCCCGGAGATGATCAGCGGGGTGCGGGCCTCGTCGATGAGGATCGAGTCGACCTCGTCGACGATCGCGTAGTTGTGGCCGCGCTGGGTCTTGTCGGCGAGCTTGGTGGCCATGTTGTCGCGCAAGTAGTCGAAGCCGAACTCGTTGTTCGTGCCGTAGGTGATGTCGGCCGCGTACTGCCGCCGTTTCTCCTCCGGGCTCGACTTGAAGCCAGGAATGATCAGCCCCACGTCGAGCCCGAGGAAGCGGTGGATGCTGCCCATCCACTCGGCGTCGCGCCGAGCCAGGTAGTCGTTGACGGTGACGAGATGGACGCCGTTGCCGCCGAGCCCGTTGAGGTACGCAGGCAGCGTCGACACGAGGGTCTTGCCCTCACCAGTCTTCATCTCGGCGACCCAGCCGAAGTGCAGCGCCGCGCCACCCATCAGCTGGACGTCGAAGTGACGCTGCCCGATCACGCGGCGGGCGGCCTCGCGGACCACGGCGAACGCCTCGATCGCGACGTCGTCGAGGTCGGCGCCGTTGCCGAGCCGCTGGCGGAGCTCGGGCGTCTTGGCCTGCAGCTGGGCGTCGGTCAGGCGCTGCATCTCCGGTTCGAGGGCGTTGATGTCCGGCACCATGCCCTGGAGTGCCTTGAGCTTCTTGCCCTCGCCGGCGCGGAGAATGCGATCGAGGATGCCCATGCGGGGTTCGAGCCTACCTGCTGGGCCGAACGCCGCTCCGGCGAGATCCTCCCGCCGATCGCCGCGCGCGGCGGCCGGCGCGATCAGCTGGGGAACGACTCGCGGCAGTACTGCCCCGTGCCGCGGTCCTGGCGGCCGGCGCAGGTGTCGCCGTACGTCTCGTAGTCGGACCCCTCGTCGGACTGGCCGTACAGCTGATCGCACGCGTCCATGTCGCCGTCGTAGCAGGCGCGTGCCAGCGCATCGAGCTCGGAGTCGTCGCCCAAGCCCTCAGGCGTCTGCGTCGCCGGCGGAATCGAGCCGGGCGGGGCCAGCGTCTCCGGCGTGTCCGGAAGCGAGAGGTCGGGGAACGTGGGCGGGCTCGGGAACGAGAAGTCCGGGAACGTCGGGACCGTCAGCTCGGCCGTCGGCGGGACCGGGACCTGGTCCGGTGATGTCTTCGGTGCTGTGACCTCCTCAGACTCGGTGCCCAGCGTGGGTGCTGCCGGCACTGCCGTGCTGCCGGCGGCCGTCGCCGCGGTGATGGCGTCGTCACCGCCGCCTCCGCGGGCGGCGAGGACCACGGCGACGATGAGCGCGGCGAGCACCGCGATCACCCCGCCGATCAGCACCCCCTTCTTCGGCCCACCGCCACCCCCGGCGCCGCTCCCGCCGGGCGCCGCGGCTGGTGGCCCAGGCGGTCCAGGCGGCGCAGGTGGCCCAGGCGGTCCAGGTGGCCCAGGCGGCGCAGGTGGCGCAGGCGGCCCAGGTGGCCCAACGGTCGGTGGCGGTGGGTGTGGGATGCGGCTGCCGGTCGTCGCCGAGGTGGACGCGTCGCCGGGGCGGGGACCTGGCGCGCCCGCTGGTGGCGGAGGAGGCGGCGGCACGCTCGCCGGGCCACCGGGCACCTCGTCGCTCACGCCAACCACCGATCGGGCATGCCCGCACCGTACGCCCACCAGGTGCGCTCCCGCAGGCCGCATGGGTGCCCATCACGCCACCCGCTCGAGTCGGTGGCGACGACCTGGGGTTGCCGCGAACGCTGCTGCGACGACGTCGAGTGCGCCAGCGGCCCGGAGCACGGCTCCGGCGGCCTGGAGCGTCGCGCCGGTCGTCACGATGTCGTCGACGACGAGCACCCGCGCCGCCGGCACGCGCGGGTGGGCACGGAACGCCGGACCGTGGAGGCGCCCGACCCGGTCGCGCCCGGTCTGCGGGCCGTCGTCTCCTTCCCGCTCGAGCAGCCGCCGGCACGGCACACCGAGCTGCCGGGCCACCTGCCGGGCCACCAGCTCGGCCTGGTCGAATCCCCGGTCGCGGCGACGTCGAGGGCTGGTTGGTGCCCAGGTCACGACGTCGACCCGGCGCCCAGCCGCGACCAGGCGGTTGACGAGCAGCCCACCGAGGTGCCCGGCGATCGCCCGACGGTTGCGGTACTTGAAGCCGAGCAGCACGTCGCGGACCCGGCCGGAGAAGGGGGCGGCGACCACGACACCGTCGGGCGCCCCCGTATCGGCCCTGCTCACGAGCGCGAAGCGGCAGGTCCGGCAGATCGGGGCGCCGGGGGTGTCGCAGCCGGCGCAGCGGGTCGTGAAGATCATGGTGGCCATCATGACGAGGGGGTGCGCGAGTGTGAGCCGGTGGCCGTCCGCCTGCCCGATCCGTGCCTCGTGGTGCTGGTCGGCGTGGCCGGATCAGGCAAGTCGACCTGGGCCGCGCGCTGGTTCCCGCCCCAGGCGGTCGTCGCGTCCGACGACCTGCGAGCGATCGTCGGCCGCCACCGCCACGACCTGCGGGCAACGAAGGACGCGATGGAGGTCCTCTCGCTGATCGTCACGAAGCGGCTGCGCCGAGGGCTGCTCACCGTCGTCGATTCGACGGCGCTCGACGCGGCCGTGCGCGCGGCGTTGCGGCGCCGGGCGGCCGACGCCGGCGTGCCCTGCCACGCCATCGTGGTCGACACACCGGAGCGGGAGATCCGATCCCGTAACCGGGGCCGGTCGCACGCCGTTCCCTCGGCGACCGTGACCAGCCAGCTGCGCGCGCTCGCCGTGGCGCTGGAGCTGGTCGGCAGCGAGGGCTTCGACGCTGTCCATCGCGCGTCGGAGGGCGACGTCGTGACGGTGCCCCGCTCGCTCTACGACGCGCCGGCAGCCGCCCGCCGGCAGGAGGAGGATCCGATGAGGCTGCGGTTCGGGTTGCAGATCGGGCGCTTCACGTGGCCGGGCGCGCCGCATGAGACGGCCTCCCGGCTCGCCACCATCGCCCGCGTCGCCGAGGACGCCGGCTTCTCGTCGATCTCGGTGATGGACCATGTCGTCCAGATCCCGTCGGTCGGGCGCGAGTGGGAGGACATGCTGGAGAGCACGGCGACGCTCGGTTTCCTGGCCGCGGCGACGGCGACCGCCCGCATCGGGACGCTCGTCACGGGCGTCACGTACCGCAATCTCGCCCACGTCGCCAAGATCGTGGCCACGCTCGACGTCCTGTCCGGCGGGCGGGCGTTCTGCGGCCTGGGCGTGGCGTGGTTCCGCCGCGAGCACGAGCTCTACGGCTGGGACTTCCCGCCGGTGGCCCGGCGCTACGAGCTGCTGGAAGATGCGCTGCGACTTCTCCCCGTGATGTGGGGCAAGGGGACGCCGCGCTTCGAGGGTCGGACGACGACGGTGCCGGCGGCGACGTGCTACCCGCGGCCGCTGCAGCGGCACGTGCCGATCCTGGTGGGAGGCTCGGGCGAGCGGCGCACGCTGCGGCTGGTGGCCGAGCACGCCGACGCCTGCAACCTGTTCGGACCACCTGAGGTCGTGGCCCACAAGGTGGCCGTCCTTCACGAGCACTGCGCGGCGGTCGAGCGGGATCCGGCGACGGTGACGGTGACCAACCTCTCCGCGGCCGCGGTCCTCGGCGCTTCGGCGTCCGCAGCTGAGCGCGACGGCGACGTCGTCGCCACGGTCACCGAGCACATCGGGCGGTATCGGGCGTGGGCGGAAGCCGGCGTGCAGGAGGCGATCGTGGCCCTCCACCTCGACGGCACGCCAGCGCAAGTCGAGGCGTTCGCCCCGGTGATCGGCGCGTTCCGGTGACGGTGACCGTCCACCCGAGTATCTCGTGCATCTGGGCGGGATCCGTCTCGGTTTCCGAGACGATTCCCGCCCAGATCGCCGGGTGAGACGATTCCCGCCCAGATTGGGGGACGGTGGTCAGCCGGCCCGCGGACCGGGCGTGTAACGCACCGGCATCGTGCGGACGCCGGCGATGAACGTCGACGCGAGACGCTCCGGCGGGCCGGCGGGCGCGAGATCGGGTAGCCGGGTCAGCACCTCGCGCAGCATCACCGCGATCTCGATGCGGGCCACGTGCAGCCCGAGGCAGAGGTGCGGCCCTCCCCCGCCGAACGCGACGTGCGGGTTCGGGTCGCGCCCGACGTCGAAGCGATCCGGGTCGGGGAACACCTCCTCGTCGCGGTTCCCGGAGCCGTAGAACAGCATCACCTTGTCGCCGGCTTCGATCACCTGGCTGCCGATCGCCGTGTCCGCCATGGCCGTGCGGCGGAAGTTGACCACCGGTGTGGTGTACCGCAGCATCTCCTCGACCGCGGTCGGCAGCAGCCGGTCGAGGTCGCCCACCAGGCGGGTCCGCTCGTCGGGGTGGTCGAACAGCAACTGGATCCCCGATGCCAGCAGGTTGCGCGTGGTGTCGCCGCCGGCGTTGACGAGCAGCAGGAAGAACCACTGCAGCTCGCCGTCGGTCAGGCGGTCGCCGTCCACCTCGGCCTGGACCAGGGTCGAGGCGATGTCGTCGCCCGGCTCGACCCGCTTTCGGGCCGCGGTCTCGCCGGCGTAGCCGAGCATCTCGGTGATCGCCGCCAGCTTGAGGTCGGGCGGGGCGACGGCGTCGTCGGTGGTGTGCATGATCTCGGTCAGCTCGTACAAGCGCTCGCCGTCAGCGCGCGGGATCCCCATCAGCTCGGCGATCAGACCTGACGGCAAGCGCCCGACGATGTCGTGGACGAGGTCGCACTGGCCGCGCTCAATGACGTCGTCGACGATCTCGCGGGCCAGCTCCTCGATCCGCCCCCGCAGCAGCTCGGCGTTGCGCGGCGTGAAACCGCGGCTGACCAGCAGCTTGAAGCGGTCGTGCTGCGGTGGGTCCATCGACAGCATCATCTGGCGCTGGGCGACGAGGTCCTCGTCTGACGACTCCGCCATCATCACGCCGCGCGCTGCCGAGCTGAACAGGCGCGGCTGGCGGCTCACGGCACGGATGTCGGCGTAGCGGGTGAGCGCCCAGAACCCAGGCCCGTCTGCCTCCGGGTGCCAGTGGACGGGATCGTTCGCCCGGAGCCACGCGTACTGCGCCCACGGGTGGCCGTCGGCGAACGAGGCCGTCGAGGTGAGGTCGATCGTCGGAGCCGCGGACGTCACGTCGGTCATCGCGCGATCCAACCACATGCTCCGGCCGCAACTCGGTCCGGCGCTCAGTAGCGGTAGTGGTCGGGCTTGAAGGGGCCGCCGGGGTCGACGCCGATGTAGTCCGCCTGCTCGTCGTCGAGCTTGGTCAGGTTGACACCCAGCGCGCCGAGGTGGAGCTGGGCGACCTTCTCGTCGAGGTGCTTGGGCAGCACGTACACGCCGACGGGGTAGCGCTCCGGGTTGGCGAACAGCTCCATCTGGGCGATCACCTGGTTGGAGAACGAGCAGCTCATCACGAAGCTCGGATGACCCGTCGCGCACCCCAGGTTCACCAGCCGGCCCTCGGCGAGCACGATGATCTGATGGCCGTCGGGGAACCGCCACACGTCCGTGCCGGCCTTCAGCTCGTCACGGGACGCGCCCGAGCGGGCGAGACCGGCCATGTCGATCTCGTTGTCGAAGTGGCCGATGTTGCAGACGATGGCGTTGTGCTTCATCCGCCGCATGTGCTCGGTCGTGAGGATGCCCGTGTTCCCCGTCGCCGTGACGAACACGTCGGCAGTCCCGACGACGTCGTCGAGCGTCGTGACCTGGTAGCCCTCCATCGCGGCCTGGAGGGCGTTGATCGGGTCGATCTCGGTGACGATCACCCGGCAGCCCTGGCCGCGCAGACTCTGCGCGCAGCCCTTGCCGACGTCGCCGTACCCGCACACGACCGCGACCTTCCCGCCCAGCATCATGTCGGTCGCCCGGTTGATGGCGTCGACCAGGGAGTGGCGGCAGCCATAGAGGTTGTCGAACTTCGACTTGGTGACCGAGTCGTTGACGTTGATCGCCGGGAACAGCAGCTGCCCGTCGGCGTGCATCTTGTACAGCCGCTTCACGCCGGTCGTGGTCTCCTCGGTGACGCCCTGGATCCCCGCCGCCATCCGCGTCCACTTCGACGGATCGACCCGCAGCCCCCGCTGCAGCAGCCCGAGCACGATCGCCAGCTCGGCGTTGGAGGCGCTGGTCGGGTCGGGCACCGCGCCGGCCTTCTCGTACTCGACGCCCTTGTGCAGCAGCAGCGTGGCGTCGCCGCCGTCGTCGAGGATCATGTTCGGCCCGTCACCGTCGGGCCACGTCATCATCTGCTCGGTGCACCACCAGTACTCCTCGAGCGTCTCGCCCTTCCATGCGAAGACGGGCACCCCCTGCGGGTCGTCGGCCGACCCGTGCGGGCCGACGACCGCGGCCGCGGCAGCGTGGTCCTGCGTCGAGAAGATGTTGCAGCTGGCCCAGCGCACCTCGGCGCCGAGCTCGACGAGCGTTTCGATCAGCACCGCGGTCTGGACGGTCATGTGCAGCGAGCCCGAGATGCGGGCACCGGCGAGCGGCTTCGACGCGCCGAACTCGGCGCGCAGGGCCCGCAGCCCCGGCATCTCGTGCTCGGCGAGCAGGATCTCCTTGCGACCGAACGGGGCGAGCGACAGGTCGGCGACGCGGAAGTCACGGCGCGCGGCGAGCGTGGAGGTCATGGTCAACTCCTCGACAGCTGATGGTGGGAAGGCGGGCCGGGGCCTGCTGGCACCGATCGTGTCAGCCCGTCGCGGACCGA
>JBIOUO010000469.1:0-19623 GCA_044867195.1 Ilumatobacteraceae bacterium
CGTTCACGCCGGGGATGCGCGCCCTCGACGTCGTCTCCGGCGATGGCGACGTGCTGGTCGCCGGCGGCGTCCCGACGCGCGTCGACGTCGCCGAGGTCCGCGCCCACGCCGCCGAGCAGGCCCGCCGACTCTTCGCCCGGCTCTGACGCTCTGCGGGAGGAACAGACGCGAATCGCGTCTAATCCCTCCCACAGAGATCGAGATGACGAGCGTCGTGCCAACATCATCACGTGCCCACCGACTTCCCGGTCGCGCTGTATCTGCAGGACGCGCACGACATCCGTACCGGCATCGAGCTCGTGCGGCGGGCGGAGGCGTGCGGGTTCGACGCCGTGTGGCAGGCCGACAGCCGGCTCGTGCGCGACGCCGTCGTTCCGATGGCCGCGTTCGCCGCGGCCACCCAGCGGATCAAGATCGGCTCCGGCGTGATCGACATCTGGACGCGCAACCCGGCCCGCCTGGCGAGCACGTTCTCGACTCTCGACGACCTCGCGCCGGGTCGCATCCGTTGTGGGCTCGGGGCGTGGTGGGATCCGCTGGCGGCGAAGGTCGGCATCGAGCGCTCGACGCCGCTGCGGGCGATGCGCGAGGTCGTCACCGCGCTGCGTGGCCTGCTCGGCAACGAGACGGTCACGCTCGACGGCACGCACGTGCACCTGGACGGGGTCGAGCTCGACTACGTGTACCAGCCGCGGCGCCCCAAGGACGTGCCGATCTACATCGGCGCCACAGGCATGCAGATGATGGAGCTGGCCGGCGAGATCGCCGACGGCGTCGTGCTCAACTACCTGGTCGAGCCGGCGTACAACGACAACGCGATGGCGGCGCTGGCGCGTGGGGCGGCGAAGGCCGGGCGCTCGATCGAGGACATCGACCGCCCGCAGCTCGTCGTCTGCAGCATCGACCGCGACCGCGCCGCGGCGCTCGACGGCGCCCGCCTGATGGTCACCCAGTACCTCGGCCAGCAACCGCACATCATGAAGGCGTCGGGCGTCCCCCACGAGCTACTCGACGAGATCGGGCGGGTGCTGACCTGGCCGGCCACCATCGACGAGGTCGCCGCGGCGAGCCGCCTCGTGCCCGACGACGTCGTGCAGCGCTGCACGGCGTCGGGCGAGCCCGACGAGGTCGTCGCCAAGGTCGCCGAGTACGTGGCCCGCGGCTGCACCTGCCCGATCCTGTATCCGCTCGGCCCCGACGTCGGCCTGATGCTGGAGACGTTCTCCCGCGCTTGACGCGAGGGAGGCACCTCGGAGGCGGAACTAGGTTTTCCCGATGATCGAGATCGATCACGTCACCAAGGCGTTCGGTCGCAACGGTGACCGCACGGTGGCGGTCGACGACCTCACGTTCACGGTCGAGGCGGGCGAGGTGGTCGCGCTCGTCGGCAGCTCCGGCTCGGGCAAGACGACGACGTTGCGGATGATCAACCGCTTGATCGAGCCGACGTCGGGGCGGATCACCGTCAACGGCCGTGACATCTCGGCGCTCCCGGCGCACGAGCTGCGGCGGGGGATCGGCTACGTGATCCAGCAGGGCGGCCTGTTCCCGCACCGCACGGTCGTCGCCAACGTGGCGACCGTGCCGCGGCTGCTCGGCTGGGACCGGGCGCGGGCGACGACTCGAGCGCGGGAGCTGCTCGAGCTGGTCGGTCTCGACGCCAGCTTCGGCAACCGCTACCCGGCCCAGCTGTCGGGTGGCCAGCAGCAGCGAGTTGGTGTCGCGCGGGCGCTGGCCGCCGACCCACCGGTGCTGCTGATGGACGAGCCGTTCGGGGCCGTCGATCCGATCGTGCGCGCCCAGCTGCAGCGGGAGTTCGCCAAGCTGCAGCGCGAGCTGGGCAAGACGGTGGTCTTCGTCACCCACGACGTCGACGAGGCGATCGTGCTCGGCGACCGCATCGCCGTGCTCGAGCCGGGCGGCCGGCTGGCCCAGCTGGCCCCGCCCGACGAGCTGCTGGCCCATCCGGTGTCGCCGTTCGTCGCCGACTTCCTCGGCGGGCGGACCGTCGAGTACGAGGGCGGTGTGGCGGTCGGCTATCGCATCGAGTCGCGCTTCGATCCCGGCGAGCCGGAGCAGGGCGCCGGGCTCCACGAAGCTGCCGACCGGAGCGGCGGGTGAGCCTGGCCGCCTCCCCGCCGTTGTGGAACGGCCGGCAGATGGCGGGCAACTGGGACGTCGTCTGGTACTACACGATGCAGCACGCTCGGTACACCGTGCTGGCGGTGACGCTGGGGTTTGCGCTCGCGCTCCCTGCGGCCTACCTCGCCGTGCGCCGGCCGGGCACATATCCCGTGCTGCTGGCGGTGACGAACGCGCTCTATGCCATCCCGGCGCTGACGCTGTTCGGGATCTTGTCGCCCTGGCTCGGCTTCACAAACGACAAGCCGATCGTCGTGGCGATGACGATCTACACGCTCGTGATACTCGTGCGCAACATCGTCGAGGGCATCCGCGCCGTGCCCGATCCGGTGCTGCGGGCGGCCGACGCGATGGGGTACCGGCCGTTCCGGCGCTTCGGCGCAGTCGAGCTGCCGCTCGCCCTCCCGAGCATCGTGGCCGGCTTGCGGCTGGCAACCGTGAGCACGGTCTCGCTGATCAGCGTCGGGGCGATCGTCGGCCGTGGCGGGCTCGGGCGGATGTTCGCCGACGGCTACCAGCGCAAGATCAATATCGAGCTGTGGGCTGCGCTCGTCGCCACGATGGCCCTCGCTCTCGTCCTCGACCTGGGGATCTACCTCGCCGGCCGCTGGGCGACCCCGTGGACCCGCCGTCACCAGGCGGCAACGCTGTGACTCACCGCATCCGTTGGAGTGTTTGCTCCGTTGGAGTGTTTGCCGGGGGTGCCCCATCCCGGAAACACTCCGATCGAGGGCAGGGCGGAGGGCGGGCGTGAGCACGATCCTCGATGGACTGCAGTGGTTGACCGATCCGGACAACTGGCCGGGCCGCAACGGCATCGGTCACGCGTTGGTTCAGCACCTGTGGTACTCGCTCGTGGCGACGGCCGTGGCGGTCGCGATCGCCTTGCCGATCGGGCTGGCGATCGGCCACACCGGGCGCGGCCGCTTCTTCGCTGCCAATATCACCGGGATCTGGCGGGCGATCCCGACGATCGGCGTGGTCACGATCGTCTTCCGCTGGTACCCGCTGTCGGTGTGGCCGGTGCTGATCGCCCTCGTCGTGTTGGCGATCCCGCCGATCGTGCTGAACACCGTGGCCGGAATCGACAGCGTGCCCCATGACGTCCGGGACGCAGCGCGCGGGATGGGGCTCACCGGGTGGCAGGCGGTGTGGCACGTCGAGGTGCCCAACGGGCTGCCGCTGATCCTCGCCGGCATCCGCTCGGCGGCCAACCAGGTGATCGCCACGGCCACCGTCGCCGGGTTCGTCGGACTCGGCACGCTCGGCCTGTTCCTCTACACCGGCACGAGCACCCAGCGCTACGACGTGGTCGCCGGCGCCTCGATCGCCGTGATCGTTCTCGTCCTCTGCGTCGAGGCGATCTTCGCTGTCATCCAGCGTCTGGTGGTGTCGGAGGGCGTCCGGGCCCGCACACCGCGCCGGGTGCGGCGAGTGGCCACGCTGCCACCGACATTGCCAGCGGACCTCGGCATGTGACAATTGGCGTACAGGTGATCGACGTTCTGGTGATCGCCGTGGCTATTCTCGTGCGCTGGCCCGCAAGGAGGTCCTCCGCGTGAACACCCGACGTTTCCTGCCCGTGCTCCTCGTCCCGATGCTCGCCCTCGCCGCGGTCGCGTGCGGGGACGACGACGACTCCGACAGCGGCGCCACGACGACCGCCGCGGGGTCGCAACCCACCGCCACGGGCGCCCAGCCCACGCCGGCCGACACCGCGGCCCCGGTCGCCACGTCCGGTAGGACTGAGACGACCGGCTCGTCCGCCACGTCCGGCGGTGGAGCCGGCGGGGCGATCACTGTGGGCTCGGCCGACTTCCCGGAGAGCCAGCTGCTGGCCCAGATCTACGGCCAGGCACTGGCCGCCAACGGGTTCGACGTCGATTACCAGATGGGCATCGGCTCCCGCGAGGTCTACTACAGCGCGATCGAGAGCGGCGAGATCGATCTCGTCCCGGAGTACACCGGCAACCTGCTGTCGTACGTTCTGCGGTTGTCCGATCCCAACGCACTTCCGACGGCGACAACCGTGGAGGAGCAGGTGACGGCGCTCGGAGCGGCGCTGCCCGACGGCCTCGAGGTGCTGACGCCTTCGACGGCCGAGGACGCGGACGTCATCGCGTGTACGACCGACGCGGCCGAGAAGTACAACCTGACGGACCTGTCCTCGCTCGGCGCCGCTTCGGCGAACATCACGATCGGCGCCCCGCCGGAGTTCGAGACCCGCTCGCCGTTCGGTCTCGTTGGGTTCAAGGAGATCTACGGCGCCGAGTTCAAGGCCTTCGTGCCGCTGACCGCCAGCGCCGTCGCCGACGCCTTGGCGGCCGGGCAGATCGACTGTGGCAACCTGTTCACCACGATGTCGGTCACCACGACGGGTGGTTTCGTGTTGCTCGAAGACGACAAGAACACCGTGACCCACCAGGCGGTGCTGCCGCTCGTCCGTTCGGACGTCGTGACGCCCGAGCTGACGTCCATTCTCGACGGGATCAACGCCCAGCTCAACACCGACATCCTGAAGGAGCTGATGGTAAAGATCGAGGTCGACGCAGCGGCCCCCGACGTCGTCGCCGAGGAATGGCTCGCCTCGATCGGCGACTGAGGCTTCCCGAGGGCTCAGCGGGCGCGAAGCTCGAGGCGGTCGCGCTGGGTGATCGTGTACTGGCGGTCGCGCTGCTCGAGCCAGCCGAGGCGGATGAAGCTGGCGATCGCCTTGTTCACTCGCTCGCGGGAAGCGCCGACCATCCCGGCCAGCTCCTCCTGGGTCACCGGCAGCGTGAACTGGTCGCTGCCGTCGGCCAACTCGAGCAGGCGCTTGGCCGTGCGCCCGGTGACGTCGAGGAACACCGAGTCGGCGAGCGCCTCGTCCATCGCCCGCAGCCGCTGTGCCAGCAACCGGGTGACGTTCCACAGCAGCCGCGGCTGCTGGTCGAACATCGCCAGTACCGGCGTGTACGGGATCGCCAGCACGCCCGACGGCTCGAGCGCCCGGGCCATCGCCGACCGTGGCCGGTCGTCGAGCATCCCCAGCTCGCCGAACAGATCGCCTGGCTCCATCAACGCGACGACGCTCTCTCGGCGGTCGATCGGGTTGGCGATGGCGATGGCGATGCGCCCCCGCGTCACCACATACAGGGCGTCGGGCGGATCCCCCTCGGCGAACAGCACATCGCCCCGCACCAGCTGGCGCTCAGAGCCCGAGCCGGCGAGCGCGTCGAGCGTCCCAAGGTCGGCATCGGCGAAGAAGTCGGTGTTGGCCAGGACGTCCCGATAGGCCCCGTGGTCGTGCGCCATGTTCGGGGCAGGGTACTACCCTGCCCTCGTGACAGCGGATGGTCACCGGCGGGTTGGAAACGAGGTGGTCTGGACCATTGTCGTCGCCGCCGGCGGGGGCCATCGCTACGGCCGGCCCAAGCAGTACGAGCCGCTCGGGCCCGCCCGCGTCGTCGATGTCGCCGTCGACGTGGCCCGGCGGGCGAGTGATGGTGTGGTCCTCGTCGTGCCCCCCGAGGACGCCGGCGACGAAGGCGGCGTCGCGGGCGGCGCGACACGGAGCGAGTCGGTACGCAACGGCCTGGCCGCGGTGCCGTCGGAGGCGACCGTCGTGTGCGTGCACGACGCTGCCCGCCCACTGGCGTCGCCCGCGCTGTTCACGGCCGTCGTCGACGCCGTCATCGATGGCGCCGACGGCGCGGTGCCCGCAGTGCCGGTCACCGACACGGTCAAGGTCGTCGCGCCGGACGGCGCCGTCGTCGACACGCCGGATCGGCGGACACTCGTGGCCGTCCAGACGCCGCAGGCGTTCCGCGCCGACGCTCTACGCCGAGCCCACGCCAGCGGGGCTGACGGCACCGACGACGCCGCGCTCGTCGAGCGGGTGGGCGGTCGGGTGGTCACCGTCCCCGGCGAGCCGTGGAACCGCAAGATCACCGAGCCCGACGATCTGGCGTGGTCGCGCGAGTGGCTGGCGCACCACCGGGTCGAGGGCGCCCGGGCGTGACTCCCGAGGTCCGCGTCGGGCAGGGGTTCGACGTCCACCGCACGAGCGACGACCCCGAGCGCCCGATGGTGCTCGGTGGATGCCGCTTCCCCGGCGTGCCGGGCCTCGTCGGCCACAGCGACGGTGACGCAGTCGCCCACGCCGTCGCCGAGGCGCTGCTCGGGGCGGCCGGCCTGGGCGACATCGGCGAGCGCTTCCCCGACACCGAACCGGCGTGGCGCGACGCCGACTCGATCGAGCTACTGCGGCGAGTTGCCGACGAGGTGCGCTCCGCCGGGTGGTCGATCGGCAACGCCGACTGCTCCGTGATCTGCGAGCAGCCCCGGCTGTCACCCGCCCGTGCCGAGATGCAAGCGCGCCTGTCGGCTGCCGTCGGCGCCTCGGTGTCAGTGAAGGGACGCCGCCCCGAGGGGCTCGGAGCCCTCGGCCGCGACGAGGGCATCGCCTGCCTGGCGGTGGCCGTGCTCGTGCGGGATGCATCATGACTCCGGCCCCAGACTCGGCCGGTGGCCGCGGGCGGCCGCGCCGCCCGCCGTCGCGCACCGGGAGCCGTCGCTCGGCAGGTGCCCGCCCGGCGCCACGGAGCCGGGGCGCCGGGCGCACGGGTCCAGCGCGGCGCGAGGCGGAGACACGCCCGCACCCTGCCCAAGGTGGCAAGGGACTCGGGGGCGAGCAGGTCGAGGGCCGCCAAGCCGTGCGGGAACTGCTGATCGCCGGACGCCGGCGGGTCCACGAGATCTGGGTCTCGTCCGAACTGGTCGCCGCCGACGGCACCCCCGACGACGGCGTGGCCGCCGTCGTCGCCCTGGCCGCAGCCAATCGGGTGCCGGTGGCCCGTGTCGCCCGCGGCAAGCTCGACGCCCGCGCCCGCAGCGAGGCGCCCCAGGGCGTGATCGCCTTCGCCGCGCCGCTCCCGGAAGCGGACCTGGCGGAGCTCCTGGCCCGGCGCCCTGGCCGCCCGACGTTCCTCGTCGCCGTCGACGGCGTGACCGACCCCGGCAACCTCGGCGCGATCATCCGCAACTGCGAGGGCGCGGGCGTCCAGGGCATCCTGCTGCCGCGGCATCGGGCGGTGCACGTGACGCCGACGGTCGCCAAGGCATCGGCAGGCGCCGTCGAGCACGTCCCGATCGCGCTGGTCCCCGGCCTCCCGGCGACGCTGTCGCGGCTGCGCGAGCGCGGGATCTGGGTCGTCGGCCTCGACGATGCGGCCGATCGCACGCTGTTCGAGATCGGCGACCTCGCCGGCGAGTCGATCTGCCTCGTGCTCGGCGCCGAGGGCGGCGGGTTGTCGCGGCTGGTGCGTGAGCGCTGCGACGTCCTGGTCGCGATTCCCATGCGCGGGCGCGTCTCGTCGCTCAACGTGTCGGCGGCGGCTGCCCTGGCCACCTACGAAGTCGCCCGCCACCGGTCGTGAGCGGCCGGTTCCGGGTCCCACCACCCGCCCAGGAGCTGGGACCCGGCCGGCCCGGGATCGCGGACCGCCGGCACGCCACACGCCGGCAGTCCACCGCCGCCCTTGTTGTGAAGATGATGTTCGGAGCGCGGCCGCCGGCGGATTGGATCACCGCGGAAGAATTCTTCGGGCGCCGTCGATCGCTAGCGTGACGGTCACGCCGGGTTAGCTCAGTTGGCAGAGCGGTTGCCTTGTAAGCATCAGGTCGCCGGTTCGATCCCGGCACCCGGCTCGTTTGCGGCGCGTCGACTGGCGAGGACCCCGGAGTGGAGGGCCTTCCAGTTTCCACCACTGTCAGCCACGTTCACGACGGATCACCGGAGACCGGCCGTCTATGGTGCGAAACGTCCGCGTGCATTGCCGATGAGGAGGCGAACATGGGAGACCTCGAGGGCCGTGTCGCGCTCGTAACTGGCGGAGGATCGGGAATCGGTGCCGGCTGCGCCCGCCGGCTGGCGGCCGAGGGGTCGTCGGTGGTGCTGGCCGACATCGACGGGGCAGCCGCCGAGCGGGTGGCGGTTGAGATCGGCGACGACGCGGTTGCCATGACCGTCGACGTCCGCGATCCCGAGGCGGTCGACGACCTCGTCACCGCCGTTGTGAGTCGTCATGGCCGTCTCGACATCGCGCTCAACATCGCCGGGATCGCCGGCCCGAGCGTCCTGCCCGCCGAGTTCCCGGTCGACGGCTGGCGGGACGTGATCGACGTCAATCTGAGCGGCGTGTTCTTCTGCATGCGCGCCGAGCTCAACGTGATGCTCGGCGCAGGTCGCGGCTCGATCATCAACATGGCGTCGATCTATGGGCTCGTCGGTTACCCCGTTGGTCTCGCATACACGGCCGCCAAGCACGGCGTGGTCGGGATCACCCGGTCAGCTGCACTGGCGTACGCCGGTCAGGGCATCCGGATCAACACCGTCGCTCCCGCCGTGATCGAGACCCCTCTGCTGCAACAGGCACCGCCCGAAGTGGTCGCCCAGATCGTTGCCATGCATCCCGTCGGCCGGGTCGGCCAGATCGCCGAGGTGGCCGAGATGGTGGCGTTCCTCGCGTCTGACCGCTCATCGTTCTGCACCGGCGGCGTGTACCCCGTCGACGGCGCCTACACCGCCGGTTGAGGACCGGTCGATTCCATCGACATCGTACCCACTGCCGGTCAGGTCATCCCTGAAGGAGCGCTCCGAGGAGCCGCAGCCGGCGACTCTGGTCGCTCATCCAGACAGCTGCGGGGTCGTCGCATGGTGTCAGGGTGCACCAATGAGCGGGCAAGCATGATCAACATGAGCCCGTCACCTTGGTCGTGCGGCGGTACACGGTTTGCGTCGCCGTCTCGAGGACCGGTTCGAAGGCCGCCTTCATGCACGGTGAGCGAGCAAAGTCCTCGTCGACGGAGTCGCCCTGAGTCACCCAGTAGTCGGGCTGGTAATGCTCGGCCCACCAGCTGAAGTCGCCGGCGCGCACGTGGCGGTTGGCGTCACTGTCGAGCAGGCCGAGATAGTCCACCATCTCGCGCTGGCTGAACCAGCCGATCTTGCCAACTTCGAGCGATGCGACCGTCGCGTCCTCGGCGGTGTTGCGACGCAGCCACTCTCCAACGTACGTGTACTCGTCACGGAAGTCTGCAGGTCCCGAGACGACGGCACTCAGACCGAAGACGGTGACGATCGCGGCAACCGCGATCCCGGCGGCGAATTGCGGCCTGGGCTTGGCCCACACTCGCGTGACGCCGACGTCCAGTCCGAGCGCCGCCAACACCAGCAACGAGTACACGGGCAACGCGTAGTACCAGGGATAATCCGGGGTCCGAATCACTACGCCGTAGATCGTCACAATGGCGAGAGCCGCCGCGGCGAGGGTGACACCTAGCTGCCACCCCGACCGGCCACGCACGGCCGCAACGAGTCCTACGGCGGCGGCGACGCCGAGCAGGGCGAAGAAGAACCGTCCACCGGACAAGGAGATGATCGAGTCGACACCTGTCTTGGACAAGAAACCCGGCCACCAACCTGAGTCGGCCTGCGCCCGCTTGGCCTCGAGCGTGCTGGGCAGCACCGAACCGAACTCCGTGACGGCGAAGATGGCCCAGCCGACTAGCGGAACCGCCGCGCCGGTGATCAAGGCGGCGAGGTCACGTAACGAGGCCCGGCGCACTGGGTCGAGCACGAAGAAGACCAAAACGAGGAGCGATCCGACGATGAGACCGTCGGGCCGAGCGAGGACCAACAGGCCGAGGAGCAAGCCGGTGGCCCAGGTCGGCCACCGGGCCGCCGCCGAGTACGCGGCGCAGGCCAGGAGGCACAGGTAGAGGCTCGACTCCATCCCCCAGAACGCCGTCAGGGCAGGCGAGACGGCGAGCATGCACGCCGCGATCAGCCCGCCGACGCTACGCCCGAGCCGTCGCAGTGTCAGTCCCGTCGCCACCGCCATCAGCCACGTGGTGACGAAGTACAGGGCGTTGGCGAGGGGAACCACGTGCGCGCCGAGGCGCCTTCCTGCCGCCAGGATCAGGACGAAGAGCCCGGACGTCACCGCGTTCTCGGTTTGCGATGCGGGATTGAACGACCATCCCTTGCCCGTCGCGAAGTTCTCGGCGTAGCGGAGCAGGATGTACGGGTCGTCCCAGATCGGCTGGCCCTGGATCGACATGGCGATGCCCACCAGGACGGCGATGGCGACGGAGCCCGCGTAGACCCACCGCACGTCCGTCGTCGCCGACGTTCGCGGGTCGGGCGCGGGGACCAACGGGTCGGGCGACCCGGGCCGCTCGGACCATGTTGTTCTCACCATCCGCCTCCTTCTTCCGCCTCGGCGTCGACCCAGAACATGCCGCCACCAACCGCATGAATGAACGGTGATCACTGGAGTCTCCGCCCACCTGGCCCTGCGTGTCGGTTGGCCGCAATGTACCCTGCATGCCGTTTCATGTGCTGCTCCGGCGCCCGATCTCACACCCGGTCAGCTGAGGTAAACCCCGAGCCCAAAGACGACCACCCACGCCACCCCCAGCACCTGGAGGACGCGGTCGCTCGCGAACACCTCCTCGGGTGCCGCGCCGCCTCCCTGCTCCAGCACGAGGGCATAGCGCAGCAGCGCGGTCAGCATCGGGACGATCGACAACTCGTAGAACGGTCGGTTTGTGCCGGAGATCTCTTTGGTCTCGAAGGCCCACTGGCAGTAGCTCACCAGCGCCGCGCCACACGACACCGCGAGCACCGTGCGTAGGTAGCTGATGCTGTAGTCGGAGAGCGTGGCGCGTACAGCGGCGGCGTCCTCGCCCACTTCACGAAGCTCCGCGTACCGTTTGCCGATCACGATGAACAGCGAGCCGAACACGGTGCACAGCACGAACCAGCTCGACATGGGCACGTTCACGGCGGCAGCGCCGCCCGCTGCCCGCAAGACGAAACCTGCAGCGATAGTGACGATGTCGATCACGGCGACATGCTTCAATCGCCAGCTGTAGGCCATCGTGATGACGATGTAGATGCCGAGGAACCCGATGGTCCTCGGCCGTCCCGTGCCGGCGGCGAGGATGAGACCGAGGAGCGGCAGGATCGTCCCCACCACCTTGGCCGTGGCCACGGGGACTTGGCCAGAGGCGACGGGACGGAACCGTTTCTTGGGATGTCGGCGGTCGGCTTCGACGTCCAGCGCGTCGTTCCAGAAATAGATGCCGCTGGCGGCGAGACAGAAGGCGGCGAACGTCATCAGCGTGTACCCGAGTTGGGGCCAGTCGTCGAGCACGCCGGCTGCGCCGGGCGCGGCGAACACGAGCACGTTCTTGCCCCACTGCTTCGGTCGGGCGGTGCGCAGCAGGTTGCGCCCCAGCGCTCGCCCACCACCGTGTGAGGGCAGGCCACCGGCCGCGAGTCGAGGTTGAACGGTGGCCCGCACGCCCTTGTTCGGGGTCTCCGTCGGCGTCACGCGCTCTCAACCATCGGGCAGATGAAGGTGGCGGGGTCGACGAGGTGAACCCTTGCCGCTTCCAAGGCGGTGACCAATTGGGGTGCAACGTCGAGTTCTTTCCAGACGTATACGGCGAGGGACGAATCGACGATGGGTTCGGTCATGCGCGCTCGATCCACTGCCGGCGCGCCAGCAGCAAGCGTCCGCCTCACTCCCCCGTCCGCCCTCACGCCGCCCTCCTTCCAGTCGCGCGAGGCTACCCTTCGCGAGGCGCAGCCACACGGCCGGGGTGGGTTTGTCCGCGGTTTGCAGCCACATCGGGACCGAATCGGCTGACAGTTCGTCGCGTAGGTTGTCCTGCGATTTCAGGTCAGGTCAGGTCAGGTCAGTACCGGAACCTCGGCCATCGCGGCGGCGAGCGTCTCGTCGGGAAGCTGGTAGTCGACCATCTCACCGGACAGGTACGTCTCGTAGGCGGCGAGATCGAGGTGGCCGTGTCCGCACAGTGCCGTGAGGATGACCTTCGACTCGCCGGCTTCCTTGCACGCGAGCGCTTCTCGAATAGCGGCAGCGATGGCGTGCGTGGGCTCGGGTGCCGGGATGATGCCTTCGGTTCTGGCGAACCGCAGCGCGCCGGCGAAGCACTCCCGCTGGGCGATGGCGACTGCCTCGACGAGTCCTTCCTCGTAGAGATGCGAGACCAGGGGCGACATCCCGTGGTAGCGGAGGCCTCCGGCGTGGATCGGCTCGGGGATGAATCCGTGGCCGAGTGTGTGCATCTTCAACAACGGCGTGATCCCAGCGGTGTCGCCGAAGTCATATCGGTACTCGCCCTTGGTCAGGCTCGGGCAGGCCGCCGGCTCGACGCAGCGGATCGTCGGGTTGATCCGTCCGGCCAGCTTCTCGCGCAGGAACGGGAACGAGAGCCCGCCGAAGTTGGACCCGCCGCCGGTGCAGCCGACCAGGAGGTCTGGGGTCTCGCCGATCTTGGCCAGCTGCAGCAGCGCCTCCTCGCCGATGATCGTCTGATGGAGCAGCACGTGGTTGAGCACGCTTCCGAGGGCATAGCGGGTGTCCGGATCGGCAGCGGCCATGGCGACGGCTTCGGAGATGGCGATGCCGAGACTGCCGGTGTGGTCCGGATTGGCGGCGAGCAGCGCCCGCCCGTACTCGGTGACATCCGATGGGCTGGAGTGCACCGTCGCACCCCAGATCTCCATCATCGTCTTGCGATACGGCTTCGCGCGGTACGACGCCGCGACCTGCCAGATCTCGCATTCCATCCCATACTGGATGGTGGCGAACGCCAGCGCGCTTCCCCACTGGCCGGCGCCGGTCTCCGTCGTCAGCTTCCGGACGCCCTCCTGGTGGTTGTAATAGGCCTGCGCGACGGAGGTGTTCGGCTTGTGCGACCCAGCCGGACTGACCCCCTCGTACTTGTAGAAGATCTTCGCCGGAGTGTCGAGCAGGCGCTCCAAGCGTCGGGCGCGAAACAGCGGGCTCGGCCGCCACAGCCGGTAGACGTCGAGCACGCCGCCGGGGATGTCGACATAGCGGTCGTTGGTGACCTCCTGCTCGATCAGCGCCATCGGGAACAGCGGCGCGAGGTCCTCAGGACCGACCGGCTCGAGGGTCGCCGGATGCAGCGGCGGCGGCGGCGGAGCCGGGAGGTCGGCGACCAGGCTGTACCACTGCGTCGGCATCTCCGACTCGTCGAGCATGATCTTGGTGTAGCTGTCGCCCTGTTCCGTCATCGCCCGCGAACCTAGGAGATGCGCTCGGCGGCTTCGGCCGCCAGCTGCAGCGTCTTGTCGATGCGTCCGGGGAAGGCGTCCACGTCGACGTCGTCGGCGCTCTTCTGCCCGCGGAGGTAGCGGGCGTACACGCCCTGCACGATGCACACCGCCTTCCAGTGGTTGAAGCAACGGTAGAAGTCGAGCTGGCTGAGGTCGAGGCCGGTCCGGCTGGCGTAGCGCTCGATCAGCACGTCGCGCCCACAGAATCCCGGTAGCGCGGTCGGTGGGTCGTCGCGGCTGGCGTCGTCGGGACTCTCCGCCCATCCGTTGATGCAGTAGGCGAGATCTGCCAGCGGGTCGCCGAGCGTGGAGATCTCCCAGTCGACGACGGCCGCGATGTGCCCGTCGCCGGCCACCCGGCAGTTGTGCAGTCCGTAGTCGCCATGCACGACGCTCACCTTGGTCTGCTCGGGCAGGTTGTCGACGAGGAACTGATGGAGACGGTCGACATCAGGCAGCTCGCGGTCCTTCGACGCGTTCCATGACTCGTACCACCGGTTGAGCTGGCGGCCGACATAGGAGGTTCGCTTGCCCAGCCCGCCGAGGCCGACCTCGTCGGGATCGAGGCTGTGCAGCGCGGCGAGCGTGTCGATGAAGGACGGACCCGTGCGGGCACGCGCCTCCACGGTCGCCAGATGCTCGCTCGTCTCGGTGCCGGTGTACAGCGAGCGACCCTCGACCCAGCCCATGGCGTAGAACTGTGCGCCGGTCACGGCCTCGTCGTCGGTGTATGCCAGCGGCTGAGGAACGGGGACCGGAGTGGGCCAGAGCGCCGAGATCACCGTGAACTCGCGCCGCATGTCGTGGGCCGTGGGCAGCAGTTCGCCGAGCGGGGGGCGACGGACGACGAGCGTACGACCGCCCGCATCATCCACCCGGTAGGTGAAGTTGGAGTGGCCACCGGGCAGCTTGGTCCATCGGAACGGCGGCTGCAGGCCCGGGACGTGCTCGGTGAGCCACGCCGCTACCCGCTCACCGTCGAAGCCGATGGGTGCCTGCCCTGTCGTGTCGATGCGTCGGCATGCTACGTCCACCCAACACACCAGCGAGGCTGGCCGGCCGCTCCCTCTGCGCCGCGCCGGCCACTCTACGAATGGGAAGCAGATGACTCCGGGCCCGGTGTGTCGAGTCCCTCGCGGGGGGCGCCCGAGAGGCCTCCGTCGCAGGGGATCGCCGTGGCGGTGATGAAGCCGGCAGCGGGAGAGGCGAGGAAGGCGGCGAGCGCGCCGATGTCCTCGGGTTCGCCGAGACGGGCGACCGGCGTCCGGCTGACGGTGCGGTCGCGCAGGAGCGCCGGCATAGAGCGGACGAGCGGCGTGGCGATCAGGCCGGGCAGGATGGCGTTGGCCGTGACGCCGCCTGGTCCGAACTCCTGGGCCACGGCCTTGGTGAAGCCGACGACGCCGGCCTTCGACGCGGCGTAGGCGGGTTGGCCGAGCCCCGGCGTCAGGGCACTGACCGACGACACGTTGATCACCCGGCCCCACCCCCGCTCCGCCATCCGCGGCACGGTCGCGCGCACGGTGTGGAACATGCCGGACAGGTTGACCTGCAGCTCCTGGCGCCAGGAGTCGGGTGACATGTCGGCGATGTAGGCGATGTTGTTGACGACTCCGGCGTTGTTCACCAGGATGTCCGGTGGGCCGAGCTCGGCCGTGCAACGGGCGACCGCTTCGATCACGACGTCGGGGTCGGCCACGTCGACGGCGATCGAGATGGCTCGCCGCCCGGCCTCGAGCACCGCGTCCGCGGTCGACACGGCCTCCTCGGGACCCGATACCCGTTGACGGAGGCGGTAGTAGCGCTCCCCTGCGAACGGGTCCGGGTGGACGTCCGCCACGGCGACGTCGGCACCGGCCGCGGCGAGGGCAAGGGCGATCCCCCGCCCGATGCCGCGAGCTGCCCCGGTGACGAACGCGACGCAGCCGGCGAGCGACCAGGCGGCGGCGAGCGGTTGTGGGGTGGAGGCGCGGCCGGGCCCGGCGTTCTCCCCGGCGAGGCGCGCGTCGCCGGTCGGCACGTCGTCCTCGCTCGGGGAGCGGTCGCCCCGCCCGGCATCCGCGCCGTCTGTCGTCGCCGTGTCCGTCGCTCGCATGATGCCTCCTTCGAGTGGCCGGATAAGCACATGATGACCAGGTCGGTGTCCGGCCGGCCTGCTCGGGGTCTATAGCGTCCCCGTCGCGATGAGCGCGGTGTCCGAAGCAGCGCCGTCCGGCGGGCGGCTGTCACCGTGGGCTCCGCTGCGCCATCCGGTGTTCCGCGCCCTGTTCACCGCCCAGCTGGTGTCGAACATCGGCACGCTCATGCAGAGCGTCGGCTCGGCGTGGGTGATGGGTGACCTCGGTGCATCACCGACACTGGTTGCGGCCGTCCAGACGGCGAGCTTCCTGCCGCTGTTCCTGCTCGGGATCCCGAGCGGCGCGCTGGCCGACATCGTCGACCGCCGCCGCCTCCTGATGGTGACGCAGGTGGCGATGATCCTCGCCGCCGGGACGCTCGCCGGGCTCGCCTTCGCCGACGCGCTGACCCCGACGAACCTCCTGGCGCTGACGTTCGCCCTCGGCGTCGGCGCGGCGCTGGGGATGCCGGCCTGGCAGGCGATCCAGCCCGACCTCGTCCCGCGGCACGAGTTCGGCCAGGCCGTGGCGCTCGGCAGCCTGGCGTTCAACATGGGTCGGGCGATCGGCCCCGCGCTCGGCGGACTCGTGCTCGCGGCCGCTGGGGCGCAATGGGTCTTCGCGATCAACGCCATCTCGTTCCTCGGCACCTTGGTGGCGCTGCTGTGGTGGCGGCAGGTGCGTCACGAGACCAGGCTGCCGGCAGAGACCCTGGCCGGGGCCACGCGAGCGGCGCTGCGCTACGGGATGCACGCCCCGGTCCTGCGGACGGTGCTGTTGCGCCTGGCGTTGCTGCTCCTGCCGGCCGCGGCGATCCAGGCGCTGCTGCCGATCGTCGTCCGCGGTCCGCTCGATCTCGGCTCCGGCGCGTACGGCGCCCTGCTCGCGTGCCTCGGTATCGGCGCCGCGATCGGGGCCGTTGCCCGACCGCGGGTGGAGGAGCGGTTGTCGAACGACGCCATGGTGGCGTGGTCGAGCGTCGCCCTCGCCGCCGCCCTCGTCGTCCAGGGCTACGTCGCCATGCCGGTCGTCGTCGGCATCGCATTGTTCGTCGCCGGCTTCGCCTGGACGACAGCGATGACCACTCTCAACGTCGCCGCCCAGGCCACGCTCGCGCCCTGGGTGCGCGCCCGCGGCATGGGCCTCTACATGCTCGTGCTGACCGGGTCGATCGCCGTCGGCAGCATCCTGTGGGGTGCGCTCGCCGACTGGAGCGTCGCCGGCGCCTGCGCCGCGGCAGCCGCCGCCCTCCTGATCGCCACGGTCGTGGCGCGTGGCTGGCCGCTCCATGTCACCGCCGGGATCGACGTCACACCCGTGCCGGGCATCGAGCCGATGGTGACGCTCATGCCGGGACCCGACGACGGACCGGTGCTGGTCACCATCGCCTATCGAGTGCGGCCGCAGGAGATGGCGGAGTTCGTCGAGGTGATGCGGGCGACCGAGCGCCACCGTCGCCGCACCGGCGCCTACCGCTGGGGGCTGTTCCGCGATCTCGCCGACCCCGAGCGGTTCCTCGAGACGTTCGTGACCGACTCGTGGGCCGAGCACGTGCGCCAGCACCACCGGAGCACGGCGTCGATGGACGCCCAGCTGCAGGCGGTGTACGCCTACCTCGACGGCAGCGTCGCGGTCAGCCACTACCTGTCTGCGTACAGCGCCAGCGCCCTCGAGTGACGCTGGACGACGCGACGAGAGCCACGTCCGCGCGAGGCGGCCAGTCCCGGTCAGGGTCAGACCATCCGTCGCAGCAGCTGGTCATGGTCGAGCAGCTGGTGCTTCAGCACGAGCCCGACGTGCACTGCGACGACGGCGAAGAAGGCGAGGTGGGCCGCGACGTGCAGCGCCAGCGCGCCGTCGTCGACCAGCACGAGCCACAGACCGGTCAGCGGGATCACGAACAGCAGGAGATACAGCGCCCGCTCGGTCCAGTGTGCGACTGCGCGCTCTGCTGGCGACAGTCCCGGCGCCCACGGTGGCAGCGCGCTGTGCCATCGCCACAGCAGCCGGATCGTCGCCAGCACGAGGATCGTGATGCCGACCAGGACGTGGATCGTGAGCAGCCGATCGTCGCCGAACACGTCGAGCTCGCCACCGCGCCCGCGTCCACGGCCGGAGCCCGCGCCCCTGCCCCGTCCGCGTCCCCGGCCGCTGTCGCCGGCCGCCATCACGTAGCCGATCGTGAACTGGCTCGCCAACGCGGCGACGGTCAGCCAGTGCAGGACCTTCGTCGTGCGCGTGTAGCGGCCCGGCGCGGCGGCCGTCATCGCTCTCATCGTGGCGCGACGAGCTGGTGATCGACACGTTCAACAGACGCAATGGCTCGCGAGCACGCGTTGCGCTTCGGGTCTTCCTGCCTCGCTCAGCCGCGGCCGAGCTGGTCGGGCCCCTTCAGCTTGTCGACCAGGGACTCGAGCGGGATCGCCGGCAGGGTCTGGAACTTCGCCGTGCCGCGCGAGCCGAGATCGACGCTGAGGTGGGCGATCGTCTCGTTGTCGGGCGCCTCGATGATCGACACGAAGTCGTACTGGCCGAGCACCGCGTATTGGGCGACGACCGTGCAGCCGAACGTGGCGATCTCCTCGTTCACGGCGGACAGCCGGTCTGGACTGGCGTGGACGGTGCGGGCACCATCAGCGGTCAAGGTCGTCAGCATGATGTACGTGGGCATGTTCCCCTCCTTGGCGGCCGGGCGTCCCCCACGCCGGCGCGATCGCGATGGTATGCCCGCCAGTCACCACGCGCCGTCGCGACAAGACCCTTCGCTTTGTCCGCCGGCGCCGCGCCGAGCGAAGCTGTGCACGCCAGGATGCCGGACGCGACAAGGGGGGTCTCGCATGGACCGTGTGGTGATTGCCGGAGGAAACGTCATCGACGGGACGGGCGCCCCCGCGGTCGCCGCCGACGTGGCCGTGGAGGGCGACCGCGTCGCCGAGATCGGGTCCGGCCTGCGCGGTGATCGCACGGTTGACGCCAGCGGGTGCGTGGTCGCGCCGGGCTTCGTCGACATCCACACCCACTACGACGCCCAGGTGTTCTGGGACCCCGCGCTCACGCCGTCGTGCTTCCACGGTGTGACGACGGTGGTCGCGGGCAACTGCGGCTTCAGTATCGCCCCGACCCGGCCGGCCGACCGTGACCTGCTCGGGCGGACGATGGAGAAGGTCGAGGACATGGATCCCGAATGCCTGGCGATCGGGATCCCGTGGGACGAGTTCGAGTCGTTCCCCGAATACCTCGACGCCGTCCGCCGGCGCGGGTCGGCCCTCAACTTCGCCGCGTTCATCGGGCACACGCCGTTGCGGCTCTACGTCATGGGCGCCGACGCCGCCGATCGCCCGGCGACGGCCGACGAGATCGACGCCATGGTCGCCCT
Source organism: Ilumatobacteraceae bacterium (assembly GCA_044867195.1). GTDB lineage: Bacteria > Actinomycetota > Acidimicrobiia > Acidimicrobiales > Ilumatobacteraceae > JALZMG01. The sequence continues at coordinate 18,794 of JBIOUO010000469.1, forward strand.
CACCGAGGAGGCGATGGAGGCCGGCGCCGCCGGGTTCGCCACCAGCATGGCGGTCACCCACGTCGGAGCCGACGGCCGGCCGATCCCGAGCCGGGTGGCCGACCGCGCCGAGATCGAGGCGCTCGGCCGGGCCGTCGGGCGCAGCGGCCGCGGCGTCGTGGGCGTCAACGGCGGCGAGGGGCTGTCGTTCACCGACTGCTACGACATGCAGCCGGGCCTCGGGGCGCCGATCACCTATACGGCCGTGCTCACGTTCCCCAACGGCGCCCACCTCAGGGCCGCCGAGATCCATCGCCAAGGACGCACCCGCGGCGCCGACGTCTGGCCGCAGGTCAGCTGCCGGCCGCTGTCGTTCTCGATCAACCTCGTCGAGCCGTTCAACTTCAACACCAACCCGGTGTTCGCCGACTTGATGCGCGGCACGCTCGACGAGCGACGGGCGGCGTACGCCGACCCGGAGTGGCGCCAGCGCGTGCGCGAGGCGTGGGCCGCCGGCAAGGGGCTCCAGCCGCGCTGGGAGACCTACGAGATCATGGAATCCGGCGCCCATCCGGAGCTGATCGGCACCCGCTTGCAGGCGCTGGCCGCCGAGCGTGGCCGTGACCCCTTCGACACGCTGCTCGATCTTGGCGCCGACGAGCGCGACCTCAAGGCGTTGCGGGTCAAGACGATCCTTGCCAACGACGATCCTGACGGCATCGCCATGCTGCTCCAGGAGCCAGGCTGCACGCTCGGGCTGTCCGACGCCGGGGCCCATGTCGGCCAGCTGTGCGACGCCCCGCTGCCGACTGACCTGCTCGGCAACTGGGTCCGCGAGCGCCAGGTGCTGA
>JBIOUO010000470.1:0-6144 GCA_044867195.1 Ilumatobacteraceae bacterium
GCGAGGTCGAAGTAGCTGGCGCCGCGGATGGTCTCGACCACCGCGGCGTCGTCGAGCGCGCCGGCGACATCGCCGGCGACGGCTCGCACCAGGGCGCGGGCGCCGCGGCCGAACGGGAAGTCGTCGACGCCGATCCGCTCGATGTCGGCCATCGCCTGGTCGACCTGCCCGACCTGGCAGCGGGCGAGCGCCATCAGGACGTACGCCTCGTCGAGGGTGGTGCCGGTGGCCTCGTTGCGCTCGATCACCTGCTCGGCGAGCGTCAGCGCCTGCTCTCCCATGCCGAGGTGCATCGCCACGCCGGCTGCGCTCTGCAGCGCCAGCCCGAGCTCGCCGAACCCCTTGCCAAGGGCGATCGCCTCCTCGACCCCGCGCTTGGCGTCGGCCTTCTTACCCAGCGCGGCGCGGGAGCGGTTGAGCGGTCCGAGCGCCTGCATCACCCCGTAGCGGTCGTCGATCTCGCGGAACCCGGCCAGCGCCCGCTCGGCCAGCTGCTCGGCCTCGGCCAGGCGGCCGGTCCACAACCGCAGGTTGGCGAGCAGCGTCTGCATCATCAAGCCGGCCCAGCTGTCGGCGCGCAGCCGAGCGTTGCCGTCGACGTCCGTGGCCAGCGCCTCGCTCTCGTCGAACCGGCGCTGGAAGTAGTACACCCAGGCCAGCAGGCCATCGGCCCACGACACGCCGTTGAAGTCGCCGAGCTCCTCGAAGCGCTGCTTGGCCTCGCCCAGCTGGACCTCGGCGTCGTCGAAGTCGCCGGCCTGGAACGCCACCCACGCCAGGTTCTGGTGCGTCCACGCGTGGCCGCGCTCATCGTCGAGGCGGTGGTAGCGCTCCATCGCCTCACCGAGCAGGGCGCGAGCGTCGTCGAGCGAACCGCCGAACACCTCGGCGAAGCCGCGGGCGCGCAGCGCGCCCGCGAGGCGCCGCTCGTCACCGATCGCCCGGAAGACGTCGACGGCCGCGTCGAGCTCGCGGCGGGCGGCCGCCAGGTCACCCTGCATCTGGGCGACGGACCCCAGCCGCCGCCGAGCCTCGCCCTCGGTGATGCGGTCGCCGGCGGCGAGCGCGCTGGCCAGCACGTCCTCGGCGTCGGAGGTGGCCTGGGCGAAGTTGCGCCGCTCGAGCTCGGCCTCCGCGCGCACGAGCAGCAGCGCCCGCTCGACCGCTGGATCGGCCGGGTGCAGGTCGAGACCCCGCCCGGCGCTGCGCGAGGCGAGCTCGAAACGCCCGGTCTCGCACGCCGATGTCGCCGCCTCCAGCAGCGCCTGGATGGCGTGAGCGGTGATGCTCGCCTTGATGCCCTCGACGCTGCCCAGCTCGGCGAGTAGCTCGGCAGCCGTCGCTGCGTGGTGGGCGACGTCCTCGATCGCCGCGCCCCGCTCGGCCATCACGGCCGCCACGCCGGCGTGACGCTGAGCGCGGACGCGTTTGGTCAGCGTCTGGTAGACGACCTCCCGCACGACCGCGCTGCGGAACCGCCACCACCGCCCCTCGACGTCGAGCAGGCCGCCCGCCGCCAGCTCGTCGAGGTCGCGCTGGCGGAACTCCTGGCCCATCGCCTGGGCGAAGCGGGCCAAGGAACCGACCGACTCCGACGTGCCGAGCACCGCCGCGTTGTCGATGATCAGCCGCTGCGGCGCCGGCAGCTGGTCGACACGGGCCGCGATCAACGCTCGCAGCGAGCCCGGCAGCTCGTCGCCGCACGTTGCAGCCAGCCCGGCCAGCTCGACGAGGAACAGGGGGTTCCCGCCGCCGCGATCGACGACCTCGGCGACCATGCGCTCGGTGGGCTCGCGCTCGTCACGCTCGAGGATGCCGCACACGAGCGCCGTCGAGTCGTCGATCGACAGTGGGCTGAGCGGAACCTGCAGCACGAGCGGGCGCTCGACCGGAGGCGGCCACTCGATGCCGCCGTCGGGGCGTTGGGCCGTGACGAGCAGGAACGGCAAGTCAGCCAGCGAGCGGACGATGATGCCGAGGTGGTCGCGCAACGCGGCGTCGGACCACTGCAGGTTGTCGAGGAACAGCACCGTCATGCGCGTCTCGGCGTGGCGGCGGATCATCTCGGTGAGCGTCTCCAGTACGGCGTCGCGGGCGCCGGCCGCGTCGAGGCGGTCGAGCGGGGTCTCGTGGCCGAGGAGATGGGCGACGACGTCGTGGTAGCGCTGCAGCGCCGGATCGCCGGGAGCGAGACCCCACAGCGTCTTGGCCCGCGTGACGACAGCTGCCTTGACCTCGGCGGCCGTGGCGTCGGAGTCGACGCCGAACAGGGACGCGATGCCGGTGATGACGGGTGCCCAGAGGTTGGTGTCGCCGTACGGCGCGCATGCCGAACGGAGCACGATCGCCTCGCCCTCGAGCGGCTCGACGATCTCCTCGGCGAGGCGGGTCTTGCCTGAACCGGCCTCGCCGATGATCGACACGACGCCGCTGTGACCGGCCCGGATGAGCTGCACCGCGGCGTCGAGCAGCATCCGCTCGTGGGTCCGCCCGACGAACGGGACGTCGCAGCGCACCGGCCGCGCGCCGGCCGGCGCGGCCCCGGTGACCAGCCACGACTGCTCGGGCCGGTCGCGGCCGCGGAGTTGGGTGATGGCGAACGGCTCGCGGCGAATGGTCGCTGCGCACAGTGCTGCCGTGGCGGCACCGACGAGCACCCCTCCGGGCGGGGCGAGCGACTGCAGGCGGGAGGCGGTGTTGACGACATCGCCCATCGCCGTGTAGTCGGACCCGGCGAGGATCCCGACCAGCACCTCGCCGGTGTTGATGCCGACGCGCATCTGGATCGGCGAGTCAGCAGCGGTCTCGGCGACGAACGCGGCGAGCGCTTCCTGCATCCGCAGGCCCGCCCGCACTGCCCGCTCGGCGTCGTCCTCGTGGGCGACCGGGGCTCCGAAGAGGGCGACGATGGCGTCGCCGAGCAGCTTGTCGACCCGGCCGCCGTAGCGCTCGATGATGCCGACCAGGCGCTCGAAGCACGACTCGACCAGGCGCTTCACGCGTTCGGGGTCGAGGTGCTCGGCCAGCGACGTGTAGCCGACCAGGTCGGCGAACAGCACGGTGACGACGCGCCGCTCCTCCAGCGAGCCATCGACCCGCACCACCGGCGTCCCGCACGACGGGCAGAACCGCGCCCCGGCAGGCACCGGGTGGCCGCAGATGCCGCACGAGACCGTCGCCATGCGGGCAAATCTACGGCGGGGGTGTCACATCCGAGGCCTGTGGTTGTGACCGTCGACCGCCGACGTCGACGCGTACGATGCCGAAAGGGGGCTGCATCGGACGTTGCGGGGCGCTACAACGGACCCATGACCCAGCCCGCCTCCGTCATCTCCAGCGCGCCCACACCTCGGGCCGCGGCCGGCGCCATTGACGCTGTCAAGGTCTACGGCATCGGCGACAGCCAGGTGCGCGCCCTCGACGGTGTCACGGTCGCCTTCGAGGCTGGGAGGTACACCGCGATCATGGGACCCTCCGGCTCCGGCAAGAGCACGCTGATGCACTGCCTCGCCGGGCTCGACTCGCTCACCAGCGGCGCCGTCTACATCGGCGAGACCTACCTCGCCACGCTCAACGACAAGCAGCTGACCGAGCTGCGCCGGACCAAGGTCGGGTTCGTATTCCAGGCCTACAACCTGGTGCCGACGCTGAACGCCCGCGAGAACATCGTGCTGCCGCTCCTGCTCGGCGGGGAGGACGGAGACAAGGCGTGGATCGACCAGGTGATCGCGACGGTCGGCCTCGGCGACCGCCTGCGCCACCGGCCGAGCGAGCTGTCGGGCGGCCAGCAGCAGCGCGTCGCGGTGGCTCGCGCCCTCGCTGCCAAGCCCGACATCATCTTCGCCGACGAGCCGACCGGCAACCTCGACTCGCACTCTGGCGCCGAGATCCTCGAGTTCATGCGCCGCGCCGTGCGCGACTACGGCCAGACGATCGTCATGGTCACCCATGACCCGATCGCCGCGTCGTACGCCGACCGGGTGGTGTTCCTCAACGACGGGCGGATCGTCGACGAGATGGCGGCTCCGACGACGGAGGCCGTGATCGACCGCATGAAGCGCTTCGGCGACTGACGGCTGCCGACATGAGCTCGCGCGCAACCGCCCTCATCGCCCGCCGCAGCATCCGCGCCCGCTTCGGGCGGCTGATCGCGATCTCCGTGGCGATCCTCGTCGGCGTCTCGTTCGTCGTCGGCTCGTTCGTCCTCGCCGACAGCCTGCGCAAGACGTTCGACAATCTGTTCACCCAGATCAGCGAGAACGTCGACCTCCAGGTCCGCGCGTCCGTCGCGTTCGGCGAAGGCGATGCCAGCACCCAGCGCGACCCGATCCCCGCGTCGCTCGCCGACACAATCGCCCAGGTCGACGGCGTGAAGGCTGTGGAGCCCGGCCTGACGCGCTACGCCCAGCTGGTCAAGAACGGCGAGGCGATCAAGACCCAGGGCGCACCGACGCTCGGCGTGGCGTGGGCCGGGGACGAGTCGCTGTCGGGCCTGCGGATCAAGGGCGAGGGACGGCCGCCGTCAGGCCCCGACGAAGTTGCCATCGACAAGGCGACGGCCGACCGGAAGAACCTCGAGGTGGGCGACGCGATCGAGGTGATCACCGACGTCGGCACCGGCACCTACACGATCACCGCGCTCGTCGGCCTCGGCGACAGCGATGGCTTTGCCGGCGCCACGCTCGCCGCGTGGGACGTCCCGACCGCCCAGCAGGTGCTCGGCGCGCCCGGCCAGCTCGACTCGATCGACATCCAGGTCGCCGACGGCGTCGACCCGGCAACGGTCATCCCGCGGATCGAGGCCGTGCTCCCTCAGGGCGTCGAGGTCGTCACTCGCGACGTCGTGGTCGAGGAGAACAAGAAGTCGCTGGACACGATCATCAGCGTCTTCGGCAATGGCCTGCTGGCGTTCGCGTTCGTCACTGCCTTCGTCAGCGCATTCCTCATCAACAACGTGTTCCAGATCACCATCGGGCAGCGGCTACGCGAGCTGGCGCTGTTGCGGGCCGTCGGCGCCAATGGCGGGCAGGTGCGGCGGATGATCTACACCGAGGCGCTGGTGATGGCCCTGATCGCCACCGCCCTCGGTATCGGCGGCGGCATCCTGGTCGCCAAGGGCCTGCTCGCGGTCTTCAACTCCGCGGGGGCCGGCTTCCCGCCGTCCCCGACCGTGCTGCTGCCGCGCACGATCGTCGCCGCGATCCTCGTCGGCGTCGGGATCACGATGGCGTCGGTGATGATCCCGGCCCGCCGGGCGGCGAGGATCCCGCCGGTCGCGGCGATGCGTCCCGAGCTCGGCTTCGAGGCGCTCAGCACGCGCCGTCTGATCGCCGGCACGACGGTCACCGTGATCGGCGTCGTCGCGTTCCTCGTCGGCCTGTTCGCCCGTCCGGGCGGGACGATCGGCCTGCTGTCGCTCGCCGGCGGAGGGGCGCTACTGATCTTCCTCGGCGTCGCCAGCGTGTCCTCGACCGTCGCCCGGCCGGTCACCAAGGTGCTCGGCTGGCCGGTCGCCCGGTTGTTCCGGGCACCAGGTGTGCTGGCCCGCGAGAACGCCGGGCGGGCGCCGCGGCGGACGTCGGCGACCGCAGCGGCGCTGATGATCGGCGTAGCGCTGGTCAGCGCAGCGTCGGTCTTCGCGTCGTCGCTGCGGTCCACGTTCACCGAGGTGCTCGAGCGCAGCGTCAAGGCCGACTACATCGTCACCGACGAGAGCTTCCAGGGCCTGCCACCGAACGTCGCGTCGACGCTCGCCACGCTGCCCGAGCTGTCGGCCGTCACCGCCGTCCGCGGCACCGCGGCGCTGGTCGACGGCGACCAGAAGGCGATCGGCGCTGTCGACCCGCTGGCGTTCGAGCAGCTCGTCGACATCGACCTCCAAGAGGGCAGCTTCCAGGCGATGGCCGACGGCGGGGTGATGGTCCACAAGGACCCGGCGAAGGACCTCCACTTGGCGATCGGCGACCCGGTCGAGATGACGTTCCAGAACGGCACGACGGTGACGCTGCCGGTGGCCGGGATCTACGACGACGCCTCGGTCGCCGGCAACTGGCTGATCTCGCTCGACACGCTGGCCAACGTCAGCCCGACGTCGACCACCCGCGACTTCTTCGTCGCCGCCAAGCTCGCCGACGGCGTGACGCC
>JBIOUO010000471.1:0-14125 GCA_044867195.1 Ilumatobacteraceae bacterium
CCGGAGGTCGATCCCAGGCGTGAGCGAGGACGTTGCGCCGGCCGTCCCTCCGTGGTGCGGAGCGGTTCGAGCACTGGCCAGACGAGGTCGCCCCGTTACGCCGCGACCGTCCAGCGCTTCCACGGCAGCTGCTCGAGGAAGCGGTTATCCAGGAAGCGCACGATGTCCGGGCGTCCGCTGTAGGTCGGCTTGCCGCGTGCGTCTTGTTCCATCAGCGCGATGGGATTGCGCCCCATGCGTTGCGACCGAAGGACCGCAGACGGTCGCTCGAAGCTCGGTCTGCGAGAACCCCACGCCGCACAACGATGACGCCGAAGGTCACGCCCTGCTCCCGGATGAGCGCTCGCTCGAACGTCACCGCTGGTCCCTCGGCGGCACGGGGTCGTTCCCTGGCGCGACCGTGTCCGAGTCGCGTATCTGCCCGTTGCGCCCGTGGATCACGACCTCACCTCCGCCGCTGTTGCCGACGATCTCTCGCGCCCTGTCGATCGCTGCGGCCTGTGTGTCGGTTCGAGCGCTCGCCCGTCCGCTCCCGGGGTTCGAGACCTGCCAACCTCCATCGGGATGGGGGGTGACGTGGCGTTCGTTGCGTGGCATCGAGCTGTTCCTTTCTCTTCGACGCTGTTCTTGAGGTGCGTACGGGGTCCTGCCCAGCACCTCGAGGTGCGACGACCGACCTGTCGTCGGCACTCGGTCTTGCCCCGGCCGATTCGTCTCCAGTTGAGCTCCTCTCGCGCACTTGGGGGCGAACGCCCCACGACACGATTCAGATCGTGCCTGAGCCACGCGATCAGGAAGACGGCACGTCGATCCGCTTCTTCCTCGTCTCCGGCCTGCGGCACGTAGATGAAGCGGATCCGGATCGCGTGTCGGCGCTTGTCGCCAGTCTGAAGACAGGGCACGAACTGTCCTGGAGCGCGGAGAAGGACAATCCGGTCAACGACCGAGCCCTTCGTATCGAGGCCGACGGCCAGCAAGTCGGGTGGATGCCCGACTATCTGCTTGACGATGTCAACAAGACATCCACCGCGCAGGTGAAAATCTTCGTGGAACATGCCAATGGCCCAGACACGCCATGGCACCTCCGGCTGCTGTGTCGGATGGAGTCACGCACCATCGCGGGCACCTGAGCAGCTGTCGCGGGACGAGGCGCTGCCTTCAGAGCACCAGCCCTGCCACGAGTCCAGCAGCCTCGTCGTGCAGCGTCGGCGCCACGTGGCTTTAGATGCCGAGCGTCACGGCGATGGTCGAGTGACCGAGCCGCTCGTGCACGACGCGTGGGTGCACGCCCTGCTCGAGCGCCAGCGTGGCCCACGTGTGACGTAGCCCGTGGAGGGTCAGTGCCGGCAAGCCGTACTGGCCAACGCGCCGCACGAACGTCGCGCTGACGGCATCAGGTCGTAGACACGCGCCGCCAGGCTGATGGAACACGAGGTCCTCGTCGCCGAAGTCGGGGCCGACGAGCAGGCGCTCCTCGAGCATCCGCGTGCGGTGTGCTCGAAGGACCGACACGGTGCCGCCGTCGAGCGAGATCGACCGCCGGCCGCGAGCCGTCTTCGGTTCGCCGACCGTGACCTTGCTGCGGACCTGCGTGATCGTCTGGACGATCTGCAGCCGGCCGGTTGTTGGCCGACGCGTTCGATAGGGACGGCGCCGACGCGATCGGTGGGGATGGTCGGCGGCGAGTGTGTTGCCTGCTGTGGTCATGTTGTCGTCGGGGATGTTCAGGTTGTCGTGGTTGATCGGATGTTGAGGGTGCTTCTGTGAGGTCGGATGCCGTCGTGTTCAAGGTGGGTGAGCACGTCGAGGAAGGCGGCTGCGGCGATGGTGTCGGTGCCGGGCTCGTCGGTGAGGTCGACGGTGATCACGACCACGACGCGCTGATGGACGATGTCGTCGACTCTCATTCGGCGGTGACCTCGGTGACGGCGGCTCGGGCGGAGGACTCGTCGACGATGCTTTTGTTGGCGGCGTAGGTGGCAACGAGGGCTTGGGTGGCGAGGTTGTTGACGGCGCGGGGGATGCCGCGGCTGACTTGGTGGATGAGCGCGACGGCGTCGTCGGAGAACAGGGTGTCGGACCGCCCGGCGAGCTTCAAGTGGTGGGCGATGTAGGTGCCGGTCTCGGTTTGGTCCATGCCGGGCAGGGCGTAGCGCAGCGCGATGCGCTGATCGAGGGCGGCGAAGGTGCCGAGCTTGATGCGCCGCCGGAGGGTGGGCTGACCGACGAGTAGGACAGCCATCGGCGATCTGCTGTCCATGTCGGCGTTGGTCAACAGGCGGATCTCTTCGAGCTGGTCGGCGTTGAGCAGATGCCCTTCGTCGATGGCGAGAACGACTCGTCGTCCTCGTTCGTCCTCTTCGGCGGCGAGCGCGTCTTGGGCTTGGGGGATGAGGGCGCAGCGGTGGAAGCGGGGGACGCCGCCGAGGGCGGTGACGATGGTGGTGTAGAGGCCGCGGGCACCGATGGCTGGGCAGCCGAGGTAGATGGTGGTGAACCGTGACGGGTCGAGCGCGGCGACCGCGCCGCGTATGGCGACGGTCTTGCCGGCACCGACTTCTCCGGTGATCACGCCGAGGGCTCGCTCTTCGATGCACCAGCCGATGCGGGCGACGGCTTCGGCATGGGCGTGGGAGGAGTGCAGCATGCTGGGGGCGAGATCGCGTCCGAAGGGCATGCGACCAAAGCCGTAGTGGGCGCGGAGTCGTTCGATGCTCATCGGTTGTCACCGTCGTCGCGTTCGTCGGTGAAAGGGATCTGGAGTTGCCCGGGACATTGCTCGGGATCGGTCGCCTCGACGAGGCGCGAGTAGTCGATCTTTTCGGCGAGCTCGGCTGCTCGGCGTTGCTCGACGAGGGCGAGGTAGTCGATCCCTGTCGGTGGCGGCGGTTCGGGAGTGCCGTCTGGTCTGGCTTGGGGGTGGGTGTGGCGCCCGATGCGGTGCGGGACCGCTTTGCCGACGGGTCTGCCGTCGAAGCGCACGTCGATGTCGGCGAGATCGAAGGGATCGAAGACCAGCTCGACGCGTCGTCCGACGAGCGCGGTGTCGACCTCATAGACGTTGCCGTGCAGGCTTACGGTCGCCGTCTTGGTGACCTGGCGGCGCTCGGCCCACAGGAACGCCTCGTGCAGCTGGGCTGGTGTCGGGCGGCGCAGCTCGGCGGTGGCGAAACGCTGCAGCGGGGTCTGGCCGGTCTCGGAGTGGGCGCGGCGGTGATAGACGCCCTCGACCCAGGCGGTGAACAGGCGGTTCAAGGTGGCGAGGTCGGCGACGTCGGTGTGGGCGACCTCGACGAGGAACTGGTCGCGGACAGTGCGAAACGCCCGCTCGATCTTGCCGCGGCCTTCAGGCTTCCCCGGCCGGCTGTGCACCAAGATGATCCCGAGGGTGGCGCAGGCCCGCAGCAGCTGGGTCGAGACCATCGCTGAGCCGTTGTCCAAATAGGTCGACGCCGGCAGGCCACGCGCTTCGATCCCGGCCCGCAGCGCGGCTTCGAGGCGGACCGTGTCTTCGGAGTGGCCCCACCGATAGCCGGCAAACAGCCGCGAGTGGTCGTCGATGAAGGCGAACAGATACACCTTGCGGCCGGCGATCATCGGGCCGTGGAGGGCGTCGCCCGTCCAGCGGTCGTTCGGGGCCGCCGCTTCGAACCGTCCGAACGCTCGAGGCTGCGCCGGCCCGGGTCGGTTCAAGCCCAATCGCACGAACAGACGTTGGAGTGTGCGCTCCGACGGCGCCCAGCCGTGGGCCTCGGCGATGATCGCCGCGATGTGGGCCGCGGTGCGCTGCGGATCCTCCCGCCGCAGCGCCTCACCCAGTCCGAGCACCGACGCCGGCGTGGTCGCCTCGGCCTGACGCGAACGAGGCACGAGCGCCTCGAACCCACCCGCCCGATAGGCGCGGATCCAACGGTCCAACGTGTTGCGCGACACCACCAGCCGCTCACCCCACGGCGTGGCGTGCTCACCACCAGCCAGGTCGCGCACCAACCGGCCACGCTGACGCGCCGTGAGGGCCGTGTCGGCCGCCTGTCGCACCAGCGAGTAGCGGAACAAGGCGATGTCGTGATGACGGTCATGCATGAGCGGCTCCTTCGTCGTCGTCGTGGTGACGAAGGCAGCGTGAACGTCGCTCAGGGCACCAACCAGGGTGAGCTCGTGTTGGACAACAACGCCCCACACGTCAACGCCGACACCGTCTGCCACGGCCCACGAGCACCGAAACGCAACACGAACGCCCGTGCCGCCACCGCGATCGCCTCGAGCGCGTCAGCCACCGCCGAGCCGGCCGGCCGGATCGGCGTCAGCGCCGGGTCCAACGCATGGGCCCACACCGTGAAATGCACCCTGATCGGCTCGGCCCAACCCGCGAAGCGGCGCAGCCAACCGCGCACCGTCGACGCGTGCACGCCGAGCGCCACGGCGATCGCGCGATGACCCCGACCAGCCGCCTTGGCCACCAACGCAGCCCCGATCACCGCCACCGAGTCGCGGCGTCGTCGAAGACAATCACGAGCCAACAACACATGACTGACCAGGCACGAACGGCACCGGGCACGCCGTGGCTGGCAACGATGCTCGCCATCGTCACCACGAACCGTCCGCCATCGCGCGAACCCCCACCGGCCCAGCACGCCGCCCCCACAACACGGGCACGACAACCTGCCAGCGCCAAGATCGCGTTCGACCTCCGTCGCGTCAGTCCCTACCATCAGCACGGGTGCCTCCAAGCACCAAGGAAGGACCCTCCCCAAGCTCGGTCAAAGAACAACGGGAGGGTCCTTGCGCGAACAAGACCTCCCCACGCTGACGCCGCCCCACAACCACCACCAAACTGCCGCCACCCTGATCGCGTCCCCACGCACGGTGTCGCTACACGCGCCCCGCTTCACCAACGGAGGTGTCGCTCAACAGCCGGTGTCCAGTTCACGTCGGCCCAGTTCTCGATGTGTGTGACCTTGGCGGGGTACCAGTGGTTCTGGAGCTCGCCCTTGTCGACGATCAGCATCACGACGGCGAGGTCCTCACGGGTTGCGATGTCGATGAACCAGACGTACGGGATGCGGATGACGGGCGGGTCGGTGGCGTAGGGCGTCTAGTCGGTCGGTGGGGTGCGGCGTAGGGCGAACATCGCGAGGCGCGAAATGACGATCGGGTGGCTGGGGTCTTCGGATGCGTCCCCCTCGATCTCGTGGCCGTACTGCTCGAGCGCGTCGATCAGCTGTGTGATCTCGCCCTCGATCGTGACGAACCGTCCACACGACGACGGGAAGAACGTTCGGCAGGCATTGCCTCGTTTCCACGAGCGGGGACCCGGCAACCCCCAACCGCGTGAAGGGACGGAAGATCGACCACTTCGTGATCTACACCGACTCCGAGCCGTGGGCGGGTGCCATTCACCCCGCACAGTCGTTGCGGCGCTACCGGGAGCGCACCGGCATCGACGCACGGCTGACGGCCGTCGGGATGGTGTCGAACGGGTTCAGCATCGCCGACCCGAATGATGCCGGCATGCTCGACGTCGTCGGCTTCGACTCGGCTGCACCGCAGCTGATGGCCCACTTCGCCGCAGGCCGACTCTGACGAACGCTCGCTCGAACCGAACCCAACGGTTCGGGCGGGCCCGGTCAGGCCAGGATGTCGCCCATGGGGATCCCACCGCTGCCGGACACGACCATCCTCATGATCGAGGTCGGTTCGACCGCACACGGCACCGGCATCCGCGGAGGCGAGGACCACGACCAGCTCGCCGTCGTGGTCGAGACCCCCGAGCAGGTGCTCGGCCTCGACCGGCATGGCTTCAAGACCGTCATGCAGCGCACCCAGCCCGAAGGCGAGCGGTCGGGTCCCGGCGACATCGACCGGACGCTGCACTCGCTGCGCCGCTTCGTACGGCTGGCGGCGTCCGGGAACCCGTCGATCCTGATCGCACTGTGGGCACCGGTCGAGTACACGACACCGATTGGCGACGAGCTACGCGCACTGGCCGAGGCGTTCGTCGGACGCCATGTCGTGCCGCGCTACCGCGGCTATATGCAGTCCCAGGCCATGCGCCTGCTCGGTGTCCGTGGAGGCGGCCACGGGAGGCGTGGCGGTGGGTCGCGAGGAGTTGATCAACGAGCACGGCTTTGACACCAAGTACGCGATGCACTGCTCACGCCTCGGCTTCCAGTGCCTCGAGTTGTTAACCACCGGCGCGCTGCGGCTTCCGATCCAAGGCGAGCCGGCCGATTGGCTTCGCGCTGTGCGCCGCGGCGATGTCGCGTTCGCTGACTGGTGGAAGCGCAGCCTCGAGCTCGACGCCGATCTCGAACGACTCGGCGACGACGAGTCGATCCGCCCTGACCCCGATAGCGCACGCATCAACACGTGGACGATCGACGCCCACCAGCGAGCGTGGCGCGGGACCACTTCGCCTCGCTGACCGCCGCTGGACCACCGCCTGACAGCAGCTACAGCCGGGGGTCGACAGGCTCGGACTCGAGCGCGAGCACGCCGAACACGCACTCGTGCACTCGGTGGAGCGGCTCGCCTCGGATGAACCGTTCCAGCCCCTCGATGCCGAGCGCGTACTCGCGGATGGCGAGGCTTCGCTTGTGGCCGAGACCTCGTTCACGCAGGCGGTCGAGCTGCTCGGGCGTCGTGTACTCGGGCCCGTAGATGATCCGCAGATACTCGGGACCGCGGCACTTGATGCCGGGCTGGGCGATCCCCCGCTTCGTCGTGGCGATGACGTCGACGGGCTTGACGACCATTCCCTCGCCGCCGTTGCCGGTGAGCTGCTCCCACCACTCGATCGCCGCCCGCGTCGATCGGTCTTCGCCAAGGTCGACGGTCGTTGTCTGTGTTGCGTGGAACAGACGTGGGTCGGCCGTCGCCAGCCGATCGGCGAGCTTCATGTGCCATGGATGCGTGTCGAGGGCGCGCACCCGGCCCTCGGTCGCGAGCACCTGGAACGGCGCCAGGCGGAGGCCATCGAGCCCGTCGGTGCCCCAGCAATAGCGTCGATAGGCATCGACAAAGCGATCCGCCATCTCGGCTCGCTGCAGGGCGCGAGCGGCCAACGGCTCGACGTCGTCGACACGGAGTGCAGCTGCCGCGAGCACCTCGTGCTCGGCGCGCAGCGATGCCGTCGCCGCGGCTCCGACCGACGCGTACTGCGTGCGCAGCAGTTCGAGCGCCTTGGCCGACCACGGCAGCAGCTCGCAGTCGAGCACCGTCCAGTCAGTCTCCAGCTCCTCCCAGAGGTCGAGCGAGTCGAAGGCCGACCGGACACGATCGAGCGTGGCGAGCTCGAGAGTCGTGTCGCCGAAGAACGAGCGGCCAGTACGCGTGAAGATCGCACCTGCGGCGGTCGAGCCGTGCACGCCGAAGCGCTCGTCCGCGACGCCGTCGGCACGGCAGAGCACGACGACGGCGCGCGACCCCATGTGCTTCTCCTCGCAGATCACCTGCTCCACACCGTCGCGGCGGTACGCGTCGAACGCCTCTGCGGGGTGTTCGAGCAGGCCGTCGAGCTGTGAGGTGGCGGGCGGCGACATCGTGGGCGGCAGGTACACGAGCCAATGCGGGTCGATCCCGAACCGACTCATCACCTCCAGCGCGGCGGTGCTGTTCTCCTCGCGCACGGTGACGGTTCCGTTGAGCCGCGTCTCGATGATGCGCTTGCCGGCGACGTCGTCGAGATCGAGCACGCCTGCCGGCCGCGGCGGCACCTGGGCGACGAGCGGACGGATCGGCTCGTAGTAGGTCTCGCTCGCCGGCACCGACACCAGCTCGCGCTCCGGCCAGCGCAACGCAGTCAGCTCACCACCGAACACACAGCCGGTGTCGATGCAGATCGTCCCGTTCACCCAGCTCGCCGCCGGCACGGGGGTGTGGCCGTAGACGACGGCGGCGCGACCGCGGTAGTCGTCGGCCCACGGGTATCGCACCGGCAGCCCGAACTCATCGGTCTCGCCGGTCGTATCGCCATAGAGCGCGAACGACCGCACCGCACCCGATGCCCGGCCGTGCATTGCCTCCGGCAGACCGGCGTGTGCTACCACGAGTGCACCGCCGTCGAGCACGGCGTGGCTGATCAGACCGTCGATGAAGTCGCGAACCTCGGCGCGGAACTCTGGCGTCTCGCGCCCGAGTTGGTCCATCGTCTCCGCGAGACCGTGGCTGAGCTGAACGTTGCGGCCGTCGAGGGCGCGCTTGAGCTTGTTCTCGTGGTTGCCAGGGATGCAGAGCGCGACGCCGTCGCTCACCATGGTCATCACCAAGCGGAGCACGGCTGGCGACGCCGGCCCTCGGTCGACGAGGTCGCCGAGGAACACGGCCAGTCGGCCGCCCGGGTGGCGGGCGCGCTCACCGCCGCTGTCGACCACCCAGCCGAGAGTGCTGAGCAGCTCGACGAGCTCGGCGTGGCAGCCGTGGACGTCACCGATGATGTCGAACGGCCCGGTCACGTCACGGCGAACGGTCCACAGCTGCTCGCGGACGATCTCGACATCGGCGATCTCGTCCACGCCACGCAGGATGTATATCCTTCGGAAGCCCTCGCGTCGGAGACCGTTGAGCGTGCGCCGCAATGCCGACCGCTGGTTGCGGATCACATGGTCGCCGAAGTCCCGGTCAGGCCGCTGGCGATTGCGTTCGCTGCACACCTCGGGCGGGACGTCGAGCACGATCGCACAGGCGAACACGTGATGCTGCTTCGCCAGCGAGACGATCGGCTTGCGGTCCTCCGGTCGGACGTTCGTGGCGTCGACGACCGCGAGCCGGCCACGTTCGAGTCGCTTGCCGGCGATCGCGTAGAGCAGGTCGAATGCCGCGTCAGTTGCGCTCTGATCGTTCTCGTCGTCGCTCGCGAGCTTGCGGCAGAAGTCCGATGAGATGACCTCGGAGTCGAGGAAGTGCCGCGCCGCGAACGTCGACTTGCCCGAACCCGACACGCCGACGAGCGCGACCACGCACAACTCGGGAATCGTGATCTTCATCGGGCGAACACCGCCATCTGCGTGGGCGATCCGAGCCGGTCGTCGCTCGGGCCGATCCCCGAGATGCTGACCTCGTAGCCGTGTCGTTCGGCGATGCCGTCGCACCACGCGACGAACTGGTCTCGAGTCCACTCGAATCGGTGGTCGGCATGACGGAACTGTCCGGCCGACAGCCGGTCGAAGAGCGCGTTGTACTCAACGTTCGGCGTCGTGACGACGGCAAACCGCGGGCGCGATGCACCGAATACAGCGTCCTCGAACGCGCCGAGCCGGCCGGGATCGATGTGCTCGATCACCTCGACGACGGCGACTGCGTCGAAATCCGCGAGGCGCCGATCGCGGTACGTGAGCGCTCCTTGCCAGAGATCCACCCGCGCCCGCTGACGCGGTGGCATCTCATCCAGGCGGAGCCGTCGAGCGGCCACCTCCAGCGCCCGCCACGACACATCGAATCCGACGACGCGCTCGACCCACGGCTCCTTCAGCAACGCCCGGATCAGCGTTCCCTGACCACAGCCGAGATCGGCGATCCGTGCCGCTCCGTGCTGTCCGAGCGCGTCGACGACCGCCTGCACGCGCAGTTCGTTGAGGCGTACCGGGCGTTCAAGGACGGCCTCTAGCTCGTCACGGGCCTCCTGCGTCGCATCCGGGTCGTCGGTCGAGTCGTCGGCCTCGATCAGCCGCGCGAGTGCATCGCGTGTCAGGCGCCGGTCATGGCGGAGGTAGCGGCGAGTGATCAGCTCACGTTCGGGGTGTGAGCCGAGCCAATCACCGCCGCGGCGCAACAGCTTCGCGATCTCGTCATCGCCAACCCAGTAGTGCTTGTCGTCGTCCAGCACCGGGAGCAGCACGAAGAGCTGCTCCAACACGTCCTGCAGCGGCGCGGTGGTGGACAACCGCACGTCGAGGTAGCGACTGTCCCCCCAATCGGCGAACCTCTCGTCGAGGGGGATCGATGTCACGGCGACGTCATAGCCGAGGGGCTCGAACAGCCCTCGCAGGAGAGGCTCGCCACCACGACAGGGAAGTACCGGGAGCCGCACGGTGAGCGGGATCGCCTGCTGGGCGAGCTCAGGACGATCCTTGCTCCGCCCCGTCATCGCCGTTCCGAACAGCTTGTTGATCGCAACCGCCAGGTACGAGGACGCCGCGTACGGCCGATCGTTCACGTACTGCGCCAGCGAGAACGCGTTCCGACTCGGGCCGCCACGGTGTCCTCGGACGAGCTCGACCGGATCGATGTCGACGATCAAGGCCGCGGTGCACCGATCCTCGGATGCCTCAGGGAAGCAGATACGCGCGACGCCGAACGAGAGCTTCTTCTCGTGCACTCGATCTGGATGCTTGTGGAGGAGGAACCCGAGATCAGTGGCAGGACAGACCGACGTCGAAATCGTCAGCAGCATTGCCTAGCTGCGTCGTCGGTCGGCCGTTCCACGCGCCGATCGTACGTCGCCACTCGGCGCTTGGCAGCGACGGTTCCGTTCAGGTTGGGTGCGCTACTCGCCCGAGCTGTGCTCGATCTCCTCGGCCGATTGCCCATAGAGCTCCGGCACCGCTACAACATCGGCTTCGTCTACCGGCAGATTCGTCGTCGCTGAATCGGTCGATGGTCCTCATCATCTCGGCGACCACGAGCGGGTCGAAGCCAAGATCGATCTCCGCAGCCCGCTCCGTCGAACGTGGGACCCATTGTGACGAGCGAAGGCCGCACGGTGGGAGTTCCATCGCGAGGTCGACGATCACCTCGTCGACGCCGGACAGTCGGAGATGGACGGACGACGGTGACACTCCTGTACGCGCTCGCACTGCCATCACCGCTCGGCGAGGGCCGCCTCGAACTGATCTCGAGCGGCACCGACGTCGACGCTGTCGCTCGGCGCGCAGCTTGCTGGTCCCGCGCTGCAGGAGCATCGGCGCAGTGTCGCACGCCCGATCCCACGCACCGGAGGGCCGATGGAGGGACTCGCCGACTTGCGCACCTCACGTCTGACGGCGCGCGGGCACTCGGCGGTTGGGAAGTGACGCCCTCGTGTCGAACTGGGTGCTGGCGAGTGCTGGTTCCGACAGGGTGACGAGATCGAGGATCTCGCGTGCGATGTAGGCGGTGGCTCCTCGCTCGACCGACCTGGTGGCGAGAATGCCTGCCCGGCGCAACTCGTCAAGGGCGGCGCTCGCGGCCGGGAACGAGACGCCCAGGATCCGCGCCAGCGTGGTTGCAGTCACGACCGGAGCTTCGGGCAGTTGTGCGAGCAGGCGGGCGACGGCGGAGTCTGCCCGCGGCGTTGGTCTCAACCCGGCCGACGTTCTCTGCGCTGTGAGCCGATCGTTCCACTCGCTGCGCAGCGCGGCGATCCTCCTGACGAGATCCGCGGACTGCTCCACCGCGATCTGCGCCGCATCCACGAACGTGGCCAGCCACGCGTTCACTGACCCGTCGGCCTCGTCGCTCCTGGGTGGCGAGGCGTGCCGATACGACGTCAGGCCGGCGATGTAGCCGTCCCGGAGTGTGGCGAGCACGAGGCTGATGGGCAGCACGGCCTGGTCGGTCAGGCCGCGGCGGGTGAGCACCGTGTGGATCAACGCGCGCCCCACGCGGCCGTTGCCGTCGGTGAAGGGATGGATCGTCTCGAACTGGGCGTGCACCACAGCGGCCTGGATCAGCGGGGCGTGTGCTGCACCGTTGAGATAGCCGACGAGGTCGGACATCAGCGCCGGCACGCTGTCCGGGTCAGGCGGGACATACGCGGCACCGATCGGCGACCAGTTCGACGAACCGATCCAGTTCTGCACGGCGCGCAGCCCGTGATGCCGAGGATCGTCGGGCAGCAAGGACTGGTGCAGGTGGACGATGTGCTCCGCCGTCAGCCTCGGAGCCTCCACGAGTTCCGTGGTGGCCTCGCGGACTATCGTCATGTTGTTGGCGACGAGCCTGGCCTGGTCGCTGATGCCACGCACGGACTCGGACTGCCCGAGCTCGGCAAGCGCAACTTGCTGCGCCGACGGTGCGATTCCCTCGATGCGCGAGCTCGCGATGGCCTCCGACCGCAACAGAAAGCGAGCGATGCCGGCCAGACCTTCAGCCCCGGCACCGTTGAGCGCGCGAATGCCGCGCTCGACGGCGGCCACCCGCCTGGAGACGCCGGCGTCGACTGCGAGCCCGGTCCCATCGATCATGTCGGGCACGTACCGCTCGTACGCTCCCGAGCGTTGCGCCGATCTCGGGATGCCGGTCGTCAGGTCGGAGTCCCAGCGGGCGGGTTCCCAAGTAGCCACTGCGCCAGTTTCCTTTCACGACGCCGGAGGCGATCTAAGGATAACAGCCCAACCTTTAACCGGCTGGTGATCGGTGCAAGGAAACGAACGATCGTCGCTCGGGCTGTCGGCCACGATCTCGGAGCTGGTATCCGCTCGCTGGGGGTGCGCCTGGTCGACCCGTACCGGCCGTCGCTCCACCACGAGGCGGTCGGCCCGCTCGGCGCGGTGGACGATCAGCACGGCTGACGCTGCCGCGTCAGTTGTCGGCGCCGTCTGTCGCCGGTGGCGGGAGCTGTCCTTCGGCGCAGGTCCAGCGGTCGCACCCCAGAGGTGTTCCGACATCTCTGGCGAACTCGACGGCGCGCCTCAATGCCGGGCCTTCGAGAATTCCGCCAGCCACGTCCTCCAGGGTGGAGACGCCGACGGAACCACTCAACGTTGGGATCGATAGAGATCGGCGCGAGCAAGGACCGCGAACCGCCAGGCGGTCGGGTCGGGCACCCGGGTGAGATCCAGCGGATCGGGCAACCACGTGAACACGGAACGAGGCACCAGTGCTGCGGACGAGATTGGTCGCCACCCAGCCAGCCGTCGCCGTTGGCTCGGTTTGCGGCGAGGCGGTTGTCCCACACCGACCGGATCGGCTTGACCGTGGACTTGGGCTTTGCACTTGTCGAGTGCTTGACCGAGATCGTCGTGCCGTCCTCCAAGCAGAGGTCGTAGTTCCACGGCCGTGATCGACGTACGGGCGGTCGCGCTGACCTGGAGGCCGCTGTCGCCCCCGTGCACGCCGAACGCGACGCTCGGTGATCGTCGTCGAGGCGAGCGTCGTCGTCACCGCATTGGCCGACAAACGCCCATTACCGCTTCAGACTGCAGATGTGCACTCGACGACGATCAGGGTGGACGTCGAGACCCACGCCAAGCTGTCTGACCTGAGTTCAGCGCCGGATAGGGGGTGACGCTCATGGAGACAATGCGCGACGCAGCGGAGGCGCTCCGCCGACAGCGCTTCGCTCGACGGGTCGCTGCCGAGTTGACCGCGCTGCGCGAGTCTCCCGCGAACTGGTCCGACTACGTGACTGACGCCGAGGACACCGCCGTGACAGATGGCGTCGATCGATGAGCTCTGGATCGTCGCCTTCGGCGATCCGTTCCCCGGCGAACCCGTTCACCATCGCCCAGCCTGGATCCTCGGCCCGCCCGAGACCCTTGGTCCCGACTTCCCATTCGTCCTCGTCTGTCCCGCTGACGACGACGAGGCGAGGGCTATCGCTGCACGTCGAGGTCGAGCCATCGGCGACCACCGGTCTCGACGTCACGAGCTACGTCCAGTGCGAGCTGCTCCGTTCCCTCGACCGACGGCGCTTGGTCCATCGACTGGGCACGGTCGACCCAGCGACCAGCCGCCATGTGGGGACCATCGTGAGGACGCTTCTCAATCACCGACCGAGCCGCACGGGCCGTCGACCGTCCATCGACGCGGTACGCGCGTGAGCACCTGGGTCGCGAACCTGCTGGAGCCTCATGACGGCCACCATCACGACCACGCCTAACCACGTCGGTGCCGGTGCAAGCGCCGGCGGAGCGGCCATCCTGGTTCAACTGGCGGTGCCGCGAGCGGACCTCCCGCGTCGCTGATACGAACAACGCATGGTTGGCGATCTCGACGTCGCACGCTGGCGTCTGCGCAGCCAGCATCTGGTCGAACCGCACCTGGCGACAGCCGCCGAGGTGGTCGGCGGGCTGCTCGCCGTGCAGGCGGAGAATCCCGCCCAGTCGGCGTGGGCCGTGGCCGCGCGGACGGCGAGGCCGGACCCCGCTGATCTCGGTCGGTTGCTCGACGACGGCTCGGTCGTGCGCACCCACGTGCTGCGACCGAC
>JBIOUO010000472.1:0-6632 GCA_044867195.1 Ilumatobacteraceae bacterium
TCCTACGACGCGTCCAAGCATGCCGTGATCGCCATGAGCGAGCACCTGTACCACACCGTGCACAGTGTCGGGTTGCCGATCGGCGTGAGCGTGCTGTGCCCCGGTTGGGTGCACACCAGGATCGTCGACGCCGATCGCAACTGGCCGGCCTCGCTCGGCCCCAAGCCCGACGACGACCCGGCCGCGGTCGTCACCCTCCCGTACTACGAGCGGGCGATCGCCGAGGGCCGCACGCCGGCGTCCGCGGCGGACGCGGTCGCCGATGCCATCGCCGCCGATCGGTTCTGGGTCATCCCGCACCAGGACTTCTTCGACCTGTGCATCGGTCGGTGGGCGACCATCGCCCAGCGGGCCAACCCGCAACCTCCCGAGCGGATGCCTGGAATGCCGCCGCGCGCGCAGCTCCTGGCCGAGGTCTCCGCCGCGCTCGGCCTGCCGCTGCCAACCTGAGCGCCCGGCGACCCCGGCTACCCCTTGACCGCGCGTTCGGGGCGGGGGATCATTGGTGGTGACAGGTTCCTCGCGGGACCTGCCGTACGAACCGAGGAGCTGAGTTTTCGAGGAGGTACGGACATCATGAGGTTTGCCGAGCAGAAGGAGCGATCTCCTCCGGACTGCAACGGCTGACCGCTCGGCCATTGGCCGCCAACCACCCGACCCGTTTCGATCTGCGGACCACGGATGCGCAGACATGGCGCCATTTGGTGCCTTCACTCGCCACCGGGCTCGTCCAATCATCCGGCGGGCGGGTGTCGCAACGGCCGGCCGAGAACGTAGGACATCCCGTCGACGTACCGCACGGCAGTCGTTCGACGGGATGTTCTCGCGTATCTCCCTCGTTTCGCTTCGCTCGTATCGAATGTGCATACCCGAGAGGGGTCGCTCCAACTCGTCGTCGAGATCGATGTCCAGCTGCACGAGCTCGACTGCACCGTCAGGAGCGAGCTGACCGATGACTGACAAGCGTGGTACCAGCACGCCAGCGGCAATGAGGACCCGGTAGTCGTCGCGACCCGGGATCAGCCTCGGCAGATCATCGAATCCGGCGGCGAAGCGCTCGACGATTTGCAGCAGCTCGAACACCTGAAAGTCGTTCGTCGACGGTTCGCCTCGAGGACCCTCGTTCCGAAGGCAGTTGGCGATCGAGGTCCTCGAAGAACCGTGGAGTCGCTCGGACTGTCCGTCGCGTCGAACTCACCGCTCGTTCGCAGGCTCGACGCCCGCAGTACGATCCCCGACCCGCTCCCGCACCCTGGCGAGGAACGCAGGTGGGACCGCGTCGAGGTCTGTCACGATACTGGCATTGAAGAGTGCATCTTGTTCGGCAGGCGACATCGCCTCGAACTCGGCGGCAGTCCAGACCTTGTGGGCCATGAGACCAAGGGTAGCGTGGAAGGCGCGGCTCGACCTGATACGGCTTCTGCCTCGTCGTGACGTTGGCCGTGCTGCAGGCGTTGTTGGGGTTCGCCCACGAGACTCACTGGCTGCGTCACTCCGGCGAGCATCTGACCCATCTGTTCCCGTACCTTCCTGGTCAGGCCGGCTGTTGGCTGTCGTGGTTGTGCCAGATCGCGGCTGTCAGCGCAACTTACGACCACTGAGACCCCTTGGATTTCTCATCTAGGGTCGATGCGTGCACATTGGGGCTTTGATCTTTCCTACTGACTTGTCGATTCGGCCCGACCGTCTTGCTCGCGAGTTGGAGGGCCGCGGGTTCGAGTCGCTGTGGGTGACCGAGCACACCCACATCCCTTCCAGCCGGCGCACGCTGTGGCCTGGTGGGTCTCAGCTGCCGGAGGAGTACCGCCGCACGCTCGACCCGTACGTCGCCCTCACCGCCGCCGCCACAGTCACCGAGCACCTGCGCCTCGGCACGGGGATCACGCTCGTCGCCCAGCACGACCCGATCGTGCTCGCCAAGACCGTCGCCTCGCTCGACCTGCTGTCGGGCGGCCGGGTCATGCTCGGTGTCGGCGTCGGCTGGAACGAGGAGGAGATGGAGGACCACGGCGTCGATCCGAAGCGCCGCCGCTCGATCGCCCGGGAGCACCTGCTGGCGATGCGTGAGCTGTGGACGAACGACGAGGCGTCGTTCGACGGCGAGCACGTCAGCTTCCCGCCGGCCTGGAGCTGGCCCAAGCCGGTCGCCACGCCGCACCCGCCGATCATCATGGGCGGCGCAGGTGGGCCGGTGACGTTCCGCCACGTCGTGGAGTACTGCGACGGGTGGATGCCGATCCACGGCCGGCGCAGCATCTCGGACAGGCTCGGCGACCTGCGCGAGGCTGCCGACGAAGCCGGCCGCGACATGGCGACGATCGAGCTCGGCGTGTTCGGCTGCCCGGCCGATCCGAAGGTGATCGACGACTACGCCAGGCTGGGCTTCGTCCGCTGCACGCTCGGCGTGCCACCGACCGGCGAGGCGGACGCGCTGCGGGCGCTCGACAGCTACGCCGACGTCGTCGCCAGCTACGCCGCTGCCTGAACCCGTGCGCGTCCTCGGCGTCGACCTGGCGTGGGGCCAGGGCGTGCTGCCCAACGAGACCGGCGTCGTCGCCGTCGAGCTGGATGGACGGATCCTCGACGCCGGCTGGACGCGGGGCGTCGAGGCCACGGCGGCGTGGATCGAGCAGTGGGCGTCGCAGGACGCGATGGCGATGGTCGACGCACCGCTCGTCGTCACCAACCGCTCTGGCATGCGCGAGTGTGAGAAGGAGGTCGGTCGTCGCTACGGCCGCTGGAAGGTCTCCTGCAACGCCTCCAACCTCGGCCTGCGGGGCGTGCTCGCCGGCGTCGCGCTGACGACCCAGCTCGCCCCGAGCGGGTGGCGCTACGCCAGCGGTGCCGACGGTCCACCGGCGGGCGGGCGGTGGATGTATGAGGTGTTCCCGTACCTGGCCCTGGTCGGCGCACCGGAGCTCGGCTATGACCGTGAGCGCCCGATCTACAAGCGCCGGCCACGGCACCTCGAGCCGGCGGCGTTCCGCGCCCTGCGGGCGACCAACGCCGACGAGATCGTCCGACGGGTCGCCGCGCTGCGGGACCCGCCGGTCGACCTGCGGTCACACCCGGCGACGGCCGCGCTCGTTAACGAACCGACGCCACTCGACGACCGCGGCGCCAAGCACCGGGAGGACCTGCTCGACGCCGCGCTGTGCGCGTGGACCGGCCTGTTGTGGTGGCATCACGGCCTCCGCCGCTGCCAGGTGCTCGGCGACGCCGGCGGCCCGCCCGGTCCGCCCGGCCCGCCCGGCCCGGCGGCGACGATCATCGCCCCGGCCCGCCCCGAGCAACGCCGCTGATCCCGAAGTGTGAGCGCAGCGTGCGGAAGTGAGCCCGTTCCGCTCACACTTCGGGCGCCGTTGCCCGAACTGTGAGCGGAACGTACGGGTGTGAGCCCGATCCGCTCACACTTCGGCGACGGCCACCCGGAGGTCCAGCTCGGCGAGCTCGCCGCCGCGTACCTCGACCTCCCACCAGCGACGGCCGGCGCGGTCGAGGACGTGGTAGCGGCCCGCCTCGAGGGCGCCGAAGAGCGCGCTCGCGACGTGGTCGGCACCGGCGTGGCGCCACCACACGCCGGTGTGGACGTCGAGGTTCGGATCATCGGCGACGAGGAACAGCTCCCGTCCGACCCACTCGTCGTCGAGTAGGACGTGCAGCGCCCCGACCTCCCCGCCGATGTCGAGCACCATCGCCCCACCGTGGACGTGGGTGATCGACTCCAGCGGGTGGTCGTGACCGTGACCGTGGCCGTGGCCGTGATCGTGACCGTGCTCGAAGACTCGCTCGCTCATGATGCGTAGTCGAGCGGCTGCACCTCGTAGCCGCTGACCGGGTGACCGAGGTACGGGAACCGGTCGAGATAGCGGTTCTTGAGGTTGGCCGCCGTCCCGTCGTTGATCAGCGTCGCCGCCCCGTCCGGCTTGAACGTCGGGTCGACGAGCGGATACGTCGCCCCGGCGACGGCCTGCAGCTCGATCGTCACGACGTCGTCGAACACCCGCCGGCCGTTCGGGAACCCCGCCAGGTCGCCGCCCAGGATGCCGTTGATGTTCGGCGTCGGGCTCGGCTTGATCGCCATGTTGAGGCGCAGCTGGTCGGCGTACGCCGGGCCGGTGAAGTTCTGGAATCCCGGGATCAACCCATTCGGGATGCCGGTGAGCAGGATCGCCACGAGGTCGGCGCGGTCGGCGTTGAGCGCCGCCAGGTTGGGGAACACGCCGGGGTAGAGGAACGGCAGCAGCTTGGTCAGCTCGGGACGCTGCACGTACTGCACGAAGTCCCGGTCGTCGATCGGCGGGCGGCTGTTCCACTCGTCCTTGCGGCCGATCGGCACGATCACCTCGTTGAACAGCGGGTTGCCGAGGCGGCTGACCTGGACGTAGGGGCCGACAGCTATTCGCCGGTTGGCTTCGAGCAGTGTCGCCTTGCGCCGGTAGGCGCCGGCCCACACGCCGATCGTGGCATCCGTCGCCAGGGGGTCGCTCGGCGCCTTGCCGTTCGCCGTCAGCTGCCCGATCGGGATCTGCATGGCGATGGTGTGCACGTTGAAGCCCTGGACCGCGTTCACACCGGGTGCCGCCGGCGTCGGGATCAGGTGCAGGTTCTGGAACGGCCGCAGGGCGAGGAGGTCGAAGATGCCGCCGAGGTCGACGAAGAAGCCGTCGAGGCGCTGGCCGCAGAAGACCTTGACGCCGTCACCGACGGTGTAGATGCCGGCGTCGGCGAGGCCCGCGTAGTTGGGCGTCGAGCGGATGCCGACGTTGCACGGCGGCGAGAGCAGGTTCTTGGCCAGGCGACGGCGCCGTCCGCGGCGGACCTCGGTGACTTCGAACGTCTGGCGCCGGTTGAAGTTCGGGCTGTCGATCTTGTCGATGACGCCCGTGTTGTAGAGGAACGAGTTGGGGTTCTGGTTGCGTGTCGAGAACGTGAACTCGTATGTCAACTCCGGCTTGCCGTCGTTGTCGTTGTCGATGTTGATCGTGTACAGCACGTCGTCGCCGAACTCGAAGAAGTTCGGGCCGCCGGCGGGATCCTCGAGCGGGATGTAATTGGTCAGGATGGTGACCGTGTCGGGACGGTCAGGGCTGACGAACGCGTAGACGTCGGTGCTGTCGGCGACCGGGTCCTTGGAGATCTCGGGTGCTTCGCGGTGCGATGACATCGTGGTCCTCGATTCAGCTCGCGCGCCGGGCGGCGCGCAGGATGCGGGCGACGAGCTGGCGGTCGCGGACGATCACCTCGGACGTGCCGTGGAGGATCGAGACCTCACCGGCGCGGGGATCGCGGACCGAGAAGATGACTGGCCCGCTGACGTCGGTGGCCATCGCCTCGACGTCGTCGGGCTCGACGGCCGCTGCGCTGGCGGTGAGGCCAGCGGGTGCGGCCAGGCGTGCCGCGCCAGCCGTGTGGCTGGCCAGGACGCTCATCGGGACTGCCACCGCGGCCGCACCGGCGGACGCGCGAAGCAGGTCCCGGCGGGACATGCCGGACATAGGAAACCCCTTCCCTCGTGGGAGGCCTGACGGCGGCCTCCCCTCGGACCACCATTCGTCACCGGACCCGTGAGGGATTGGGCCTCGGGGATCGAGACGAGTCCCGCACCTCGACCGAGCTGTTTGGGCGCTCGCCCGAACGGCGAGGCCTCGTGCCTATGCCTCGAGGTGCCTATGCCTCGAGGTGGAGTTGCACGGTCATTGGTGCACCCTGTCATCGTGCGACGATCTCGCATCCTCGGACCTTCCGGGGCACCAATGAGCGAAAGACCGTGCTGAATTGTTCGCTCGCTCGAAGACTCGCTCGCTCACGTGGTCACCGAGGGCCGGGCCCCGCCGGCGGGCCGTCGACGCCGAAAACGGCCGACCGGATGCCCCGGATGCCGCCGTCGATGTCGTCGATCGCCCGCTGGACCCGGTCACGGACGAACGGGTCTCGTACCAGCAACATCGTCGCGTTGAGGTTCAATCCGGCCGAGAACAACCGTTGGACGACCACGTTGTGCAGGCCACCAGCGATCCGCTCCTCGTCGCGCAGGACCTCCAGCCGGTGGAACTCGTGCAGGGTGTTGGCGTGTTCCAGGGCGAGGCCTGCCTGGACGGCGAACGACTGCAGCACGGCGACGTCCTCTTCGTCGAAGACCGGCGCCCCCTTCCGCCGCAACACGGCGAGCACGCCAGACGCCGAGCCGCTGGTCCACAGCGGGACGTACGCCGCTAGCCCCGCACCGGCGGCGTCCCCCTTCGGCCTGAACATCCGGGCGTCGCGACCGGCGTCGTCCAGGAACGCCGGGCGCCCAGTTCGAACGACCGCCCCCGACAGCGAGCCGTCGAGCGGCAGGACCATCTCAGCCAGCTCGTCCGCACCCTCACCCACGGCCACCGTGATCCGCAGCTCACGCGCCCCCTGCACCGGAACGGCGATCACGGCGGTGTCGGCGTGCAGGATGTCGCGGGCGTGAAACCCGACGAGGCCGAGCACGTCGTCCGCGCGAGCGCCTCCGAGCAGGGCGGTGGCGATCCCTTGCAGCGCGAGCAGGCTGCGGTGGCGACGGTTGACCTCCTCGAACAGGCGGGCGTTGGCGATCGCCGAACCCGCCGCCTCGGCGAGGGCGAGGACAAGCGACTCGTCGG
>JBIOUO010000473.1:0-4936 GCA_044867195.1 Ilumatobacteraceae bacterium
GTCACGACGACGAGGCCGTCGATCGTCGCCGATGCGGTCCGGAACTCGACGATCGAGACCATCACTCGACGTCGATCTGGCAGTGGTCGCCGACCATCAGGCGCAGCGCCCGCGGTCGCATCTGGGTGCGGCGGATCACGGCCTCCCGGCCGATCAGGCTGTCCTCGAGCCGGGGGATGTCGTGGACCTGCGAGTCGTCCATCACGACGGAGTGCTCGATCTCGCTGTTGACGACCTCGCAGTTGGAGCCGACCGCGCTGAACGGGCCGATGAAGCTGTCGACCACGCGTGTCCCCGCGCCGATCGCCACCGGGCCGCGCAGCGTGGAGTTGACGATCTCGGCGCCGACCTCGATCACCACCCGCCCCTCGATCGACGACAGCTCGTCGACCTTGCCGTCGATGCGGTGGGCCAGCTTCTCGAGCAGCAGGCGGTTGGCCTCGAGCAGTGGCGTCAACTTGCCGGTGTCGATCCACCATCCGGTCAACAGCTCGGTGCGCACGCGGTGGCCGGACGTGATCAGCCACTGGATGGCGTCGGTGATCTCCAGCTCGCCGCGCGCTGACGGCTCGATCGCCCGCACCGCCTCGTGGATCGTGGGGTCGAACAGGTAGACGCCGACGAGGGCGAGGTCCGACGGCGGATCGGCCGGCTTCTCGACCAGCCCGGTGACGTGGCCGTGCTCGTCGAGCGTGGCGATGCCGAAGCGGTGGGGGTCGGGCACCTGCTTGAGCAGGATCTGGGCGGCCGGCGGCTCAGGCCCGGCGCGTGCCATCTCGAACGCCTCGACGAACGCCGCCAGATCCTGCTCGAGCAGGTTGTCGCCGAGGTACATCACGAACTCGTCGTCGGCGAGGAAGTCGCGTGCGATGAGCACGCAGTGGGCGAGGCCGAGCGGCGCGTCCTGCGGGATGTAGGAGATCCGGGCGCCGAACTGCGACCCGTCGCCGAGCGCGGCGCGCACCTCCGGGCCGGTGTCGCCGGTGATCACGCCGATGTCGGTGATCCCGGCGGCGACCATCGACTGGATGCCGTAGAACAGGATCGGCGTGTTGGCCACCGGGACCAGTTGCTTGGCCCGCGTGTGGGTGATCGGCCGCAAGCGCGTGCCGGCGCCGCCGGCGAGGATCAGGGCCTTCATACCGATGCGCAGTGTACGAGGGTCGATCGGGCCGGGCTGGGTAGCGGCCCCGCTCAGCCGGTGGTTTCGGGCGTTGTGGGCGGGGGCGTCGGCGTGACCCCGCGGAAGTAGTCGAGGATCGGCTGGGCCTCGTCGTCGATCAGCTCCAGCGCGTCCTGGTCACCCTTCCTGACGTCATCGACCGGCAGCGTGTACGTCCCCAGACCCACCTCGGCGGCCTGGCGCAGCGCCCCCGCGGCCTTGACCGGGTCGAGGCCCTGGTCGACCTTGACGGCCCGGGCCGCCGTGCCGACGAGCTCGCCGACGGAGAACGGATCGTTCTCCATCTGCTGCAGCAGCTTCTTCACGGCGGTGCGGATGAACAGCTGCTGGCGGGCGATGCGCCCGAGGTCGGCGCCGGGCGCCTCACGCCAGTCGCCGTCGATCCACTCCTCGTAGTGGCGGCTACGCGCGTACGCCAGCGCCATCGAGCCGTTGAGGTTCGTGCACCCGGGGTTGAGCCGGAGCCCGGAGTGCGTGTCCTGGGCGGCCACGTACGTGCAGATCTCGACGCCGCCCATCTGGTCGACGAGGCGTTGGAAGCCGGCGAAGTCGATCTCCACGTAGTGGTTGATGGGGATGCCGAGGGACTGCGTGACGGTGGCCGCCAGCCGCGAGGCGCCCTCGTTGTAGGCGGAGTTGATCTTCGCCGAGTGGCCGGTGCCGGCGATCGGCACCCACAGGTCGCGAGGCAGGCTGAGCAGCGCCGCCCCGCCCTCGCGCTCCCGACGAAGGACGATGATCGTGTCGCTGCGGTGGTTGACGACGTCGTCGGAGCTGCCGATCGCCCCGGCGTTGGGGTCGTCGGCGTCGATCCCCTCGCGCGAGTCCGAGCCGACGAGCAGGTAGTTCTCGGCTGGCGCGTCGTTCAACGGCTGCTCGAGGACCTCCGTGACGCCCTCGACGCGCTGGACGTCGTCGGAGCGGTCCTTGGCCGACACCAGCACCCCGGCGCTGCCGGCCACGCCGACGAGGACGCCCAGCCCGAGCGCCAGCGCGCCAGGGGGTCGGCGCAGCCGGCTCCGGGACATGGGCCGAGAGGCTACCGGTGGGGGTCGTCCGATCCCTGGCACTGCTGCGCGCGCAGGTGGACGACGTCACCCGCCGCCAAGCGGTGAGCTTCCCCGCGGTCGTCGACGACGACCAAGCGGCCGTCGGGCTCGACGTCGGTCGCCACGCCCTCGATGACGCCGCCGGGCAGCTCGACGCGCACGCCACGTCCGAGCGTCCCGAGGGCGTCGCGGTACGGTCGCGACACGTCGCCGGGCAGCGCGTCGTATGCGACGAGTAGGGCGCGCAGGACGTCGAGCGGGGCGATCCCGTCGCCGAGCCGCGCCGCGCCGTCGGGGCACCAGCCGACGTTGAGTCCGAGTCCGACGACGACCACGCCCGACGCGCCGCGCTCGGCGAGGATGCCCGCCACCTTGCGCTCTCCGACCAGGAGGTCGTTGGGCCACTTCAGCGTCACCTCGACGCCGGCGACCTGGCGGCATGCCGCCATCGCCGCCAGGGCGACGCGGCGGGTCAGCTCGACCGGGTCGGCGGGCACGACGTGGAACAGCAGTGACACGAGCAGGTTGGTGCCCGGCGGCGCGTCCCAGCGCCGGTCGAGGCGGCCGCGGCCGGCGGTCTGGTGATCGGTGACGAGCACGCTGCGATCCGGTCGCGTACCAGCGCTCGCCAGCAGGTCGGCGTTCGTGCTCGCGGTGGACGGGACGTGCTCGACGGTCCACCCCGGCGGCCAGCCGTGCCGAATCGTTCGCTCGCTCGAAGACTCGCTCGGCTCACTGTGCCGAATCGCTCGCTCGCTCGAAGACTCGCTCGACTCACTGTGCCGAATCGCTCGCTCGCTCGAAGACTCGCTCGGCTCACACACGTTGGGGACGTCATCGTCCACGGCACCTACATTGGCAGCCGTGCTGCAGAAGATCCTGATCGCCAATCGCGGCGAGATCGCGGTGCGCGTGATCCGCGCCGCCCGCGAGCTGGGCATTGCCACGGTGGCGGTGTACTCCGAGCTCGACCGCGACGCGCTGCACGTGCGCCTCGCCGACGAGGCGTTCGCCCTCGGCGGTCGGTCGGCGGCCGAGAGCTACCTCAACACGGAGGCCATCCTCGACGCCATCCGCCACAGCGGCGCCGACGGCGTGCACCCCGGCTATGGGTTCTTCAGCGAGAACGCCGACTTCGCGCGGGCGATCACGGACATGGGCGTGGCGTTCATCGGGCCGCCGGCGTCGGCGATCGAGGAGATGGGCGACAAGGTGTCGAGCCGCAAGGCGGCGCTGCGCGGCGGGGCCCCGATCGTGCCCGGCACCACCGAGTTCGCCCAGTCGCCCGACGAGATCGTCGCGTTCGGCGAGGACCACGGCTGGCCGGTGGCGATCAAGGCCGCGTTCGGCGGCGGCGGTCGGGGCATGAAGGTCGTGCAGTCGGCGGACAAGGTCGCCGACGCGATGGCCAGCGCGCAGCGCGAGGCGAGGAACTTCTTCGGCCGCGACGAGGTGTACGTCGAGCGCTACCTCACCTGGCCCCGCCACGTCGAGGTGCAGGTCGTCGGCGACGGCCACGGCGACGTGGTGTGGGTCTCGACGCGCGACTGCTCGGCCCAGCGGCGGCACCAGAAGCTGATCGAGGAGGCGCCGGCGCCCGGCCTCCCCGACGGGGTCGAGCAGGCGATGGGCGAGGCGGCGGTGAAGGCAGCCAAGGCCGTCGGCTACGTCAACGCTGGCACGGTCGAGTTCATCTACCAGGACGGTGAGTTCTACTTCCTCGAGATGAACACCCGCCTGCAGGTCGAGCATCCAGTGACGGAGGTGATCACCGGCATCGACCTCGTCGAGTGGCAGATCCGCGTCGCGTCGGGCGAGCCGCTACCGATGACGCAGGCCGAGGTGCGCGCCCAGCAGCGCGGGCACGCGATCGAGATCCGGATCAACGCCGAGGACCCGGCCGGCGGCAAGTTCCTGCCGACGCCGGGACGGATCACCGAGCTCAAGGCGCCCGACGGGTTCGGCATCCGCTTCGACGGCGGGTACGAGGCGGGCGACGAGATCAGCCAGTTCTACGACAACTTGGTCGGCAAGCTCATCGTGTGGGGCAAGGACCGGCCGACGGCGATCGCCAGGACGATCCGGGCGCTCGAGGAGATGCGGATCGGCGGCGTGGCCACGACGATCCCCGCCGACCTGGCGATCCTGCGCCACCCCGACTTCGCCGCGGTCGCCCACTCGACGAAGTGGGTGGAGGAGCGCCTCGACCTCACCGACGTGACCGCCGCCCCAGCAGCGCCGCCCACCGCCGATGGCGACGAGCCGGAACCGCTGGTGCGACGGCGGACGACGGTCGAGGTCAACGGCAAGCGCTTCGACGTCAGCCTGTGGGTGCCCGAGTCGGCGGGCGTCGCCGCTGCACCGGCTGGCGGCATGGCCAAGGGACGCAAGGTCGGCCACCCGCGGCGGGTCGCGGCCGGCGCTGGCGCCGGCGGGGCGGCCGGCAGCGGCGACGTGACGGTGCCGATGCAAGGGACGATCGTCAAGGTGCTCGTCGAGGTCGGTCAGGAGGTCGAGGTCGGCCAGGGCATCGTGGTCCTCGAGGCGATGAAGATGGAGAACCAGATCGCCGCCGAGAAGTCCGGCACGATCAAGGAGATCAAGGTCGCGCCCGGCCAGACCGTCGGCGGCGGCGATGTTGTGGCGGTAATCGACTAGCGCGCGCCCCGTTTTGGTCCGGATTCTGGTCGCACGTGCGACCCGG
>JBIOUO010000474.1:0-4022 GCA_044867195.1 Ilumatobacteraceae bacterium
GCGACTTCGCCACGTTGCGGATGCCCTCAACCGAGATGCGCCGGGTGCTCATCGACTGCCGGGCAACCGTCGGCGAGGTCGGCAACAGCGAGCACGAGCTGATCAAGGTCGGCAAGGCCGGCCGCAATCGCTGGAAGGGCATCGGCCCGCAGACCCGTGGCGTCGCCATGAACCCCGTCGACCACCCGCTCGGTGGCGGCGAGGGACGCTCGTCGGGCGGCCGCCCGGCAGTGTCGCCGTGGGGCAAGCCGGAGGGCCGCACCCGGGACAAGAACAAGCCATCGCAGAAGCTCATCGTCCGCCGGCGCCGCACCGGCAAGGGTCGCCGGTAGAGGAGGCACGTAATCCATGTCGCGCAGCCTGAAGAAGGGTCCGTTCGTCGACGACCACCTGCTGAGGAAGGTCGACGCCCAGAACGCAGCCGGCGAGCGCCGGGTGATCAAGACCTGGTCGCGGCGCTCCACGATCATCCCCGACTTCGTCGGGCACACGATCGCCGTCCACGACGGCCGCAAGCACGTGCCGGTCTACATCACCGAGTCGATGGTCGGCCACAAGCTCGGCGAGTTCAGCCCAACGCGCACGTTCCGGTTCCACGCCGGCCAGGAGAAGGGCGCGAGGCGGCGATGACGAGCGACCGAAGGGAGCGAGCGTGACGGGGCCGAAGCTCAACGATGGGGCGCTGGTGCTCGCCGATGGGCAGCCGACGACCAAGGCAACCGCCAAGTACCTGCGCGGCTCGGCGTACAAGGCGCGCGAGGTGCTCGACCTGATCCGCGGGCTCGACGTGCGGCGTGCCGACGAGGTGCTGCGGTTCACCACCCGTGACGTCGCGACAGACATCCGCAAGGTCCTCGCCAGCGCCGTCGCCAACGCCGTCCACAACGACGAGCAAGACGCCGACGAGCTGTTCGTGCTCGCTTGCTACGCCGACGAGGGACCGACGCTGCGCCGGTTCCGGCCGCGCGCCCGCGGCCGGGCGACGCGGATCCGCAAGCGCACCTGCCACATCACCGTCGTCGTCGCCCGCCTCAGCGACGACCGCCTCGACGTGCTGCAGGCCCGCCGTGAGAGCCGCACGGCTGCCGGTCGCCGGCGGGGCGTGCCGGCCCAGAGCCGCCGTGAGCGGGTCCAGCGCAGCCGGGCCCGCGCCGAGAGCCTCCGCGCCGGGGCGACCGAGACGCCCGAAACGACGCCCGAGGCGACGACCGAGGAGCTGCCGGAGGAGACACCTGCGTCGGACGTCGATGCCGTCGACGCGACCGAGGTCATTGCGGATGATCTCGACGCGAACGAGGAGGCTGCCGACGCACGTGAGCGCGGCGAGGCCGGCTCCGAAGGGGCCGAGCCGAGCTCGGCAGGCGAGTCCGCCGGCTTCGCCGGCGGTGCGAGCACGGAGCGTGAGGTGGCCGAGCCGAGCTCGGAGGCGAGCGAAGCGAGCGCGGAGGATGTGGCCGAGGAGACGGCAGCCGCCATCGAGCTCCCCGAGGGCGCCGTGCTCGCGCCGGTTGACGGCTCGATCCCCGACGGCTACCCGATCAAGGGCAATCAGAGCTCGATGAAGTACCACGTTCCCGGTGGCCGCTACTACGACGTGGTGATCGCCGAGCTGTTCTTCGACACCCCCGAGCACGCCGAGGCCGCCGGCTTTGAAGCCCCGGCCGCGGACACGTCCGAGAGCGACGGCACCCAATGATGGGGTCTTCAGTGACCGCTTTGGCCCCCACTGACACCCGGTCGGTGGCAGCTTCGGCCCCCGTCCGCAGCACCGGTGACACCCACGGCGAGCTCCAGCGAGCACAGCCGACGGAGCGAGGCACGAGCGAAGGAGGCCATTGACTTGGGCCAGAAGATCAACCCGTACGGATTCCGGCTAGGCGTCACCACGGACTGGAAGAGCCGCTGGTTCAGCGAGCGGGAGTACAAGGACTACCTCACCGAGGACTGGAAGATCCGCCAGGCGATCATGCGTCGCATGGAGTCGGCGGCGATCAGCAGGATCGAGATCGAGCGCACGCGTGACAAGGTCCGCGTCGACGTCCACACGGCGCGGCCGGGCATCGTGATCGGTCGGCGGGGGGCGCAGGCCGACGAGCTGCGGGCGATCATCACCAAGATCACCGGCAACCCGAAGGTCCAGCTGAACATCGTCGAGATCAAGAGCCCCGAGCTCGACGCCGCGCTCATCGCCCAGGGCGTCGCCGACCAGCTCGCCAACCGCATCGCCTTCCGCCGGGCGATGAAGCGCGCCGTGCAGAACGCCCAGCGCGCCGGTGCGCTGGGGATCCGGGTCCAGTGCTCGGGCCGCCTCGGCGGGGCCGAGATGAGCCGCACCGAGTGGTACCGCGAGGGCCGGGTCCCGCTGCACACGCTGCGCGCCGATATCGACTACGGCTTCCGCGAGGCACGCACGACCAGCGGCCGGGTCGGCGTCAAGGTCTGGCTGTACAAGGGCGACATCCTCCCCTACAAGTCGCTCAACGAGGACAAGATCGCCCGCGAGGCGGCGATGGCCGTCGGCGAGACCTCAGGCCAGGCGGGTGAGCCGCGCCGGGTCGTGTCGTCGCAGGCCCGCCGCCACGAGCCCGAGCCCGAGGCCGCCCCGCTCCTCAAGGAAGCCGATCCCGAGCTGGAGAAGCTGCTCGACGAGGAGGAGGACATCGCCCGCCGCACCCACGACGGCCACGAGACCCCGCACTTCAGGGGGGATGACTGATGTTGATGCCGCGCAAGGTCGCCCACCGCAAGCACCACCGTGGCCGCACCGGCGGCGTGGCCAAGGGCGGCACCGAGCTGTCGTTCGGCGAGTACGGCATCCAGGCGCTCGAACCGGGCTGGATCACCGCCCGCCAGATCGAGGCCGCCCGCATCGCCATGACCCGTGCCATCCGGCGCGGCGGCAAGGTGTGGATCAACGTCTTCCCGGACAAGCCGGTGACGAAGAAGCCGGCCGAGACGAGGATGGGTTCCGGCAAGGGCAACCCGGAGCTGTGGGTGGCCGTGGTCAAGCCGGGACGGATCCTGTTCGAGCTGTCGTTCCCCAACGAGGAGCAGGCGCGCGTCGCGCTCAGCAAGGCGATCCAGAAGCTGCCGATCAAGGCACGCGTCGTCACCCGTGAGGAGCGCTTCTGATGGTCCGGAAGAGCACCGACCTGGCCGAGATGTCGCTCGCCGACCTCCTCGACGAGCTGCGCGAGACCAAGCAGGAGGCGCTCAACCTGCGCTTCCGCAACGCCACCGGCCAGCTCGACAACACCGCCGCGATCACCAAGGCGCGCCGCCAGATCGCCCGCATCAACACGTTCATCCGCATGCGCGAGATCGAAGAAGCCACCAAATGAGCACCGAAGAGACAAGTGACGCCCAAGCAGTGACTGCTTCGGCCCCCGACCGCAGCGAGCGTGATTGGTCAGCCGACGTGGCGAGCGCCAGCGAGCAGCCGGACAGCGAGCGCAGCGAGCCGAGCAGCACGTCCGCGGCGAGCGCAGCGAGCCGAGCCAAGAGGAAGACCAGGGTCGGCGTGGTCACGTCGAACGGGATGGACAGGACCGCCGTCGTGTCCGTGATCGACCGCGTCCGGCACCCGAAGTACAACAAGTTCGTCCTGCAGACCAAGAGGCTGTACGCCCATGACGAGACCAACGACGTCAACGTCGGCGACAGAGTCCGCGTGATGGAGACCCGTCCGTTGTCGAAGACCAAGCGCTGGCGCGTGGTCGAGGTGCTGGAACGGGCCAAGTGACGGTGCCGCGATGATCCAGCAGGAATCCCGACTCCGGGTGGCCGACAACAGCGGCGCCAAGGAGGTCCTTGTGATCAAGGTGCTCGGTGGCACGCGCCGCCGGTACGCCTCGATCGGCGACATCTTCGTGGCGACCGTGAAGGATGCGATCCCCGGCGCCGGGGTCAAGAAGGGCGACGTCGTGAAATGCGTCGTCGTGCGCACGAAGAAGGAGAAGCGCCGCCCCGACGGCAGCTACATCCGCTTCGACGAGAACGCGGCCGTGCTCATCAAGGACGAC
>JBIOUO010000475.1:0-3014 GCA_044867195.1 Ilumatobacteraceae bacterium
TGCAGCTCGGCGCCCTGCAACGTGACGATCTCGCCCGGCTGCACCTCGCTGACGTCTACGCAGCCGAGCGTCGACAGGGCGCAGGTCTCGCTGGCCACGGCATACCCGCCATGCGGCAGCCGCCCGACCGAGAGCGGGCGGAACCCCCACGGGTCGCGCACAGCGAGCACCCGGTCGGAGGCGAGCAGCACCAGCGAGAACGCCCCCTTCCACGCCGGCAGCGTGCGCTCGACGCGCTCCTCCCAGGTCCGCCCGCCGGCCGCGGCGAGCATCAGCGTCATCACCTCCGAGTCGCTGGTCGCGGTCAGCCCGAACCCGCGCGACAGCAGCTCGTCGCGCAGCGCCGACGTGTTGACGACGTTGCCGTTGTGGGCGACGGCCAGTGGACCGTGCATCGTCTCGACCAGGAATGGCTGGATGTTGCGCTCGTTCGAGGAACCCGTGGTCGAGTAGCGGGTGTGGCCGATGGCGTGGTACCCGGTGAGCGGCTTCAGCGTCTCGTTGGTGAACACGTGGGATACGAGGCCGGGCTGCTTGTGCACGCGGGCGCGGTGGCCGTCGCTGACGGCGATCCCGGCGGCCTCCTGGCCGCGGTGCTGGAGGGCGAACAAGCCGAAGAACGTCAGCTGGGCGACGCCTTCGCCGTGGGGGGTGGAGATGCCGATCACGCCGCACTCCTCTCGTGGGTATTCGCCAGCATGGCCGACGCGTACAGGGACGGAAACGGTCAACGGATCAGCCTTTCGACGCAGGACGTGATGCGGGTGGCCACGGGCGATGCACCGGGCTCGAACGGCAGACCGGTGAGGCGTTGGTAGGCGTCGATGTAGCGCGTCGACGTCGCGTACCAGATGTCGTCGGGCAACGTCGGCGGCTCGCCGTCACCGGTGTAGCCGGCGTCGATGAATGCCCGGCGGACGACCTCCTTGTCGAGGCTCTCGGGCTCCTCGCCCGCGGCGAGGCGTTCCTCGTAGGTGGCGGCAACCCAGTAGCGCGACGAGTCGGGGGTGTGCAGCTCGTCGATCAGCAGCAGCCGATCGCCGTCGGCGACGCCGAACTCGTACTTCGTGTCGACGAGGAGCAGGCCGGCGGCGGCCGCGACCTCCTGGCCGCGCCGGAACAGCTCGAGGGCGGCCGCCGTCACCTCCTCCCAGCGCTCCGCGGAGACGAGCCCCCGCGCGACGACCTCGGCCGACGTCAGCGGCTCGTCGTGGACGCTGGAGCCTGCCGGCGGCTTCGTCGTCGGTGTGACCAGCACCTCGGGAAGCGGGGTGTTCTTCCGCAGCCCGTCGGGGAACCGATAGCCGTAGATCGTGCGCGCCCCGCCAGCGTATGGCCGCCACAGCGAGGTCGCCGTGACGCCGGTGATGTAGGCGCGGACGACGACCTCGACGGGCAGCGTGGTCGCTTCCCGGGCGACGAGCAGGTTGGGGTCGGGGAGGCCGAGGACATGGTTGGCGACGACATCGGCCGTGCGGTTGAACCACCATGCCGACAGCTGGTTGAGGACCTGACCCTTGTACGGAACGCCGGCGATGACGCGGTCGAACGCCGAGAGGCGGTCGGTCGTCACGAACAGGCGGCGACCGTCACCGAGGGCATAGGAGATGCGCACCTTGCCATCGCGGCGGTCGGGCAGCGGCAGGTCGATGTCGACGAGCGGGCGCACGCGGTGGGTGATGCCCGAGGTCGTGGTCATCATGGGCGCTCCTTGACGTGGCGGACCGCGGCCTCGAACAGCCGCAGCCCAAGCGTGCGGCGCGTCGTCGGGTCGTGGCGGTGGCGGGGATGCTGGCGGGGGAGCACGTGGTTCTCGGGATGCGGCATCAACCCGAGCACGACACCGGTTGCATCACAGACGCCCGCAATATCGGCGACCGATCCATTTGGGTTGCTTTCGATATATCGCAGGACGACTTGCCCCGCGGCGGTCAGTCCGGCGGGATCGGGGTGGACGTAGCGGCCCTCGCCATGGGCGATCGGGCAGTGCACCTCACCGTCGAGTCCGGCTGTCCAGATCGAGCGGCTTGCCGGGTCGGTGGCGAGCCGGACCCAGCGGCAGTCGAAGCGACCGCCCGCGTTGTGGCCGAGCGCGCCAGGCAGCAGGCCGGCGCGCGTCAGTACCTGGAAGCCGTTGCAGATCCCGACGACCGGACGGCCGCTGGCGACGAACGACCGCAGGCGCTCACCGAGGCGGCCGCCGTTGGCCGCGGTGAGGTCGAGCGCCAGCATCCGCCCCGCGCCGAGGGCGTCGCCGTAGCTGAAGCCGCCGGCGATGACGAGGATGCGGACATCGTCGAGCAGCTCGGGCCGCGCCGTCAGCTCGGCGGCGAGCACGACCGACGGCTCCGCCCCAGCGAGGTCGAGCGCCAGCACGGCGTCCGTGTCGCGGTTCGTCCCCGGCCCGGCGACGACGACCGCGGCCGGCCGACTCACCGGACACCGCCTGACCCATTGGAGTGTTTCCGGCCGTCGGAGTGTTTCCGGCGGGGGGCTCCCCGTGCAAACACTCCAATGGGTGGAAACACTCCAACGGTTCTCATCCGTCGGCTCCGTGGAACGCGGTCGCGAGGTCAGCGACGGGGATCGGGGCGAGACCGGGCAGCGTGAGGGTCGGGTCGGCGGTGACGGTGCCGAGGACGTGGCCCCCTTCGACGCGGTCGAGGAACCGCGGGAGGTCGTCGGGGTGGATTTCGACGACGTGACGGCCGGTGGACTCGGCGAACAGGGCGACGGCCAGATCGTCGTGGGGGAGGGCCTCGACGCGCACGCCGAGGCGGCCGGCGATGCACAGCTCGGCGAGGGCGACGGCGAGGCCGCCCTCGCTGACGTCGTGGCAGGCCCGGACGAGCCCGTCGCGCATCGCCGCGTGCAGGCGGCGGTAGCGGGCTGGCGCGGTGGGATCGGGCTGTGGCGCGGCACCGACCACGGCGGGGTCGCCGAGCACGAGGTCGAGGTGGCTGCCGGCGAGCTCCGCA
The DNA here is from genome assembly GCA_044867195.1 of Ilumatobacteraceae bacterium. Lineage (GTDB taxonomy): Bacteria > Actinomycetota > Acidimicrobiia > Acidimicrobiales > Ilumatobacteraceae > JALZMG01. The sequence continues at coordinate 2,979 of JBIOUO010000475.1, forward strand.
GCCGTCGAGCCGAGCAGCACCAGCACGTCCCCGGAT
>JBIOUO010000476.1:0-4752 GCA_044867195.1 Ilumatobacteraceae bacterium
CCCTCGATCCTGCGCCTGTACGACCAGATGCCCGAGCCCAAGTACGTCATCTCGATGGGCAGCTGCGCCAACTGCGGCGGGCCGTACTGGGACAGCTACTCGGTCACCAAGGGCGTCGACCAGATCATCCCCGTCGACATCTACGTCCCCGGCTGCCCGCCCCGACCTGAGGCGCTGCTGGAAGGCATCGTCCTGCTGCAGCAGAAGATCCGCAACGAGGACATGGCCGCCAAGTGGCGGGGCGAGGGTGACGACATCATCCCCGAGCGCGAGCCGATCGTCGTCGGCGGCGGAGCCGCGCGATGAGCGAGCGAGTCTTCGAGCGAGCGAACGATTGTCACGGCGCTTCGCCGCGCGGCGGCGAAGCGGTCATTGGTGCACCGCTCGTCACACCCAAGGATGTTGACGTATCGGTGGTGCACCGATGACAGACACATCCCACACCAGCGACGCCGAGCCGCAGGCGCTGCCCGGCGATGGGCTGCGCGAGGGCATCGTCGACGAGCTGCGCCGGCGGATCGGCAACGCGCTCGTCGCCACCGAGCTGCGCCCGAACGACGACCTGTGGCTCCGCGTCGCCACGGAGTCGTGGACAGCCGCCGGCAAGGCGTTGCTGGAGATGGGTTTCGAGCACTTCTGCTTCCTCTCGGCGATCGACTGGATGCCGTCGCCGTACGGGCGCGGCGAGGACGACCCGACCGAACCGCCGCCGGAGCGCCCGACCGAGATCCGCCAAGGGGTCACCGGCGGCGAGACGAGGTTCCAGCTGCTGGCCCGAGTGACGGACGTCCGGCGACACGTCGGCGTCACCGTCAAGGTCGACGTTCCGGACGACTCGCTGACCATCGAGTCGTGGTTCACGGTCTACGCCGGCGCCAACTGGCACGAGCGCGAGACGCACGAGATGTTCGGCATCCAGTTCGCCGGGCACCCGGACCTGCGCAACATGTACCTGCCGACGGAGTTCGAGGGGTTCCCGCTGCGCAAGGACTTCCCCCTGCTGGCGCGGATGGTCAAGCCGTGGCCGGGCATCGTCGACGTCGAGCCGATGCCGGCGGAGGAGGCGGGCAGTGACTGACCTGCTCTCCGAGCGCCAGCAGCTGTCCTACATCGCCGCCCAGGCGGCGGATGCCCGGCTCAACGTCGAGCTGGAGACCGAGGGCATGACGCTCAACATCGGCCCCCAGCACCCGGCGACGCACGGCACGCTGCGCATCATCGTGCGCCTCGACGGCGAGCAGGTCGTGTGGGCCGAGCCGTCGTGCGGATATATGCACCGTGGCTACGAGAAGCTGACCGAGGTCCGCACGTACCCCCAGGTGACCACGCTCGTCAACCGCATCGACTGGCTCGGCAGCTTCGCCAACGAGGTCCCGTTCATCCTCGCCGCCGAGAAGCTGATGGAGATCGAGGCGCCGCCGCGGGCGCAGTACATCCGCACGATCCTGTTCGAGCTGTCGCGCCTCGCCAACATCGTGCTGTTCCTCGGCGACCTCGGCGTGCAGCTGGGTGCGGTGACGCCGGCGTTCCTGGCGTTCCGCGATCGCGAGCACGTGCTTAACCTCATCGAGGGCGTCACTGGCGGTCGCTTCCACCCCAACTTCGACCGCATCGGCGGGCTCAAGGACGACTTGCCGAAGGGCTTCATCGACGAGTGCCGGGCCGTGATGCGCAAGATCCGGACGTTCTGCGACGAGAACGAGGACCTCCTGATCGGCGGCGAGATCTTCCAGGAGCGCACCCGCGGCGTCGGCATCATCCCCCGTGAGGTCGCCCTGCAGTACGGCCTGTCCGGCGCCAACCTGCGAGCCAGCGGGGTGGACTGGGATCTCCGCCGCGACCAGGTGCTGCCGATGGCATGGGACAAGGTCGACTGGCGGGTCTGGACCCATCCTGACGGCGACAGCTTCGCCCGCTGCTGGGTGCGCCTGCAGGAGACACGGGAGTCGACGAAGATCGTCGACCAGCTCCTCGACGGCCTGCCGTCGGGCTCGATCATGGCCAAAGTGCCGCGCATCATCAAGGTGCCGGAGGGCGAGGCCTGGGTGTCGACGGAGAACCCGCTCGGCGAGATGGGCTACTACATCGTGTCCCGCGGCGATCTCGGCCCGTTCAGGGTCAAGATCCGCTCGGCCAGCTTCAACAACATCTCGGTGGCGCCGTGGGTGCTACGTGGCGTCTACGTCCCGGACATCATCACCATCCTCGCCTCGCTGTACTTCATCCTCGGAGACATCGATAGATGAGCGCGGTGAGCACGTTCGCCGCTGAGATCCCGTACTGGGGGCAGTCGTTGATCCGCGTGCTGGGCGGGATCCTCGCCGTGCTGATCCCCGCCGGCACGATCGTCTACGTCTTCCTCTTCAAGATGATGTCGTTCATGCAGAGCCGCCTGGGGCCGATGGAGGCCGGGCCGTACGGGTCGATGCAGCTCTTCGCCGAGGTCGGCAAATGGCTGCAGAAGGAGGACACCGCGCCGGCCGCGGCCGACCACGGCATCTTCAAGATGGCGCCGCTGATCGTGCTCTTGTCGACGTTCCTGCTCGTCGCCGCCTTGCCGTTCGGGCCTGACGCCTGGCTGACGAACTTCCAGACAGGCGTCTTCTACGCCCTCGCCGTGTCGTCGATCAGCGTGCTCGGCATCCTCGTCGCCGGGTGGGCGAGCGCCAACAAGTTCTCGCTGCTCGGCGGGTTGCGTGCCGCAGGGCAGTTGATCGCCTACGAGCTGCCGCTCGTGCTGGGCACGATCGGGGTCGTGATCCAGGCCGGGTCGATGAACATGCAGGACATCGTCGTCTCGCAGAACGTCGGGTCGATCTTCGGTTGGGACGGGCTCGGCAACCCGTACATCCTGACCCAGTTCATCGGCTTCTTCGTGTTCATGGTCGCCGTCCAGGCCGAGCTGACCCAGCCGCCATTCGACATGCCCGTCGCCGAGTCCGAGCTGGTGTCGGGCTACATGACCGAGTACTCCGGGTTCCGCTTCCTCATCTTCTTCATCGCCGAGTTCGCCACGGTCGGCGTGTTCTCACTGATCGCCTCCGTGCTGTTCCTCGGTGGATGGGGCGTCCCGTTCGCCTGGTTCGGTTGGGACACGCTCGACGACGTCGGCGACTGGATGAACGTCGGTGGCCCGCTGATTCTGTTCACCAAGATGGTGCTGCTGTCGTTTCTCATCATGTGGGTCCGCTTCAGCGTCCCCCGCTTCCGTGAGGACCAGCTGCAGCGCTTCGCCTGGAAGTTCCTGATCCCGCTGGCGCTGGCGAACATCGTCGTTACCGCAATTCTCAAGGTGGCCGTGTAGTGGCGCTCGGCAAGCCGAAGGTGCCGGGCACCCTCAAGGCGATGGGCGTCACGCTGCGCACGCTCGGGCGAACGCTGACTAAGGGCGCCGAGACGGTGCAGTACCCGCACGAGAAGGAGGCCCCGCCGATCCGCGCCCGCGGCGTGATCGCCCTGCGCGAGGTGAACTGCACGGTGTGCATGCTCTGCGCCCGGTCGTGCCCGGACTGGTGTATCTACATCGAGGGCCACAAGACCTTGGCTCCACCGCGCCGGGCAGGCGGCAAGCCGCGCTCGGTGAACCTGCTCGACCGCTTCGACATCGACTACGCGCTGTGCATGTACTGCGGCATTTGCGTCGAGGTGTGCCCGTTCGACGCACTGTTCTGGAGTCCCGAGTACGAGTACTCCGAGCCGCACATCGCCGACCTCCTGCACGACAAGGAGAAGCTCGGCGAGTGGATGGAGACGGTTCCCGAAGCGCCCGAGCTCGAGGCCGGCGCGGAGAAGAAGAAATGAGCGCCCGAAGCGAAGCTTCGGGCGGGGCTTCGAGCAACCGTGGGAGTGCGAGATGACGTGTGCCACGAGGTCGACCGGCGTAGGGGCGTCAGGTCTTCGGGGGCTCACGGGAGCGGAGCCCCCGTGCTGAGCGCAGCGACCGACGTCAATGTCGCGATGAACGTCGGGTTCGGGATCATCGCCTTGCTGATGATCTTCGCCGCCCTCTGCGTAGTGACCACCAACAACGTCGTCCACGCCGCGCTGTGGCTGGTGTTCGTGCTGGCTGGCGTCGCCGCCCAGTACATCCTCGCCGCCGCCGAGTTCGTCGCCGTCAGCCAGGTGCTGGTGTACGTCGGCGCGGTGATGGTGCTGTTCCTGTTCGGCATCATGCTGACCAGGGCCCTCATCGGGCGCGAGCAGGGCCTCAACAACCGCGGCTTCGGGTGGGCGGTGCCGGTGGCCCTGGTCCTGCTCGGCGTGCTGTCATGGGCGGTACTCGACTTCTTCGGCGACGACAAGCTCCCCGATACCGGACCGACGCCGACGACGGCGATCGCCGACGGCGTGCTCGGTCCGTACCTCGCCCCGTTCCTCGCCATCTCGTTCATCCTCCTCGCCGCCGCGATCGGCGCCATCGTCCTGGCCCGCAAGGACTGACATGACCACTGACTGCCATCCCGCCGCCGGGAACTGGGACGCTTCCCTGCCAACAGTTGGCACGCTGCGCGCCCAGAAAGCGCAGTGGCAGGGATCGCGCCCAGATGGCGGGGGGTGCTGAGCCGATGCTTGCCGCGAACTTCCTCCTCCTTGGGGCGGTGCTGTTCTGCATCGGCGTGTACGGGGTCCTCGCCCGGCGCAACGCCGTGCTCGTGCTGATGTCAGTCGAGCTGATCCTCAACGCCGTCAATCTCAACCTGATCGCCTTCGCCCTGATGCACGGCAACGTCGACGGCCAGGTCTTCGCCCTCT
>JBIOUO010000477.1:0-3924 GCA_044867195.1 Ilumatobacteraceae bacterium
TGGTGCTCAGGCGGGCCGAGGTCGTCTCCGTCGACGCGCTGGTCGAGGCGCTCTGGGGCGACACGGCACCGAGCACCGCTGTGAAGGCCGTCCAGGGCTATGTCTCCCACCTCCGACGTGTTCTCGCCTCGGACGGTGCGCTCGTCACCCAGGCGCCCGGCTATGTCCTGCGCGTCCCGGCGGACGCGGTCGACGCCCACCGATTCGCGACGCTCGCCGCCGAGGCGCGGCGCACGCTACAGGACGACCCGGAGTCGGCGCTCGTCACCTTCGAGCGGGCGTTGGCCATCTGGCGTGGCCCGGCCCTCGTCGATTTCGCGTTCGCGGACTTCGCCCAGCGCGAGATCAGGCGCCTCGAGGAGCTTCGCCTCCAGACCGTCGAGGGGCGATTCGAGTCGATGCTCGAGCTCGGACGCCATGGCGGGGTCGTCGCGGAGCTCGAGACACGCGTCGCCGAGCATCCGTTGCGCGAGCGTCTGCGCGGCCAGCTGATGCTGGCCCTCTATCGCTGCGGCCGCCAGGCAGACGCGCTCGAGGTCTACCGCACGGGCCGGCGGTTGCTGGACGAGGAGCTCGGGCTCGAGCCGCACGATGAGCTCCAACGCCTCGAGAGAGCCATCCTCAACCACGATCCGTCGCTCGAGTCGCCGGGAGTCGCCGAGGTCGAGCGACCCGCTGTCGCCGGGCGTCGCCGAGCGTCGTCACATGCCGAGGCGCAGGTTCCTCCCGACTCGGTCGCTGTGATCGACCCGCAGCGCGCCCGGGTCGTGGGCCACGTGGCCGTGGGCCGAAGGCCTGTCGCCCTCGCGATCGGGCACGGCTCGGTCTGGGTCGCCAACACGGATGATGGAACGGTCTCCCGCATCGATCCGGAGCGCCGCGAAGTCATCAGGACGATCGGAATCGGAGCACCGGCGGTAGACCTCGCTGTCGCCACCGACGCGGTCTGGGTGGCCAACGGGAGCGACGGCACCGTCTCGCGCATCGATCCCAGCGCCGACGCCGTCGTCGAGACGATCGACCTGAGGGGCTCGAGCGACCTCGTCTGGAACCCGACCTACGCGGTCGACGCCGATGACGATTCCGTCTGGATCGCCGCTGGCCCCCACCATGTGCTCCGCATCGACCCGACGACGAACGAGCCCTCGGCGATCATCGACGTCGGGCAGGTGCCGGTCGGCCTTGCACTCGGCAAGGAGGCGCTCTGGGCGGTGACGACCGCCGAGCGGGCTCTGCGTATCGAGCCGCACACGAACACGGCCACGGCCGAGGTGCCCATCGGGTACCCCGTCGCGGTGACGGCCGGGAAGCAGGCTGTCTGGGTCTCCGACACGCGAGGTCAGGTCTGGCGCATCAACCCGGACACGGGATCGGTGACACAGACGACCCCGGTCGGCAGAGGGCTCGTCGGCCTCTGCGCGACCGATGAAGCGGTGTACGCGGCCGACAACGCCGACGGCACTCTCGTCCAGATCGATCCGCAGGACGGCCGGGTTGTCGGCCTCGTTCCGGTGGGCCACGCACCGACAGACGTCGCCTCCTGGGACGGGACCGTCTGGGTGTCGATCCAGAGCGAGAGTGCTATGTGAGCGAGTTCGCGACCGGGATCTTCCCGGCGACGAGCTCGGCCCTCACAGCCTCGATCTCGGCCTCGAGCGCGGTGGGCACGGCGGCGCTGATCGCGCCGAGGCCGACGCCGCCGTTCTCGAGGGAGAAGCGGGACGTACGCCCGGTCTCGAGCGTCCCGCGCGCGAGGGCCTCGATCGTGTCGAACACGGCCACGTCGAACCTCATCAGCGCGCTCGTCAGGACGTGCGGGCCCAAGTGGGACTGGTCGACGTCGACTCCTATGCCCCAGACTCCACGCTCGCGTGCCGCCTCGAGCGCCCCGAGGCCGCACGTGCTGGCCACCTGGAACACGACTCGCGATCCCTTCGCGATCTGGCTCAAGGCGACCGACCTGCCTTTCACCGGGTCCCAGAAGTCGTCGGTATAGCCGTTCAAGGTCGTGACGCGAGGATTGGCGGCCCTCGCGCCGGCCTGGTAACCGGCAATCCACCGGTCCACCCCCGGCAACCGCTCGCCGCCGACCGAGCTGACCACCTCCTCACCGGGTGAGAGCGTCAGCACGAGCGCAGCCAGGTGGCCGGCCAGATACCCGGCTTGCTCTGCGCTGAACGCGAGGCCAAGCACGTTCTTCGGGTGATGCGCCGGATCGTCATTGGCGACGTCGATGATCGCGAACCGCGTTTCGGGAAACCCGGCGGCGACTCTGTCGATCGCGGCGGCGGCGGGGTAGCCGAATCCGATGACGAGGTCGTACCTCTGTCGCGCGAGAAGCGAGAGGCTCGGGACGTAGCCTTCCTTCGGGGCGGGTGTCAGCGCCCGCCCTCTGATCCCCAGCTCTCGGACCGCCCGCTCGAGCCCAACGTAGGCCCCGTGGTTGTACGGGTGGTCGATGCCTCCCGGCTCCGTGACGAGTCCGACTCTGAGCTGCCTGTCGCTCACCAAAGCAGGCTCATCTTGTCGGATCCGCGTTCGCGGTCCTCACGCACGCGGGTCGTCGTGACGCCCGGGGCGTGCTACGAGCGGAGATCGCTACGTCTGACCGGCCAGGCGGCGTAGGCTGATTCCGATGAGCGACACGCAGCGTGGAAAGTGGTTGGTCCTGGCCGTCGTCGGCGCTGCGTTCTTCATGACGATCCTCGACGTCGCGATCGTCAATGTCGCCATTCCGTCGATCCAGGAGGATCTTCACATCGCGGAGTCGACGGTGCAGTGGGTGATCACCGCGTACGCGATCACATTCGGCGGGTTTCTGTTGCTCGGCGGCCGGATGGCGGATCTGCTCGGACGGCGGCGCATCTTCATCGTCGGCCTCGTGCTCTTCACGCTCGCGTCGCTGGCCTGTGGCCTGGCGTGGAGCGCCGGAGTCTTGATCGCCTCACGCGCGGTTCAGGGCGTGGGCGCTGCGATCATCTCGCCGGCCGCTCTCTCGATCGTCACCACGACGTTCCGCGAGGGCGCGGAACGGAACAAGGCGCTCGGGATCTGGGGTGCGCTCGGCGGCTCGGGCGCGGCCGCGGGTGTGCTCTTCGGCGGCATCCTGACGAAGTACCTGGGCTGGGAATGGATCTTCTTCGTGAACGTGCCCGTGGGCGTCCTCGTGTTCGCGCTGACGCGGCCGATTGTTCCGGAGAGCCACGCGGACCTCGGACATCGGCGCTTCGATGCGATGGGGGCCGTGAGCGTCACCAGCGGTCTGGCGCTGCTCGTGTACGCGATCTCGAAAGCGCCCGACGTGGGCTGGGGGACGACCCGAACCATCGGCCTCCTGCTCCTCGCTGTCCTCATCCTTGCCCTGTTCGTCGTCTGGGAGTTGCGTGCGACCGCACCGCTCGTCCCCTTCGGGATCTTTCGGATCCGCACGCTGACCGGCGCCAACAGCGTCGGGTTGCTTCTCGGCGCCACGATCTACGCGAACTTCTTCATTCTCACCCTGTACGTCCAGCAGATACTCGGCTGGTCGGCGCTCAAGACCGGGCTGACGTTCCTGGCCACGGCGGGCACGACGGTCATCTGGGCGGGCGTGGCGCAGGCTCTCGTGACCAGGATCGGTCCTCGCTCGGTGATGACCGTTGGGTTGGGGGTCCTGGCGCTGACGGTGCTCGGCTACACGCGGCTGCCGGTCGACGGTCACTACTGGCCCGATCTGCTGCCGCTCTACCTCGTCTTCGCCCTCGGGCTTGCGTTCGGGTACATCCCGGTCACGATCGCCGGGTTCATCGGGGTCCCGTCTCACCAGGCTGGGCTGGCATCGGGATTGCTGAACACGAGCCAGCAGATCGGCGGCGCGGTCGGCGTGGCAATCACGTCGACGATCTTCGTCTCACAGGCAAAGGCCGGGAACTTCACCCCGGAGGC
>JBIOUO010000478.1:0-5492 GCA_044867195.1 Ilumatobacteraceae bacterium
ATTCCGAGACGATTCCCGCCCAGATCGTGGGGCTGTGCTAGCGGGCGTTGACGATCACGACCTCGTACTCGCTGGCGGTGGGTGGGAACCCGGTGTCGAACTTGCCGTTGATCACCGCCAGGCGGGAGCCATCGCGAGCAAGCGTCGTCGGGAACTGGAACAGCGGGCTGGCGATCACCGCCTCGACAGTGCCGCTCGACAGATCCGGGCTGAGCATGATCCGGGAGACGTGGTTCTCCGAGCCCTGCACCGCCCACAGCCGGCCCGCTTCGAGGCGGATCCCGTCGACGCCGGCGACGCTCACACCGGCGACGGTTGCACTCGATCCGGTCCGTGGATCGACGACGATGATCGTCCCGGTCCCGGTGTGCGCGACCAGCAGCGTCCGCCCGTTCGGCGTGGCGGTGATGCCGTTCATGTTGAACGCTCCGGACAGGTCGGCGGCAGGACCGCTGACCGTCAGTGTCTCGACCGGGCCCAGCACGCCACCGGGTCCGATCGGGATCCGGTACAGCTGGGGCTGCACCGAGTCCGTGAACCAGGCCGCGTCACGCGTGACGGTCACGTCGTTGATGAACGTGGTGGCAGAGCCGGTGAGTTGGTAGGCGGCGACCTCCGCCCCGGACGTCGTGTCGTAGACGTATGCCGCGCCGGCCGAGCCACCGGCCACGAACAGCAATCCCGAACGCTGGTCGACGTACATGCCGACCGCCATCCGTCCCGCTGGAGCGTCGACGAAAAGGCTCACCGCGCCCGAGCGCAGGTCACCCTTGAACACGTCGCCGCGCAGCAGGTCGCCGGCGAAGAACGTCGAGCCGCTCCCGACGGCGATTCCCTCGGCCGACGAGGCCCCGGGCAACACGATCTCCGACGGAGAGCCCGCCGCCGCTGCCGGACCGCCGGCCGCTGCCGCGACCATGATCGCCAATCCCGCCATGAAACGCATGTCCGCACCTCCTGCTTGCCCGAGGACCACCGTACTGGAGCGTCGAGCGAGGCCCCGCCTGCCGTGGTCAGGTCATCCGTGAGAGCCACGGATGGTCGGGGTACATCGTGGCCACGGTGGCATGCAGCCACCTTCGGGCGCGATTGTCGAGCAGCGGCCAAGCGGCGTCGAAGTCGACGTCGTCTCTGTGTTGGCGCCACTTCGCCTTGTGGGCGAGGACGATCTCGGGACGAGCGAACCGCACGCCGTCCTCGTCGGTCCACGTCAAGTCAGCCACCGCGATCGTGACCGTGGGGTCGTGCCGCCACACCCATCTCCCGTCGCGCTCCTCGGCGACCCCGAAGTCCACCTCCCACGGCGACTGCGCGTCGCGCCGGACCCACAGCTGTCCGGTCGTGGGCGGCAACTCGAGACGGTTGTCGAGCATTGGCGTCAGCGTTCCTGAGGAGTTGGCCCACACGTGGTACTCGGCCGCCAGGATCGGCAGCAGCTGGACGGCGTCGGGCCGGAGGACGACGACGTCGATGTCTTCGTGACGCCGCGGAGCGCCGGTGAACCGCTCGATCGCGTAGCCACCGACGATCCACCACGGTGCGGCGAAATCACGCAGAAGACTCGCGACGGCGCGGACGCTCAGCGGCGACCAGCGGCCGTACCACCGGGTGAACTCCTCCTCATCCACATCCGCGAGGATCACACGACGGAGCCGGCGGCACGGGTCGCATTCGAGCGGCGAGCGGGTTCCTGATCCATCGCGGCAGGTCGGCTGATCCGCGCCGCGCTGGCTCGGCACGCCGAGCCGAAGCCGACGTAGACGATCGGGTTGAGGATCGCGGCCACGGTCGTCGTGATGCGCAGCCAGGCCGACGTCGGGTCGAGGACGGTGAGCCTGCCGAGCCATGTGGCGACGAGCGCGACTCCGAGGACGACGCCCGCCGATGGCAGCCAGCGCGCGAACCGCAGGTCGTCACGGCTGAGGGCGGCGATCACGATGACCGCCAGGCCGGCGAGGGCGAACGTGGCGAACCCGCGCGGGTCGACAGGGCTGATGTCGCCTGCTGTTGCCGACGCCGGCGTGGCGAGAGCGGCGAGGTCGTAGGCGCCGTGCAGCGAGCTCAGCACAGCGGAGATGGCGCCGACGATCAGCGCCACTCGGGCTGGCCCGGCGGCGCCCAGCCGTTCGGCAAGCAACGAGGTGATGGCGACGAGTACGGGCAGGGCGAAGAGTCCGCCTGCGGTCAGCGCGGCTGCGGCGGTCCACTGCGCCCACTCCGAACCGCGCTGGACGACGACGGTGAACGCCACGCTGTAGGTCACGCCGACGACCGCGGTCGCGAAGGCCGAACCGCGGGCGAGGCGAGGGAAGCTGCTGGTCATACCCCCGTGTTCGGCGTCGAAGGCCGCCCGGATCGCCAGCTGTCCGAGAGACATGAATCCGCAGCCACCTCGGCGACGAACGTTTGCGCACGGACCAGCTACTCGTGGTCGGAGGTGGAGATGGGCCGGCTCAGCACGACGCACGCTCGGGAGTTCCGTGCGATCAAGGAGCTGTGGTACCGGGGTCTGGACTCGGCCAGGTTGCGCGAGCGGGTCGGTGACCTGCTCTCCCGCCACCCTCGTGCTGCCGCGAGACGATGCCCGCAGACGCCCAGCTGCGGGTGATCGACGCCACAGCATGCTCTCAATGGTCGAAGGTCTCCCTGTCTGAGCCTCGCCCCGGCGGGCTCGGCAATCCGGGTGCGTCGATTGGACGAATGCCTCCCGATGAATGCTCCCGCCAGCCGGAATGATCGGACCAGCGCCAAGCTGGTCGCCGGCGCGCCCGGCGCGACGCTGCGCATCACCGTCATCGGCGGAGGTCCGGTCGGGCTCACGTTCGCGGCGATGGTCGTCGCCGCGCTCGCTGGCCGCGACGTGCGGGTGCGCATGTTCGATCCCCGCTGGCGGCGTGACGGCAACGGGGTCATCTGGAAGGAGCTTGATGACGCCAACCGGCGCCGCCGGCAGGTGATCACCGTGCAGTCGCGCCAGTACACGCTGCTGCCGCGGGCAGTCGTCGAGCACGTGTTCCGGCCCGATCTGGTCGCCACGGTGTGGCCGACCGGATCGGACACGGTCGACGGGTTGCCGCCGTTGAACATCCGCATCGCCGATCTCGAGGACCGGCTGCTCGACTGGGTGTCGAGGTGCCCGCAGCTCACGCTGGTCCCCGCCGCGTTCGACGTCGAAGTGGACGTCGACGACCTTCGCGGCGAGCACGTCGTCGTGGTCGCCGATGGTGCCCGCTCGATCACGAGGGAGCAGCTGGGCGTCTTCGGGCAACCCGGGCTCGACGCCTTCGCCGCTCACGGCCGTCCCGCCCGCGACGTCGTCTTGGGGCTCGAGGTGAGGTCGCGTCTGCCAGCACCGGCAGCCGTGCTGTTGACGCTGGCCCAGAACCGGTTCCTGCTCAACCCGTCGGCCGACGGTGACGGGTTCTTGAACATGAGGCTCACCGACGACGAGGCGAGCGAGGTGCACGGCATCGTCCCGGGTCGGGCGTCCGAGCTGCTGCCGTGCACGCAGCGGCAGCCGTGCTTCCACGGATCACAGGCGCATCCGCCCGGCGCCATCGTCTTCCGACCGTCGTGGCTCGGCGCCCGCTCGGCACTGCTCGCGCGGATCGACGACGGCCTGCGCCTGTTCGACGTCCACCGCGACGACGTCGCGCCGATCACGTCCTTCGAGCTGTCGCTTGTCGAGCGGGCGCGGTTCACGGCGGTGTTGTTCCACCGCACCGTCACCGAGCCGGCGACGATCGCCACCCTGCTCGGCGACGCAGCGATCGCCGTCCACTTCTGGCCGGGTCGCGGGCTGAACACCGGCATCGGATCAGCTGCCGCGCTGGTGACGTCGATCGCCCAGCGATGGCGCGGCGACTCGTTCCGCGAATCCGACTTCGCCGCGTTCGAGGCACGCATGGCGCAGTTGCAGTTCCGCAACCAGACTCGCGGTTTCTACGGCTGCATGCGCGTCGATGACCGGACCGGCGAGGTCGTACCGATCCGTGACCTGATCGCGCGCGCCAACCGGCAACCGGCGCCCTCACCCGCCGAGCACGTCGAGAACTGCCGGCTCATGGCCGACCGGATCGAGCACATCGCCACCAATCTTGCCGGTCGCTTGCCCGGCCTCGACGGCAGCCAAATCGACGGCGTGATGCACCACGTGATCGAACGTCTCGCCGACGTGAGGCCGGAGACCGTTCGCGCCCTCGTCGCCAGCGGACCGTGGGACACGTACTGGCCGGGAGGCCCCGAGATCGACTTCGCGCCCGAGCGGCAACCGGCGCCGCGTGCGTCGGGAGTCAGGGGAACAGACGACGCCGCGGATCGGCGCCATCTGCGGGTCTCCTGCGCAGCTGAGGATGCGCTGGCGAGCTGATCGGCGGTGTGCTGCTCGGCCTGGCAAGCCCGCTGATCCGAACGGGCCGGACGTTCAGCCCTCGTCGGGAGGGGCGGGCAGCTGCTGCGTACCGACGTCGAAGATGCTGGGGTCGACGGTGATGAACGTGCCTCGGCCGCGGGCGACGACCGGCTGGCCCTCTGTGTCGAGGTCGACCAGCTCGCCCTCGATGTACAGCTTGCGCCCGTCGCGCCCGGCGAGGCGGCCGCGGCAGGCGAGCCGGCGGTGCAGCGGCGTCGGCGCGACGTAGCGCACCGTCAGCTCGCCCGTGAACGCCGCCTCGCGGGCGATGTCCAGGACATAGCCGAAGACGTCGTCGAACACGGCGGCGACGATGCCCCCGTGGGACCGGCCCGGCGCACCCTCGTGCGCCGCGCGCAACGTCGTGATCGCCTCGATCTGGTCGCCGTGACGGTGGACCTCGAGGTCGACGCCCCACGGCGAGGAGCGTCCCGAGAACGGCCGTTCGTCGTAGGTGTCGACCCGGTCGCCGTCGACGAGGGGCTGCAGCCAGCGGTCGGCCCGCGGTGGCCGGAACCGGACACGGGGTTCACCCTCATCGAGCTCGGCCGTGAGCCGCTCGAGCGTCTCGGCGACGTCGACGATCAGCTCCGGCGGCGCCTCGTGCCCGATGAAGGCGTGGCCGATCTCCCGGATCGCCCTGCCGGCGCGCGCCCGCTCCTCGGCGTCCGGGGCCTTGTCCACGGCGCCGCTCAGACCGTCGTCGGTTGGTCGAGCGCTTCGAGCAGCGTGTTCCAGGCCAGCGTCGCGCACTTGATGCGCACGGGGAACTTGACAACGCCCTGCAGCGCCTCGAGGTCGCCGAGCGGCACGCGCTCATCGGAGCCGTTCGGCGAGGTATCTCCGTCCTCGGCGAGATCCTCGATCGACATCATCCCTTTGAACCGCCGCACGAGCGAGCGGACCTCGCCGACGGTGTGGCCCTTGATCGCCTGGCTCATCATCGACGCCGAACTCTGCGAGATCGAGCAGCCCTGGCCGTCGACCTTGACGTCGGAGACGAGATCATCGTCGAGCTGCAGGTAGACGGTGATCTCGTCGCCGCACAGCGGATTGTGGCCCTGGGCGACGACAGCGGGGG
>JBIOUO010000479.1:0-14423 GCA_044867195.1 Ilumatobacteraceae bacterium
GCCGCGGCGGCGACCGGCGTTCGCGTTTCGAGCTCCGCGTCACAGTTGAGCAGCATCGCGATGCGCAGGCGACACAGCTCGAGCAGGACCGGGTCGACCGACTCCCACGCCGCCCGCCACGCGTCCTCCAGCGTCGCCCGGACGTCGGGATGCGCCTCGAGGATCGTCGAGATCACGTCCTCCGTCGAACGCTCGAACAACGTCGCCACCGGAGCTCAGCCGTGCCTGCTGGCGACGATGGCGACGGTGACCTCGACCTCGGGATGCACGCGCAGCATCAGGATCCGCGGCGGCTCCATCCCGAAGTCGCGGATGTCGAACGTCGAGCGGCCGTCGAGCTGCAACGTGGCGTCGCCGAGCTGGGAGATCGTCATCTCGTCCTCGTGGCTGTTGGTGACGCCACGGAACGTCACCTCGCCGCGCACCACATACCGGCCGTCCCGACCGGTCGCCTGCACTCCCGCGAGACGCCCGTCGATCCTGGGATACCGGCGGGCATCGATGCGGCGCCGCAGCTCCTGGTCCTCGATCCGGCTGCCCGACGAGAGCCGATCCACGGCGAGCGACACCTGGCCCGCCGGGCTGACGCCGAGGTCGAGCTGCCCGCCGCGCCCCACCTCGAGCTCGACGAAGCCGGCGAGGCCGTCGGCGCGGTATTGGATCCCGTGCACGCTCGAGGTCGCCTTGATCCACACCTCCGACCGCTCGGGCACGATGTCATAGCGGGCCACGCCATCTCCTCTGCCCTCAGGTACCGGTGACTCCGGCGCAAACCTAGGCTCACCCGCCCTCTCGCCGAACCCAGGACCCAAACCGGCCCGTGCTGAACTCGTCAGTCGGCGTCGACGCGCACCTTCTCGCAGGAGCGGTTGACGCTGTCGAGTGCCCCGCCGTCCACCTTGGCCACATCGTTACCTGCGCCACAGGTCAACGAGTCGGGCTCGCCATCGCGGGCGCGGAGGATGTCGTCACCACCTTCACCGTCGACAACGTCGCTCCCGCCGCCCCCCTTGAGGTCGTCGTCCCCGGCGCCACCACGCAGCGTGTCGTCGCCGCCCTCACCGTCGATGGCATCGAAGTCGCCACCACCATCGACGAAGTCGGCGCCGGCACCGGCCAGGATGAAGTCGATGTCGCCGCCACCGAAGAGCTGGTCCGCGCCGCTGTCACCAACGATGAAGTCGAATCCGGCGCCACCATCGATCACGTCGGAACCCGGAGAGCCGCGCAGCCAGTCGTCACCCTCTTGTCCGATCACTGTGTCGTTGCCGTAGCCGCCGTACAGCGTGTCGAGACCGGGCCCGCCGGCGATGTAGTCGTCGCCGTCGCCTGGCTCGACGATGTCGTCCCCGTCGCCGGCGTTGACATCGAGCGTGATCCGGGGCAGGAGCATGTCGCCGAGGATGTGATCGTTGCCGTCGCCGAGATCGAGGTGGAACAGCAGCTTCCCGGGTGCCGGACAGCGGGCCGAGACGCCCGTCGTCACCGGCACTTCCGTGCACCCCTTCAGCGAGGACGGCAGCGCGGTTGCGCCGGTGTCCGTGAGCACCAAGTCCGTGCTGTCCAGCACCAGCGTCAGGTCGTTGGCCTCGCCCGGCGCCGCCTTGTAGCGCAGCTCGGCGCTGTCCGCGGACACCGCCGTCACCCCGAAGGCCAACGACGCTGCCGCCATCACGCCGAGCGCCGCGATGCAGCGCGCTCGGGTCCACGGTCGTCCCGCCATGTCCCGCTCCTCGCCCCGGTCGCCACCCCGGCGCCCGCCCGCCGGAAGCCTGCCACGGCAGGCCGCGATATGCCAAGTCGGGGCGCCCGACGGTATCCCAGTGGTGCCGATGCGCTCGTACTCGCCGTGGCCGACTTGGCCCGGCAACGGCTTAGGCGGCGCCGGCCATGCCGTCCGCCATCGTCGGTAGCGTGCCGCGGGTGTCGACAGGCGAGTACGAGGTGAGGGCGGGGCGTCTGGTCGTACTGGCCGGCGAGTGCCGCCGGCCGCGGCGCGAGCCGTCACGCCGGTACGGCTGGGTGGAGCGTTGAGCATGTCGATCGACGGGTTCGTCGGTCTCGATCCGGACGCGGCCCGTGAGATCGGGCGGGTGGCGGCGAGGGCGGGTGAGACGGCGGGTCACATCGCGTCGGAGGTTGCACGTGTGTTGTTGGCGGCGCAGATCGCCGACAACGGGTTTGCCGTGTTGTGTGGCGAGGTGGGCGAGGAGCTGGGGCTGCTGGAGCGGTTCTTGGAGGCCAAGGCGACGGAGATGGAGCTGGCCGCGTCGGGGATGTGTCTCGATGTCGCCGGTCCGGCGGGGGCGGCGTTGTGGGCGTCGTTGACCGATGAGGTCGGCGAGGGTGTCGACTTCGCTGACGAGCCGGGCGTTGAGGATGTGACGGTGACGATGTCGTCGTCGGTGGCGGCGGCGATGCTCGCCGAGTACCTCGCCTGGCGGGGCGAGGATGCGTGGGTTGACCTGTCCGGTTTGCGGGAGTTGGTCGACGACGAGGCGGTGCCGCCTGAGGTGCGCGCGGCGGCGCAGTACGTCGTGTTGCATGGCGAGTTGTGGTCGGAGGTGGCGTGGACGCCGCTGGGCGCGGCGACGGCTGAGGACTTCGACCGGTTCGTGGTGACCAACGGGTCGTTGGCCGTGCTGGCCCGCAGCATCGACCGGTTCGACGTCGCCGGCCAGGACGCCGGCTCCGACCCAGACGGGGAGGTCTCGACCAAGGACATGGAGATAGTCGCAGGCGACACGACTGGCCGGTTCAGCGCCGCCGAGCGGGAGGCTGCCCGCTGGCTGCTCGAGGAGGCCGGGATCGCGTCGGTGTGGAACAGCCGCCAGGACTTGACGTACCGGTTGTACACGCGGCGCAACTTCAGTGAGGATCCGGCGTTGGCGGTGGAGTATCTGCGGCGGGCGGTGGACGATCCCGGCGGGTTCGTCGCCGACTACACGTGGTACGAGGCCGGGGGTGGGCGGGACTGGCTGGAGGCGGCGCTGGCGGCGACCGCCGATCCACAGGACCAGGCCCGGATCCTGCTCGACTTCGCCGCTCTGTACCAGGCGACGATGCCTGAGCCGGTCGGGCTGCTGCAGATCGTCCACGATCTGCTCGACGGGGTCAGCTTCGTCGATCCGTTCCAGGTCGCCGACACGGTCAACACCGGCATTTACATCGTCGAGGGTGACAGGCTCAGCGCGGCGATCTCGGCGGCGGGGATCCTGATCCCGATCGGCGGTCGCAAGGTGCTCGAGCTGGCCGAGGAGGCGCTGCTCGGGTTCGCTGCCCATGAGAGCGACGAGGTCGCCGCGCTCGTGTTCAGGGAGTCGTTCCGTGCCGGCGAGTTGACCGACGACGTGGTCGAAGACGTCGTCCTGAAGGTCGGCGACCAGTTCGGCGACGACATCGCCCGCGCCGTACGCACCCACATCGACGAGCTGCGGGCGGTCCCCATCCGCACCAACGGCGTGATCGACATCGCGTCGATGGAAGGGCGACGGGCGACGGAGATCGCGACGGCCGGTCGCCTCATCGAGCACCCCGAGCTGGCCGGGCGGACGCTGTATAGCTATGCCGACGAGGGCGCCGACTACATCGACGATCTCGGTCGCCGGTTCGACGCGATGGGCACCCCTGCGGCGTCCAGGCATTGGAACGAGGGTCAGTTCCTCAATGCGATCAACGACCACCTCCTCAAGTCGAACCACTTCACGGTCATCGACCTGACCGAGTTCACGCCGCAGCAGATCGCGATCGTCGAGCGGTACGTCGACTCACTAGGGCCCGCGTCGCAAGCGAAGATCATCAGGATCGGCTTCTGATGGCGGTCGTCTCCGTTCCAGGCTTCGACCCGTGGGTCGTCGGGCGCCAGCTTTTCGTTCCCCTCATGGAACGGCTCGCTCAAGCGTGCGACACGCCGGACGACGCGTACGCGGCGGTTCAAGCAGAGGCGCTGGACGGCCTCATTTTCCGTCTGCTGCCGGCGCCGCAGGCCCTCCGCCTCGCGCGGCTGCTCGCTGTCGTCGTCGACGACATGCGGGCCGCAGCACTGCGCAGGGACCCGACCGACCCTACCCGCCGAGCCGAGTACCTCGCCGAGCTGTCGCTGTACCTCGCTGGTTTCCTCTCGGACGACACCGAGCTCGATGAGGATCCCGCGGCGGCGCCAGATAGCGGATAGGGGTCACTCTTGGTCACCCACGTCGCGCACGCAGTCACGATCGAGGTGGCCACCCAGCCGCTGTCGAAGGTCGTTGAACTGGGACTATTGTGGTCGGGGAGGGGGGATTCGAACCCCCGACCTCCTGCTCCCAAAGCAGGAGCGCTACCAGGCTGCGCTACTCCCCGGACGGGACACGCCAGAGTGTACGGCTCAGCTCGCGCGGGCGGCTGCCTTGGCCAGGCGGCGGGCGGCGCGGCCGATCGGCTCGATGTTGCGCTGGTCGAGGTCGCCGACCTCCACACCTCCGGGGAAGAGCACGCGGTAGCGCTGCCAGTTGAAGCCGTTGGCGAGGATCACCTTGCCCTGCGTGCCGGCCGCAACGCCGGGGAGATCGACGATCGTGCGCACCCGGTCACCGGTGCGCAGGTCGAGCTGACCCTCGTGGGGCTTGGCGAGCGCGTGCGGCTTCCAGAACTGCATGGCGACCATTCTGGCCGCGTCGCATCCGGCGGACGCACGTGTGTGGCGACGAAGGACGCCACGGGCCATCTGGGCGCGCAGCGTGACAGCTGTTGGCAGTCTGCGCGCCCAGATCGGGGATTGAGACGATTCCCGCCCAGATGGCGGACGGCGGGGGGCGCCCGAGCAGCGTGGGCCTCAGCGGACGATCGTCTCGTCCTCGGCGTCGACGATGACCGGGACCGACGTGACCACCGTGTTCGGGCGGTACAGCAGGCGGGCCTTGAGGGCGAAGGCCGACTGGTTGTGCAGCCACTGCGTCTTCCACTGCGTGACGAACTCGGGGATGACGACGGTGATGACGTCGTCGGGGCTCTCGGCGTCGAGCTCGTCGAGGTACTCCATCACCGGCTGGGTCAGCTCACGGTAGGGCGAGGCGATGGTGTGCAGCTCGATCGGCATCCCGAACTCCGTCCATTCCTTCGACAGCCGCTCCTGCTCGTCGGCGTCGGTCACGACGCTGACCGCGATCAGGCGCTCCGGCGCCAGCGACTTGGCGTAGCGGACGGCCTCGATCACCCCGCGGTGCACGCTGCCGACGAGGATCACGACGAGGTGGGTGCGGCGCAGCGGCGTGTATCCCTCGTCGGGTCCCACGCTGACGGCCTCGCGGATGTGCTGGTAGTGCTTGTTGATCGCCCGGAACCCGACCACCAGGGCGGGGATGACGACGGCAGGGATCCACGCCCCCTCGGTGAACTTGGAGACCACGACGACGAGGGCGACGGTCAACGTGGCGACGGTGCCGACGGCGTTGATCGTCGCCGACGCCCGCCAGCCCTTGAGCTTGAGGCGCCGGTGGTGGACGACCATCCCGGCCTGGCTGAGCGTGAACCCGGTGAACACGCCGAACGCGTACAGCGGGATCAGGGCCGAGATGTTGCCGTTGAACGCGACGATGAGGACACCGGCGGCGACGGCGAGGAAGATGATCCCGTTGGAGAACACGAGCTTGTCGCCGCGGTTGGCGAGCTGCCGCGGCAGGTAGCCGTCGCGGGCGATGATCGACGAGAGCGCCGGGAACCCCTGGTACGCCGTGTTGGCGGCGAGGATCAGGATCGCGAACGTCGCCAGCTGGGTAATCCAGAACAGCACTCCCTTGCCGCCGTAGATGTACTCGGCCATCAGCGCCAGCCCGGTGGCATCGTCCTCGCCGCGCAGCGGGTGGAGGTGCGAGGCGAGCACGGACACGCCGATGAAGCAGACGCCGAGGATGGCCGCCATCATCGCCAGCGTGGTCGCCGCGTTCCGCGACTCGGGCTTGCGGAACGACGGCACGCCGTTGGAGACGGCCTCGATGCCCGAGAGCGCGACGGCGCCCGAGGAGAACCCGCGTAGCAGCATCAGCAGGCTCAGGCTGGCGCTCTTCGAGGCGAGATCACGCGCGTCCTCGGAGAGGTCCTCGAGGGGAATCGGCGGAAGGTCTTGGATGAAGATCTTGTAGCAGCCGACCACGATCAGGATCAGCAGCATCACGATGTAGAGGTACGTCGGCGGGGCGAAAAGGGCGCCCGACTCCTTCAGCCCGCGCAGGTTGGCGACGGTCATCATGACGATCATCAGCAGGCACAGCGGCACCCGCCAGCGGCTGTCGAACCCGAACGCCGACTGGATCGCCAGCACGCCGCCGGCCACCGACACGGCGACCGTCAGGATGTAGTCGGTGAGCAGCGACGCCCCGGCAACCAGCGACGGGGTGTCGCCGAGGTTCTCCCGCGACACGACGTAGGCGCCGCCGCCGGAGGGGTAGGCGTAGATCGTCTGGCGATAGGAGACGACGACGATCAGCAGCAGGACGGCGACGACGATCGAGATCGGAACGAGGTAGTTGAATGCCGCCAGGCCGATGCCGGCCTGGAGCGTCAGTACGAGGATGATCTCGTCGGTGGCGTACGCCGTCGAGGAGATCGCGTCGGAGGCGAAGATCGGCAGGGCGACGCGCTTCTTTAGCCGTTGGTGGCCTTCGTCCGACGACGCGATCGGCCGCCCGATGAGGATCCGCTTGGCGAGCGAGACCATACGGGTCGGACCCTAGGCGCCGGCCATCGGTGCTGCCTGCCATGCCGCGCGACCTCCGGACGTGGACTTACACTCCGCTGACGTGCACGTCGTCATCGTCGGTTGTGGACGGGTCGGCTCGTCGCTCGCCCGCGCGCTGATCGCCGACAACCACACCGTGGCCATCATTGACCGGCGCAGCGACGCCTTCTCGCGCCTCGGCGCCGACTTCACCGGCTCGACGGTGCAGGGCATCGGCTTCGACCGCGACCGGCTCGTCGAAGCCGGGGTCGAGAAGGCCGAGGCGCTCGCCGCGGTGACGAGCGGCGACAACTCGAACATCCTCGTCGCTCGCGTGGCCCGCGAGAACTTCGGGATCGAGCAGGTCGTCGCCCGCATCTACGACCCCCGGCGCGCCGTGATCTATCAGCGCCTCGGGATCATGACGGTGGCGACCGTGGCGTGGACCACGGACCAGGTCATGCGCCGCCTCATCCCCGAGGCTCGGCCGGCCGAGTGGACCGACCCGACGGCCAAGGTGTGCCTCATCGACCGCGTCGTTCCGGATGGCTGGGCCGGCCACCTGCTCAGCGACCTCGAGGAGGCCACCGGCGCCCGCGTCATGGCCATCAACCGGATGGGCGCGGCGACGGTCCCGACGGCGCGCACGGTCGCCCAGGCAGGCGACGTGCTGTACATCGCGGCGGAGACGGCGCGCCTCGATGCCATCGAGAGCGCCCTCGAGTCGCCGCCGAAGAAGGGACACTGACGTGCGCGTGGTCATCGCCGGAGGCGGGAGCGTCGGTCGGTTCATCGCCGAGCAGCTGCACGAGGCTGGGCACGACGTGACGATCATCGACAACGACCGCATCGTGCTCGACCAGGCACGTCGTTCCGGCGAGCCGGTCGGCGTGACGTGGTGCCCCGGCGACGCGTGCGAGGTCGTCACGCTGTCCGCGGCGCTGGTCGACCAGGCCGATGTCGTGGCCGCGGTCACCGGCGACGACGAGGACAACCTCGTCGTGTCGCTGCTCGCCAAGCAGGAGTTCGGCGTGCCTCGTGTCGTCGCCCGCGTCAACAACCCGAAGAACGAGTGGATGTTCAACGACCTCTGGGGTGTCGACGTCAGCGTGTCGACCCCGCACCTCATCACCGCGCTGGTCCAGGAGGCCGTGAGCGTGGGGACGTTCGTCCGCCTGCTGTCGTTCGAGGGCGGCAAGGCCCGTCTCGCCGAGGTGCGCCTCGCCGAGGGCTCGCCGGCTGACGGCAAGCAGATCGTCGAGCTGGGCGTCCCGCGCGACGCGACCGTCGTCGCCGTGCTGCGGGCCGAGCGGCTGATCGTC
This sequence comes from Ilumatobacteraceae bacterium, assembly GCA_044867195.1. Lineage (GTDB taxonomy): Bacteria > Actinomycetota > Acidimicrobiia > Acidimicrobiales > Ilumatobacteraceae > JALZMG01. The sequence goes on from JBIOUO010000479.1 coordinate 8,017, forward strand.
CCGCGTGGCGACACTGTGGTGCGCGTCGGCGACGAGGTCGTGGTGCTGGTGACCGACGAGTCCGAGGAGGACGTCCGGGCGCTGCTCGTCGCGCCGAAGGCCAAAGCCGACGCCTGAACCCAGAGCTGTCGGCCGGATGCGGCCCGATCGTGCACCAAACGGCTGACAGATGCGTCGCCGGTTACGGCACCAGCGTGTAGGCCGGGTTGTAGATCACGGCGCGGTCGCCGAGGTCCACCGTGACACCCTCGAGCACGACGGCTCGACCGTGCTCGAGGCCGGCGATCCGGCGGCGTCCGGCGAACACGGCTGTGATCGTGCCGGTGCCGTCGCTGACCACCACCTCGAGGTTGGGGACGCCGTTGCGTGGGGCGACGATCACCCGCTTGATCTCACCGCCGACGCGCACGGGGACGCGGCGCGGCGCCTCCTCGATCGCGGTGACTCCGAGCCCGCGGCAGCGATCCTGGAGCCGGGTGCGGTCGAGCTCGGCGACCGAGGCGCCGAGCCGCTGCCGAAGCGACGAGCGGATGGACACACCGTCACGCTAGCGACGTTCCCCGATCTGGGCGGGATTCGTCCCAGACCGGGATCTGGGCGGGATCCGTCTCGGAATCCGAGACGATCCCCGCCCAGATCGACGGACGCCGCCCAGGCCGCCGCCCATGATCACGAGCGCCCCGGCGAGCAGCAGCGTGGCGCCGATCGCCGTGCCGGTCGTCGCCAGGCCGGCTGCGCCGCCACCGCTGGGTGGCGCGGTTGTCGTGGTGGTCGCCGGCTGGATCACGGCGACGACCACGATCACGTCCGCATCGCGGTTGTTGGCCTCGACGGCATCGACACCGTCGAACGTGACGGTCGCCGAGTCGATCAGCTGCGTGCCGGCGGGCGTGCCGGCGAGCACGATCCCGCCGAACACGATCGTGCGGCTCGCGCCAACCGCGAGATCGCCCAAGCCGCATGTCGCGGTGGCGCCAGTCGGCAGGCACCCCGTGGGCACCTGCATCGGAAGCGGGCGGCTCGACCCGGCCACGGCAGACGTGGTGGCCAGCTGGACCGGCATCGTGTCGACGAGCGTGACCCCGGTTGCCATCTGCGGGCCATTGTTGGTGACGACGACCGTGAAGCTGGCGCGATCACCCGCCCGCACCTGGACCTGATCGGCGGTCACGTCGACGGCCACGTCGTTGGGGGCGGCGACCGTGCTCGTCAGCTGCGAGGAGTTGTCGGACGGGTCGGGATCGGTCGCCCCTGGCGAACGGTCGACGATCGACGCGACGTCGGTCAGCGCCTTGCCCAACGCGAGGCCCGGGGAGACGTCGGCGGTGACGGTGACGGCGCCGGTCGCGCCGACGCCGACGACGCCGATCGCGCATGTCACCGTCTGTGCGGCAACCGTGCAGCCGGTCGCTGGGCGCGGAGTCAGGCCGGATGGCAGCGTGTCGCTGATCACGACGTCGGTCGCCGTCGACGGGCCGGAGTTGGCGTACGTCAGCTGGTACTCGACCACCGCCGCGGACGACACCTCCGCCGGACCGGCCTTGACGACGGAGAGGCCCGACACCGGCACCAGCGGCACCGTGACGCCGTCTTCGTTGTCCAGCGGCCTGACATCGAGCCCGCCGGAACCGCTGAAGCCGTTGTTGGTGACGGTGCGCAGGCCGGGATCGGAGTCGACGATCAACGTCGCGGTCGCCGTCGCCCCGATCTCCATCCGCCCGAGGGTGCACGACGCCGCGGCGACGTCTTCGAGCGGGTCGAGCTGGCAGGTCCCTTGGCTGGCGGTGAACGAGGTGAACGTCGTGCCCGGCGGCAGCGGGTCGGAGATGCTGGCGTTGGGTGCGACGGTGGGACCGTTGTTGACGATCGTGAAGCGGAACTCCAGCGGTCGCCCGGGGATCGGCGGGTCAGTGACCAGCTCCTTGGTCAGCGTCACGTCGGCGTCGGCGACCGCCTCGACGGTGGCCGTGGCGCTGGCGTCTTCCGGATCCGGATCGGCGGTCTCCGACGCCGCTGACGCCTGGTTGTCGAGCGGCCCGGGGGACAGCGTGTCGGGCACCTGGAGGACGAGATCGAGCGTCCTCGTGTCGCCGGCCACGACGTCGCCGAGGTCGCACGTCAGCGGGCCCGTGCCGGTGCAGCCGGACGCCGACGCGACCGTCGTGCCGCTGGGGATCGTCTCGGTCAGCACCACGGCAGTCGCGTCCGATGGTCCGTCGTTGACGACGACGATCGTGTAGGCCATCGTCCCGCCGAGCAGGACGCCCTCGGCAGCGGGTGTCTTGGTCACCGAGAGGTTGGCGGCCTGGGTGACGGCGACCGGCACCGAGGCCGAGTTGTCGGTGCTGTCGGGGTCGGGTACGTCCGAGGCCACCGACGCGGTGTTCGTGACCGAGCCCGGCGCGGCGTTCGACGGCAGCGTCGCGGCGATCGTGATGGACACGGAGTCGCCGGCGGCAACGGTGCCGATGGTGCACGCGACCCGGCCGGCGCCGAGGGCGCACGATGGATCGGAGCTGCCACTGTCGTACACCAGCGGCGCCGGCAGGAGGTCGGTGACGACCACGCCGGTGGCGTCCGACGGCCCGGTGTTGGTGACCGTGACCGTGAACGTGATCCCGCCGCCGGCGGCCGCGGTCGGCGAGTCGGCCACCTTGGTGACAGCGAGGTCGGCGCGGCGGGTCAGCGGCGTGGTCTCACGGTCGCTCACCGAGGGGGCGCCCCCGAGCAGCGCCGTGGACGACGTGGCGACGGCGGTGTTCGTGATCTGATCGGCGGCGAGGTCAGCGGACACCGTGCCGGAGACCGTGACGAGCACCGGTTGCACGGAGTCGAGCGTCACGCCGGCGCGCACGGTGCCCACGTCGCAGCGCACGTCCTGGCCGGCGATGGTGCAGTCGCCCTGCGACGACGTGACGCCGCTGGGGACCAGACCGGCCGGCAAGGTGTCGGTGACGACGACATCCTCCGCATCGGAGCTGAGGCGAATCGTGCCGGTCGCCAGATCGATCAGCCCAGCGCGCACGGAGATCTGGTAGGTGAACGTCTCGCCGTCGACGAGCGGCGTCGACAACGAGGTCTTGTCGATGATGAGGTCGGTGACCGGATCGACGATCTCCACGTCCCGAGAGTCGACATTGTCGGCCAGTGTCGTCTCGTCCGTCGACGTCGTCACGCGCGCCGTGTTGGTGTAGACGCCCTGTGGCGTCTCCGGCACGGGGAGCGAGATCAGCTGGGTGAAGAACTGGTCGCCAGGCAGCAGCGGCCCGTCAGTCTTGGAGCAGACCACATCGCCGGTGAGGAACTCGCACGTCCCGACCGGGAAGTTGCCCCCCTCGAACGGCACCGTATCGATGACCTGCACGTCCGCCGCCGCCGACGGGCCGTCGTTCGTGACCAGCAGCCCGAACGACACGGCACGGCCGGGCGGCAGGCCGAGCGGGTCGGCCGACTCGGGGACGGGCGGCAAGATTGGGTTGCCCCCGGCGTCCATCTCCACGACGAGCTTCTCCAGCCGCAGGTTCGCCACGGCCCGCACCGAGACGACCGCGGTCGACGTGTTGTTGCCGGTGTTGCCGTCGTCGGCGTCGGACGTGATGCCGGCCGTGTTCGTCAGCACGCTGCCGTCGGCGACGGTCGGATCGACGGCCACTTCGATGCCGAGGTGGGTGCCGACCGACGCCGGGAAGTCGAACGGGAACACGCACGTCACGGTCTCCGGATCGCCACCGTCGCCGGTGCAGAAGTCATAGGCGAGGTCGGGCAGCGTCGGTTCGAACGCCCGCACGAACGACGTGCCAGGCGGCAGCACGTCGGTGATCACGACGTTCGGGGCTTCCGACGGCCCGAAGTTGATCGCCTCGTAGATGTACGACGTGTTCGTGCCGGCTACCGGCGCCGGCACAGGGAAGATCTCGCGGTCCGGTCCCGGCGGCAGCTTGCGGATGGACACGTCGGCTTGGGCGCCGCCGGAGGCGGTGAACGTGCTCGTGTTGTCGGCGAGGTTGGGGTCGGTGGAGGCGGTGGTCGCGGTGACGGTGTTGGCGACGCCGACGGCCGGATCGATCACCAGCCCAGGGTCGACGAACACGTCGAGCTCCAGCTCGACGGTGGTTCCCGGCGGCAGGTCGCCGAGCTCGCACTTGACGGTGGCGACGTCGCAGCTCGGTGTTGACGCGCCGGCTGGCGTCACGGTCGCGCGCCACGCGGTCGGCGTGAGGCCGGCGGGCAGGGTATCGGCCACGACGGTATCGGTGGCCACCGACGGGCCGCCGTCGACAACGCGGATGCGATAGGTCTCGGTCTGGCCGGGCGTGATCTCGACGTCCGGCGCGGCCTGCGGGAACGCTTTGATGACCGACACGTTCGCCACTGCGGTGACGGCGACGGGCGCGTCGTTGGACGCCACCGGCGGAGCTCCCGGAGCCTGCACCGCCGCGGTGTTGCCGTACGTGCCGGCGGGCACGGCGGCCGGGACCTGGGCCGTGATCGTCACCCGCGCCCGCCCACCCGGCGCCCCGGCGAACGGCGCCGTCAGCGCGCCGGGGCCGCACGCCACCGTGTCGCCGGTGGACGCCGCGGTCACCGTGCACGATCCCCGGTCACTCGTGGCGGACACGACGGTGAAGCCGGCCGGCAGGACGTCCGTGAACGTGACCGGTTCGGCGTCCGACGGACCGGTGTTGGCGACATCCACCGTGTAGCGGACCTGGCCGACGCCGGCGACGAGCGGGCTCGCCGACGCCGTCTTGATGGCGGTGAGGCCGGGCACCAGTGGTCCGACCGTGACGCCTGCCGTCCACCGAGTTCCCCCCGGGGCCGCTGTCCGGTGTCGCCGACGAGACCGTGGCGAGATTGCTCAGCACGGCGCCGGCGGGTGCGGCATCGGGCGTCGCGCGTCCGGTGACTGTCATTGTCACCGATGCACCCGGCGCCAGCGCCGCCACCGTGCAGCGCGCCCCGTCGGCGTCAAACGGGCACGGGCCAGCGGGGATCGACGCGCCGGTCACGATCAGGCGGGGGTCGGGCACCGCGTCGGTGATCGCCACCGACGTCGCCGTCGACGGTCCGGCGTTGGTCACTGTGATCGTGTACGTGACCAGGCCGCCCGGCGTCACGGTGGTCGGCGCCGCCGACTTCGTGATCGACAGGTCGGCATTGTGCGTGACCCGGGTGGTGGCCGGCGCGGTGTTGTTGGACGAATCGGGATCCGAGGTTGCCGACGCGACGCGGGCGACGTCCGTGACCGAGGCCGCGGTGGAGTCCGGCGGGATGGACGTACGCACGGTGACCGTCACCGTCTCGTTCGGGGCGAGCATGCCGATCGGGCACGACAGATGGACGGCGGTGACGAGGCAGAACCCGCCGCGAGAGGTGAGGGCAGTGACACCGCCGATGCCCGGCGGCAGCCCATCGGTGATGACCACATCGGTAGCCGGGCTGGGCCCGAGGTTGCGGACGGTGATCGTCGACGTGACGACGTTGCCGGCGACGACGGTCGCCGGGGTGTTCGCCTTCGTCACCCCGACGTCCGCTGACGGGATCACGGCGATCGACGCGGCGCGGGTGGTGAACGTCAGATCCTGGAACTCCGGGACGGTCAGGCCGTCGTACGTGATCGTCGCCTGGTTGGCGAGCTCGGTGCTCGCTGCACCGGAACCGACATCGACGTCGAACGTGAACTCGAACGAGCCGCCGACAGGGAAGTCTCCGGGCTGGAGCTCGATGCGGTTCAGCGCGGTGTTGAACGTGCCGGTCGGTGGCGCGAGCGACCCTGGCACGAACGTCGTGCCGGGTGGGATCGGGTCGACCATCGATGTGTTGATCGCCGTGTCCTGCCCGCCGTTGACGAACGTCACGGTGTAGCGCAGCCGGTCCCCGACCCGCGCCGGCGTGCCGCCGGTGAGGTTGGTCACCGTCTTGGTGGACGGCGAGAAGTCCGGCGCGAACACGTCGATGGCCGTCGTCACGACGCCGGGGAAGTAGCGCTCGCTCGTGCTCTCCAGGGCGATCGTCGCCGAGGTCGCGCCGTTGGCCAGGATGCCCGGTGCGTCGAAGTTCTTGATGTCGAACCCGAGCATGTTCCGGTCGGCGGGCGCACGCCGTGTGACATAGGTGCCGTTGTCGTCGTTGGCGCCGTTGAAGAAGTTGGTGCCAGGCGAGATGGTCGTGGCCAGCTGCGTCCCGCTCAGCCGCGCCCGGTCGCCGGTGGAGCCGAAGTCGCCCTCGTAGGCCACGATGCCGAGACGGGTGTTGACGTCGCCGGTGACCGGGGTCCGGAACCCGGAGATGGTGATCGTCTGCGGGTCGTCCCGGCCGACGTCGGCCAGCCCGTCGAACACGGACAGGTTGCGCAGCGGCATCGACGGCGAGCGGTAGACGACGACGAGCGCCCACCCCGCGTAGCG
>JBIOUO010000480.1:0-5282 GCA_044867195.1 Ilumatobacteraceae bacterium
CAGGTAGCGTGGTTCGGCCCCTCCTGGCGCCGGAGGGGTTCACCAAGTCACGCCCTCGTAGCTCAGGGGATAGAGCGTCGGTTTCCTAAACCGTGCGTCGCAGGTTCGAATCCTGCCGGGGGCACCGCGAAAGTCCATGTAGATCGCTATGCGGTCCGCTGACGTTCGCCCCTGGGACCACCATGGTAACCACGTGGTAACCATCGCGACTACGATTCGAGCGTGGCCAGCGGCACGATCTACCGCCGGACGACTCCCGCCGGCGCCTCGTCGTGGGTCGTGCACGCCACGTGGCGAGAGGGCGATCGACGCCGTCAGCTCAAGCGAGCATTCCGCACGAAGCGCGAGGCGCAGGGCGAGCTGACCCGCTTCCTCGGCGCTCACCAGAGCGGTGGCTTCGTCGCCCCGAGCCGCACGACGCTGGCCGACTCTGTTGAGCCGTGGCTCGCTGCGCTGACCAACCAAGGCCGCAAGCCGTCGACGCTCCACGGCTACCGCCGCACGCTCACGAACCATGTGCTGCCCGCCCTCGGCGACATCCCGCTCCAGGAGCTGCGGGCGGCGGACCTCGACGCGTTGTACGCCGAGCTGCTCCGAACCGGCCGGAGGGGCGGCGGTGGCCTTGCAATGAGCTCCGTGCACCATGTCCACGCCGCGCTCAACAAGCTGCTCAACGACGCGGAGCGCACCGGTCTCGTGACCCGCAACGTCGCCCGGCTGGCGAGCGCGCCGTCGTTGACGACCGCACGCGCCCGAGCGCCGGAGATGACCGTCTGGACCCCGGACGAGCTGGCTCGGTTCCTCGAGTCGATCGAGGGCAACCGCAACGCGGCCATGTTCCGCGTGCTCGCCCTCACTGGCATGCGCCGGGGCGAGCTCGTCGCGCTCCGCTGGACGGACGTCGACGTACCTCGGCGGCGCCTGACGATCAACCAGGCGGCCACCGTGGTCGGCGGCACCGAGGACGTGTCGCTGCCGAAGACCCGCCGCAGCCGGCGCGTCATCGATCTCGACGCCGGCACCGTCGAGGCGCTTCAGCAGCACCGCAGTCGCCAGCGCGAGCAGCACCTCGCGCTCGGCGTCATTGCGACGGCGAGCGACCGCGTGTTCACCGGCGATCTCGGCGAGCCATTGCGACCCAACTCCGTCGGCCAGGCCTTCCAGCGGCTGGTCCGCACCGCTGACGTCCCAACGATCCGACTTCACGATCTGCGCCACACCCACGCGTCGCACCTCCAACTCGGCACTGTTGCGTCCGATGCAACATTGGGCAGGTTCCGCGATCGCATCCCATGTGGGGGTTTGGTTTCTCGTGGCGATCGGTTGCTGGGTGAGGTCGTGATGTAGGGCCTGTTGAGAGCGGGTATCCACCGTCCTGGTTTGATCTGATGCAACGATGCGGCATCGGGTCGTGTTGCGTCTGGTGCGTCGTTGTGGCGCTGGCCGCGGGGTGAGGTTGGGAGGGTGTGATGGGGAGACCGGCGGGTTCGGCGGCGCTGGTGCTGGTGGGGGCGGCGACGCCGCTGCATCCTGAGGCGGCGTTGTTCGAGGCGATGCTGGAGGGTTGGGGGCGTCAGCACGCGGCTCGTCGTCTGTCGCCGACGATCACGCGGTGTCGGGCGCGGGTCGTGCGGCGTTTCCAGGCGTTCACGGGTGCGTGGCCGTGGGAGTGGCGTTCGGAGCAGTTGGAGTCGTGGGTCGCGCAGGGTGGGTGGGCGCACGCGACGATCCGCAACTACGAGGGCTCGATCGCCTTGTTCTTGGGCTACGTGTGCGATCCCCGCTATGGGTGGGTGGAGGCGTGCCAGGAACGGGTGGGGACCGCGCCGGTGCAGATCTGTCATGAGGGCAACACGGCGGTGCACGTGGATGTGTTGGAGGGACGCCCGGAGCGCCGTCCTCTGGCTCGTGGCGAGTTGCAGGCGCTGTTCGACACGGCGGACGCGGCGGTGGAGGAGGCTGGCCGTTTGCCTCGCAAGGGGTGGCTGGCGGCGTTCCGCGATGCGACGCTGCTGAAGGTGATCTACGGGTGGGGGCTGCGATGTCGGGAGGCGGCGATGCTCGACACCACCGACTTCGGGGCGAACCCGGCGGCGCCGGAGCTGGGCGGGTTCGGGGTGTGTCAGGTGCGTTTCGGCAAGGCGATGCGGGGCAGCCCGGCGCGGCGGCGGGCGGTGGCGTCGGTGATGCCGTGGGCGGTGGAGGCGTTGGATCAGTACGTTGCCGAGGTGCGCCCGTTGCATGGTGAGGCGGCGCGCGGTCCGGCGTTGTGGTTGACCGAGCGGGGCGGGCGGATCTCGCCTCGACGCATCGACGACCGGTTCGCGGCGTGGCGGACCGTGGCGGGGCTGCCGGCCGAGTTGACGGTGCATTGTCTGCGTCACAGCTACGCCTCGCATCTGGTGGAGGACGGGGTCGATCCGTTGTTCGTGCAACATCAGCTGGGTCACTCGTGGGCGTCGACCACCGCGATCTACACCAGCGTGGGCGCCGATCACACCAACCGGATGTTGCGCGCGGCGCTGCAGCGGGCGTTCAGCACCGAGGGCGTGTGGTGAGCCCGGTTCGGCGGACCCGCACGGTCGGCTACCGCTGGCATCTGCGGATGCGGATGGCCGAACGGGGCATGTTCGTGACCTCCGATCTGGTGCCGCTGTTGGCCGAGCGCGGCGTGGTGCTGTCGCGCGAGCAGGTCTACCGGTTGGTGGCCAAGGTCCCCGAGCGGCTCAGCCTGAGGGTGCTGGCTGCGTTGTGTGACGCACTCGACTGCAGCCCCGCCGAGCTGATCGAACCGGTTCGTTCGGAGACTAAGCCGCCGGTGAAGGCGATGTCGCGGGGTCCGGTGGGCGAGATCCGTCCCCGTCGGGCGCGGGTCGCTCCCGACGCGAGACGGTGAGCGCGACCTGCGCGGCGGGCCATCGGCTGGCCCAGGCCGGCCGGGCGTGTCGGGCCTGTCGGGTGGCGCTGGTCGTCGACCGGGTGGTCGCCGCTGACCCGAGCATGCCCGTCGACGTCGCCCGGGCCGCGGTCGACGCCGTCGCCGTGCACGGCGCGACGCTGCGAGACCTGGCTCGGGTGCTGGCCGACGGTCACGGCCCGCTGCTGGTGGGAGCGCCCGGCACCGTTGGACGGCTCGTCGTCGAGCTCAGAGCGCGAGGCTCCGCGCTGCCCGAGCCGGTCTGTGTGCGCTGCGGGCGCGCCGGCCGGGAGCTGATCGTGTCGGGCGACGGCGGGGTGTGTTCCCGCTGCCGCAACCATCAACTCGCGTCGCCGTGCGCGGTGTGCGGCATCACCAAGCCCGTCGCTGCCCGAGACGCCGAGCGGCGTCCGTTGTGCGCGGTGTGCGCGCCCCGCCCGCAGCGGCCGTGTGCGCGCTGCGGCCGGGTGCGGGTCATCGCCCGGCGGGCCCGGCACGGCGACGGCGACCTGTGCGACCGTTGCTACAAGGGTCCGCCCGCAGAGTGCACGGTGTGCGGCCAGACCAAGGCGTGCAACTTCGTCGCCGAAGGCCGCCCGATCTGTGCGTCGTGCTCGCCGCGTCGCCACCTGGTGTGCGCCCATTGCGGTCAGCGCCGACCGCCCACGGTGCGCTGGCCGGAAGGTCCGGTGTGCGAGCCGTGCTACCGGGCCGCGCTCAACCGGCGCGGCGTCTGTGCCGGCTGCTCGACCGAGCGGCGTCTCGTGCATCCACCCGGCCCGGCAGCGGCCCGCTGCGCCGACTGCGCAGGCGTGGTTGACCGCCTGGCGTGCTGCGCTGCGTGCGGCGCCGAGCAACGCCTGTTCCGTCGGGGTCTGTGCGGGCGGTGCGCACTCAGCGAACGAGCCCGAGAAGTCCTCGGCGATGTCGACGGCCCGCTGGCCACGGTCCGCGACGCCATCGTCGCCGCCGCCCAGCCCTACAGCGCCCACAACTGGCTGCGCTCAGGAGTATCCGCTGCGATCCTCGCCGACATCGCGTCCGGTGCCCTGCCGCTCACCCACGAGGCGCTCGACGCCCACCCGCGGCGCCGCGCGGCGAACTACCTGCGCCACATCCTCGTCGCCCACGGCGCCCTCCCCGCCCGCAACGACGCCATCGTCCGGCTCGAAGCCTGGGTCGCCGACCGTCTGGCCACCGTGTCGTCGCCCCACCAACGACGGTTGCTGCGCTCCTACGCCACCTGGCGTGTCGTGCGCCGCGCCCGTCAACGCGCCGAGACGGCCCGTCGTCCCGCTCCGACCGCCCGCGCCAAGACATGCCTCAACGCCGCCATCGCCTTCCTCGCCTTCCTCGACACCAACGGCACCGATCTCGCCGGCTGCACCCAAGCCGACATCGACACCTGGATCACCACCGGGCCACCGTCGGCTCCTGAGATCGCCGACTTCGTCGACTGGGCCAAAGCCCGCCAGCTCCTCGCCGACGTCGCCGTCCCCGCACGACCGCGCAACCACGGGCCCGCCCTCGACAACGACACCCGCTGGCAACTCGCCCGACGACTCCTCCACGACGACACCCTCCAGCTCGGCGACCGGGTCGCCGGCTGCCTCGTCGTGCTCTACGGCCAACAGCTCTCACGCATCATCACCATCCGCCGCGACCAGATCAGCCACCACCACGACACCGTGCGCCTCCACCTCGGCGCCACCCACATCGACGTCCCCGAACCGCTCGCCACCCTCCTCAACCGGCTCGCCCACACCCGCCGACCCAACACCAGCATCGCCGCCGTCCCCAGCCCGTGGCTGTTCCCCGGGATCGACCCCGGACAGCCCCTCAACGCCGCCTACCTCAGCGAACGGCTGCGACGGCTTGGCATCCCCACCATGCCCAGCCGGCGCAGCGCGCTCACCCACCTCGCCAGCCGGCTCCCCGCCGCCATCCTCGCCGACCTACTCGGCATCGCCCCCACCACCGCCGTCCACTGGGTGCGAACCGCCGGCGGGGACTGGAACACCTACGCCGCCCAACTCGTCCACGACCACGATCGCGAACCCTGACGAATAGCCGCTCGTCAACCCTCAGCCAGAGAGCTACTCGACACAGTTCCAACATCGCCGGTTACCAGTTCAGTTTGGACGCTGGAGTGGCGTTGAGGGACGTGCAGGACGCTGCCTCGCACGCCGATCCTCGCACAACGAAGCGATATGACCGCGGCCGCCAGTCCCTCGATCGACACGCAACCTACATCGTCGCTGCCTTCGTCGCCGGCGCCTCCCGCACCGGCTGAACAGCATCGGCGGCCGGGCGATATCGGGCGCTGCCGTCGCTCGGCACCGCAGGAGGTGCTCGGGTCGCACCG
>JBIOUO010000481.1:0-10095 GCA_044867195.1 Ilumatobacteraceae bacterium
CCTCGCCATGGGCATGCGCGCAGAGAAGTTCGGCCGCATCCACCACCTCCCGAGGGCGCAGCTCGCCGCCGTGATCGACGGGATGCGCGATCGCAACCTGATCGGAGATGACGGTTGGCTGAGCGAATCGGGCCGCGCCGTCAAGCAGCGGGTCGAGGCGCTCACCGATGACCTCGCAGCGAAGCCGTACGAGTGCCTCGAGTCTGACGAGCTGGACGAGCTCGTGGCCACGCTCGAACCGCTCGCCACGCTGCTACTCGCCGCCCAGGACTGGTAGACGCACCAGCCACCATTCTGCTCGCGCGGGAATCGTCCCAGATAGGAATCCCGCGCGGCGACGGTCGAGCCGTCGCCGGATCGTCACGAAGTTCCGCTGGCGCCAGAGACGGATCGTGCCGATGACAGGTGGATGCGGTTGACGAGGGTTGTGTCGCTCGTGGCCGGGATCACGCTCCTCGCCACGGGCGTCGCCGCTCTGCTTGGTCGCCGGGAGGACATCGGCGCCGAACGTGACCGGCGCCTCGAGTCGACGGCCGCGCTGGTCGCCGCCCGCCTCGACGCCACCGTGGGCCGGATCACCGCCGCCCTGACAGTCGCCGGTACTGACTCGCCGATCGAGCGCGTCGCCGGCGCCGTTGCCGTGCCCGTGTGCAGCCTCACTGCCACAGCCTCGATCTGTTCGTCGGACGTGCACGAGCTGGTCGAGCCGGACCGCCTCGTGCCCGTCGTCGATGCGGCCGCCGGTCAGGCCGCTCCAATCGCCGTCGTCGACAACGCGGGCGCCAACCGTGTCGCGGTCGCTGCCGACCAGGGCGGTCGGGTGCTCGTCGGGCTGGCGACGCTGGACACGACCGATGTCCCGGCGGGGATGTCCGCCATGCTCGTCCCTGTCGGCGAGGAGCCGCTGCTGCGAGCGCGGACGGCGGGTGGCCAGCGGCTGTACGCCGCGCCGTCGCTCTCCGAGTTCGAGGACGGCCGGTGGGCGGTGCGCACGTCGTCCACCTCCGCCGTGCACCTCGCGGGGAGCGAGCGCTGGCTGATCGGTGGCCAGCTCGCGGTCGGAGCCGTCCTGGCGCTGCTGGCGCTCGGGGCGATCGTCGCCGAGCACCGGGCGCTGCAGCGGCGGGCGACGACGGACGGCCTGACCCAGCTGCCGAACCGGACCGAGTTCGAGCGCCGCGCCACGAGCGTGCTCGCCCGCCTCGCTCGAGATGGGCGCTCGGCGTGCGTGATGGTCGTCGACCTCGACCAGTTCAAGGTCGTCAACGACACCGTCGGCCACGAGGCCGGCGACCGTGCGCTCGTCGCGGCCGCCGACCGGCTGCGTCACGCCGTGCGGGCGACGGACCTGGTCGGGCGCTGGGGTGGCGACGAGTTCGTCGTCCTGCTGCCCGGCGTGGCCGACGAGCGGGCGGTGCCAGAGCGGGCGGCGACGATCGCCAACGCCATCGCCGCGGCCCCGCCGATCGGCGCCCACGAGCTCACCGCCAGCGTCGGCGCGGCGCTGTTCCCGGCCCACGGGCGAACGCTCGAGGCGCTGCTGCGCGCCGCCGACCGGGCGATGTATGCCGCCAAGGCGCAGGGCGTCGCCCACCACCTGGCCGAGGGCCGTGTCGGCCCGTGACCGGCGCCGGCGCCGACCTACGATGTCGCCAGTGTCGCCCGTGTCGCCCGTGTCGCCGCTCGACGCCACCGTCCGCTCGCCACTGACGTCGAAGCTGGCGGGTTTCGGCACGACGATCTTCGGCGAGATGTCGGCCCTGGCTGTGGCGACCGGGTCGATCAACCTCGGCCAGGGGTTCCCCGACACCGACGGGCCGGCCGAGGTTCTCGACGCCGCGGTTGCCGCCATCCGCGCCGGCATCAACCAGTACCCGCCGGCGCAGGGCGACCCGCTGCTGCGCCACGCCATCGCCCGCCACCAGCGGCGCTTCTACGGTCTCGATCACGACCCGGAGACCGAGGTCCTGGTCACCGCCGGGGCGACCGAGGCCCTCGCCGGCGCCCTCCTCGGCATGCTCGACACGGGCGACGAGGTCGTCGTGTTCGAGCCGATGTACGACAGCTACCAGGCGTGCATCGCCCTCGCCGGGGCGCGCGCCGTGCCGGTGCTGCTGCAGCCGGGCGACGACGGCCGCTACCACTACGACCCGGCCGAGCTGGGCGCAGCGGTGACACCGCGCACGCGGATGATCCTGCTCAACACGCCGCACAACCCGACCGGCAAGGTGTTCCACGCCGCCGAGCTGGCCGAGATCGCCGAGCTGGCGATCGAGCACGACCTGCTCGTCGTCACCGACGAGGTCTACGAGCACCTCGTGTTCCCCGGGGCCACGCACATCCCGATCGCCACGCTGCCCGGCATGGCCGAGCGCACGTTGACGATCTCGTCGGGCGGCAAATCGTTCAACACGACCGGATGGAAGATCGGGTGGCTCTGCGGACCGCCGGCGCTGGTCGCCGCGGCGAAGACCGCCAAGCAGTTCCTGACCTATGTGAACGGCGCGCCGTTCCAGCCGGCGATCGCCGCCGGGCTCGACCTCGACGACGGCTACTACGCCGGCATCGCCCTCGACCTCGCCACCAAGCGCGACCACCTCGCGGCCGGGCTGAGGGCCGCCGGGTTCACGACGTTCGTGCCCGAGGCGACCTACTTCACGACCGTCGACATCCGACCGGTGCAGCCCGACGGCGACGGGATGGCGTTCTGCCGCTCGTTGCCGGCGCGCTGCGGCGTCGTCGCCATTCCCAACGAGGTGTTCTACGCCCGCCGCGCGCACGGCCGGCACCTCGTGCGCTTCGCCTGCTGCAAGCGCCTGGACGTGCTCGACGAAGCGGCCAGCCGGCTGGCGTCGCTCTCATGAGCTCGCCGGCGGCTGGCGACATGCGGATCGCCGCGATCCAGCACGACATCGCCTGGAACGACCGCGACGCCAACTTCGAGCACCTCGCCCCGATGATCGCCGCCGCCGCCGGCGCCGGGGCCCGCCTCGTGCTGTGCACGGAGACGTTCTCCACCGGCTTCGTCGTCGACGACCTCGACATCGGGGAACCCGAGGGCGGGCCATCGGCGACGTTCCTGCTCGACCAGGCCCGCCAGCACGGAGTGTGGGTCGGTGGCTCGTGCCCCGAGATCCCGCCTGCCGCGCCGTCCGACGACCGGCGGTCGTGCAACAGCTTCGTCCTCGCCGGCCCCGACGGCACGGCGCACCGCTACCGGAAGATCCACCCGTTCTCATTCGGTGGCGAGGAGAAGTTCTTCCGTGCCGGCTCCGATCTCGTGACGGTCGACGTCGAGGGGCTGCGGATCAGCATGTTCGTGTGCTACGACCTCCGCTTCGCCGACGAGTTCTGGCAGCTCGCCCCCGACACCGACGTCTACCTCGTGCCGGCGAACTGGCCGCAGAAGCGCCGCCTCGCCTGGACGACGCTCCTGCAGGCGCGGGCGGTCGAGAACCAGGCCTATGTCGTAGGCGTCAACCGGGTCGGCGAGGGCGGCGGGATCAGCTATAGCGGCGACAGCCGCGTCGTCGACCCACTCGGCGAGCTGCTGGCGACGGCGTCGCACACCGAGTCGATCCTCCTCGCCGACATCTCGGCGGCCACCGTCCGCGCCACCCGCGAGCACTTCCCGTTCCTCCAAGACCGCCGTACGCACTGACCGCCGCTGACCCACCCGAGGGTTTGACGCAGTCCGAGTGTTTCATGCGGGGAGGCCCCGCACGAAACACTCGGATACGGTTCGCGCAACACGCGATGAGCCCGACTCGGGCATCGGAACGCGGTCCTAGCCTGGTTCCATGTTGTTTCGCACGAAGACCGAGATGGTGTCGGAGGCCGACGCGCTGGCTGGCCGCACCGACCAGACGATGCCCGTGCCGGCCACCCACTACGTCAACGGGCACCCGCTCCAAGGTCCCTGGCCGGAGGGCTTCCAGACCGCAGTCTTCGGCTTCGGCTGCTACTGGGGCGCGGAGAAGCTGTTCTGGGAGACACCCGGTGTGTGGTCGACCGCGGTCGGCTACGCCGGCGGGTACACCCCCAACCCGACCTACGACGAGGTGTGCTCGGGGCGTACCGGTCACGCCGAGGTGGTGCTCGTCGTGTTCGACCCGGCGGTGGTCACGTACGAGCAACTGCTGAAGCGCTTCTGGGAAGACCACGACCCGAGCCAGGGCATGCGCCAGGGCAACGACGTCGGCACCCAGTATCGCAGTGCGATCTACGTCGCCGACGATGAGCAGCGGGCCGCGGCGGAGGCGACGAAGGCCAGCTTCGGCGAGTCGCTGAGGGCCGCCGGCTTCGGCGAGATCACCACCGAGATCGTCCCGCTCGGCGCGTTCTACTACGCCGAGCCGTACCACCAGCAGTACCTGGCGAAGAACCCGGCGGGGTACTGCCCGATCCACGCCACGGGCGTCAAGTGCGGGTTATCAGCGTGAACTGAGCCAGGCACCGGCGACGGGGCAGCCAACGGAGGAGATCGCGATGAGCGCTCGATCTGGCAGCGCTGGCGACGCGGATCGGGCACGAAATGGCTGACAGTTCGGGTGCGCGCGGTGCGCGGCGCCGGCGTCAGTCGCCGTCCGCAGCCGACTCCCACCCGTGGGCGCGGATCGCCGCCGCGTCGGCGTCGAGTCGGCGGCCCGGCCAGCGCAGTGCGCCCGGCGTGGCGCTCAGCCGGGCGATCAGCGACTGCATCGGGGTGTCGCCAACGTCGGTGACGGCCCGCCGCGCGAGGACGTGCGGATCGGCGGCGATGTCGGCCATGTCCATCACCGGGCCGGCCGCGGCGTCGGCCGCAGTCAGCTCGGCGATCGCATCCTCGGCGGCGCGCGCTGCGCACCACTCCCGCATCACGTCCTCGAGCTCGTCGCGATGCGCGGCACGGCCGTCGAACGTGGTGAACCGGGGGTCGTCGGCGAGCCCGAGCAGGGCGATGACCCGCCGGGCGACCGAGTCGCTGCTCGACGACACGGCGATCCAGCGGCCGTCGGCGCACCGGTACGTGCCGCGGGGCACCGAGTACGGCAGACCCGACCCGAGACGTGGCTGCAGCCGTCGCTGCAGCGCCCACACCGTGGGCAGCGGCCCCATCAGGTGGAGCACGGTCTCCAGCAGGTTGACGTCGACGACCTGGCCCCGCCCGCTGTGCAGCGCGACGAGCGTGGCGAACGCCGCGGCCAGCCCGGTGACCTCGTCGGTCAGCGCGATCGGCGGCAGCAGCGGCTGACCATCGGGCTCGCCGTTGATCGCGGCGAAGCCGCCCATCGCCTCGGCGATGCTGGCGAAGCCGGGCCGTTCGGCGTACGGCCCGTCCTGGCCGAAGCCGGAGATGCGCGTGATCACCAGCGCCGGGTTGCGGGCGTGGAGCACGTCAGGCCCGAGGCCGAGGCGCTCGAGGCGCCCGGGCCGCAGGTTCTCGACCAGGACGTGGGCGCCCGCCACCAGGTCGAGCAGCACGGCGTGGTCGGCCGGAGTCTTCAGGTCGAGGACGATCGTGCGCTTGTTGCGGTTGGCGAGCTTCCACCACAGACCCTCGCCGTCGCGCTCGTCCTTCCACGCCATGTTGCGCAGCGAGTCGCCGTTGGGGTGCTCGACCTTGATCACGTCGGCGCCGAAGTCGGCGAGGTAGCGGGCGCAGTTGGGTCCGGCGATCACCGTCGACATGTCGACGACGCGGAGATCGGCGAGCGGACCGCTTCCCTCGCTCATCGGGCGACCGGGTCGACGACGACGGGCTCGGTGTCCCCGGCTCGGAGCTGGGCGGCGTAGCGGCCGTCGAGGACAACGAGCTCGTCGTGGGTCCCCAGCTCGACGACTCTCCCGTCTTCGATGACGGCGATCCGGTCGGCGTGGCGGATCGTCGACAACCGGTGGGCGATGACGATGGCCGTGCGCCCGGCGAGCGCGGCGTCGAGCGCCGCCTGGACGTGGTGCTCGTTGTCGTTGTCGAGGTGGCTCGTCGCCTCGTCGAGGATCATCACAGCCGGGTCCTTCAGCAGCAGGCGGGCGATCGCCACTCGTTGCTTCTCTCCCCCCGACAGGCGGTAGCCACGGTCGCCGACCACGGTGTCGAAGCCGTCGGGGAGGGCGGTGATGGTGTCGAGGATGCGCGCCGCCCGGCATGCCGCCACCAGCTCGTCCATCGTCGCATCGGGTCGGGCGTAGCGGAGGTTGTCGCCGATCGTCTCGTGGAACAGGTGGGGGTCCTGGGCGACCACGCCGATCGCCGACCGCAGCGAGCGCAGCGTCAGGTCGCGCACGTCATGACCGTCGACCATCACCCGTCCGGCGGTGACGTCGTAGAGGCGGGGGATGAGCGCGGCCAGCGTCGTCTTGCCGGCGCCGGACACGCCGACCAGGGCGAGGGTCTCGCCGGGCGCGATGTCGAGGGTGATCCCGGCGAGGACGTCATGGTCGGGGTCGGCGGCCGGCTCGCGCTGCTCCAGCGAGGCGATGCGCGTCTCGGCGGCGGGCGGGTACCGGAAGCGGACGTCGTCCAACGTGACCCACCCCGCCGGCTCGACGAGGTCGATCGCGCCGGGGCGCTCGGAGATCGGTTCCGGCGCGTCGAGCACCTCGAACACCCGCTCGAAGCTGACCAGCGAGGTCATCAGGTCGACGCGGGCGTTGGTCAGCCCGGTGAGCGGTGCGTAGACGCGGGTGACGAGCGCGGCAAGGGCGACGAGCGTGCCCGACGTCAGCTGTCCCGAGACGACGAGGTGGCCACCGACCCCGTAGATCGCCGCCGCCCCGACCGCGCCGACGAGGCCGAGGGCGACGAAGAACACGCGGCCGTACATCGCCGCGCGAATGCCGGCGTCGCGCACGGCGCGGGCATGACGGGAGAACATCGAGTCCTCGCGCTGGTGATCGCCGAAGAGATTGACGAGCATCGCCCCGGCGACGTTGAACCGCTCGGTCATCTGCGTGTTCATCGCCGCGTTGTGCTGCATCTGCTGGCGCGAGATCTCCTGCAACTTGCGGCCCACGCGCCGCGCCGGGACGACGAACAGCGGCAGCACGATGAGCGCGAGCAGCGTCAGGCGCCAGTCGAGGGCGAGCATCGCCGCCAGCGACGTGACCAGCACGACGACGTTGCTGACGACGCTGCCGAGCGTGCTGGTGACCGCGGTCTGGGCGCCGATGACGTCGTTGTTCAGCCGCGACGTCAAGGCGCCGGTCGGTGTCCGGGTGAAGAACGCGATCGGCATCCGCTGGACCTTGGCGAACAGCGCCCGCCGCAGGTCGTAGATCAGGCCCTCGCCGACCCGTGAGCTCGCCCACCGCTGCACGATCTGCAGCACGGCGTCACCGAGGGCAGCGCCGACGGCGAAGGCGGCGAGCCACGTGATCATCGCCTGGTTGCCTTCCGGGATCGCGTCGTCGAGGATCGCCCGCACGACGAACGGCGGCACCAGCCCGAGCAGGGCGGCGGCGACGATCGCCAGCAGGAACACGGCGATCGTGCCGCGGTAGGGCCGGGCGAACGACCAGACCCGACGCAGCGTGGTGCGCGTCACCTCGGCGCCGGCGATGGCGCTCGTATCCCGCGGGTGCAGCATGTGCGGGCCCATCCGCATGGGTCCGAGGCTACGAAGCCAACTCCACGGAAACCTCCCCTACCATGCCGAACATGTCGAGACCCCCCCGACGCGCGGTGCTCGTCGCGCTCGTGGCGGGGCTCACCCTGACCGCCGCCTGCGCGAGCGACACTGGCGTGAGCACCGAGCGCGCCGACGCCGACGTGCCATCGGTGACCGATCCGGCGCCGCCGCCGTCATCGGAGGCGCCGCCGTCGTCGGAGTCGACGGGGACAATCGACAGCACCCCGCCGGCGACCGACGCGCCCCTGGACCCCGACGGCACGGCGCCCGCGACCGGCCCGACGATCCGCTGGCGACGCGTCAACGACCAGATCGAGCAGGGGCTGCTCGACGTGCCGCTCGACTACGACGACCCGTCCGCCGGCGTGTACACGCTCTATCTCGTCCGTCGCCTCGCCGACGATCAGGAGAACAAGATCGGCTCGCTGCTCATCAACCCAGGCGGGCCCGGCTTCGGCGGTACGCCGTTCGCGTCGAACGCCGAGTTCATCTTCGGCGATCCACTGCTCGAGCGCTTCGACATCGTCGCGTGGGACCCGCGAGGAACCGGCTCGTCGTCGCCGGCGATCGACTGCATCGACGACTACGACCAGTACTACGCAGGGTCCGACATCACGCCCGACGACGAGGCCGAGCGCCAGCAGATCATCGACGTCGCCGAGGACTTCGCCGCCCAGTGCGCGACGAAGAACGCCGAGATCCTGCAGCACGTCGGCACCAACGACTCCGCCCGCGACATGGACTCGATCCGCCGGGCGCTCGGCGAGGACACGATCAGCTACTTCGGGTTCAGCTACGGCAGCGAGCTCGGCGCGACGTGGGCGACGCTGTTCCCCGACACCGTGCGTGCCGCTGTCCTCGACGGCGCCAGCGACCCAACCGTCGGGCTGACCGAGAGCGGGGTCCAGCAGGCCGCCGGCTTCGAGGCCGCGCTCAGCACCTATCTCGCCACGTGCAGCGGCGATCCCGAGTGCACGTTCCACAACGGCGGCGACGCCGAGAGGGCGTTCGACGCACTCATGCAGTCGCTGGACGACCAGCCGATCCCCAGCGAGGCGGGCCGCCCCGACGTCACGCGCGGCGTCGCGCTGCAGGCCGTCGCCGAGGCGATGTACGACGCGAGCTTCTGGGACCAGCTGTCCGACGCCCTCACCGACGCCCAGCACGGTGACGGCGCCGGGCTGCTCGCGCTGTGGGACAGCTACAACCAGCGGATGCCCGACGGCACGTGGCCCAACAGCCTTGAGGCGTTCCAGGTCATCCGCTGCATGGACGAGGCCGAGCGTCCCACGGTCGCCGAGGACGACGCCACCGTGCCGCAGTACCTGGCCGTCGCGCCGCGCTTCGCTCCCAACACAACCGGGACCTACTTCTGCACGTTCTTCCCGCCGACCGACCAGCCGCGTGTCCCGATCACCGGTGCCGGCGCCGGGCCGATCGTGGTGATCGGCACCACGGGTGATCCGGCGACGCCGCTCGCCGGTACGCGTGTGATGGCCGACACGCTGGAGGACGGCCGGCTGATCGTGGTCACGGCCGACCAGCACACCGGCTACCGGGCCAACAGCTGCGTCGACGACGCGGTCCACGAGTACCTGATCGACCTCCAGCCCCCCGAGTCCGAGCTGCAGTGCTGACCACCGCGCGGTTGCCGAGCCGGTTCTGTGTCACCACATCTGCGGTCGACTGCAGATGTGGTGACACAGAACGTGAACGCGACCGCTCTGCTTAGCGGGTGAACACGGGTGCGCGCTTTTGGAGGAAGGCGGCGACGGCCTCGGCATGCTCCGGCGACTTCCAGCACTGCAGCAGGTACTCGTGCTCGGCGCGCTGGACTGCCGCCAGGTCGCCTTCCATTGCGTTGGCGGTGAGCAGGTGCTTGACCATCCGCAGCTGCGGCGCCGGGTTGGCGGCGTACGAGCCGGCGATGGCGAGCGCCGCGTCGAGCAGGCCGTCGGCGTCGGCGAGCTGGTCGGCGAGCCCGATGCGGTGCGCCTCCGTACCGTCGATCAGCCGCCCCGACAGGCACAGGTCGCTCGCCCGCCCGAACCCGACCCGCTCGGCGAGCAGGCGGCTGCTCGCCAGCTCCGGCACGAGGCCCATCTTGATGAAGCCCATCGCGAACTTGGCGCCGGGCACCGTGACGATCTGGTCCATCGGTAGGCACATCGTCACGCCGATGCCGACGGCCGGGCCGTTGATCGCCGCCACCATCGGCTTGGCCTGGCGGACGAACGTGACCCAGTCGACACCCGCCGGCATCCCGCCCCGCCCGCCTGCGGTGTCGCGACCGGGGTCCACCCCGTCGATCCGCGACTGGAACGTGTCCTGCATGTCGGCGCCGGCGCAGAAGCCGCGTCCGGCACCCGTCGTGACGATCGCGCCGACCGCGGGGTCGTCGTTGGCCCGGCGGATAGCGTCGACCTGCTCCTCGGCCATCGTCGGCGTCCAGGCGTTGAGCCGCTGCGGTCGGTTGAGCGTGATG
>JBIOUO010000482.1:0-9566 GCA_044867195.1 Ilumatobacteraceae bacterium
ACCACGCCGGGCTCGACGACGCCCGGCCGGGACGGTGAACAAATGCCTCCGACGGGTTCGTCGACCGCTGGGCTCTTTGCTGTTCTCGGTGCTCTACTGGTCGTTGCCGGCTGGGGTTTCCTGGTCTTTCGACGGAGGCTTCCGCGGTGAGATGCGGAGATTGTTGCGGACCCAAAAACTGTTCAATTCCGGCAGTCCGAGCAACTGGTCGTAGCGAGTCAGAATATCCTCCAGCGCCTCGCGATCGCGCGGTTTAGAATAGTCCTGCCAGTCCACGCGCCTCATCACGCCGACTTCACGATCCAAGGCCTCGCACTTAGCTGCAAGCAGGGTCGCTTCTTCCTTCCGCCGAGACGGATTCAGAGCGGTTCCGATTCCAGTCAGGGTTGCAGCCGCGAGGGCCAGTGCAACAGGCCAGCCAAACTTCACATCTGTTGCTGGCACTGCAGTGACGGCAGCAGCAGCGGACAGCCCGGCCCCGATCCCACCGACCACGAGATGAGTGACTCCCCACCATCGTGCCTGCCTTGCGGCGCTTCGACCTCGAGCACGCACGGCGCGGGCCAACGCCGCGAGTTCAGCGCGTACGTTCCGTCTTCCAGCGCCTGTGACATCGTGCAGATCGTCATCAGAGGGAAACTCCGGTAGATAGAATTCATCGCCTGCGAGGTCGCCGGTGACGCTGATGTATGTCTCAGCGAGCAGCCACGCGATGATGAGCATTGAACCACCGATCAGAATGGCTGCAGTACTGAAAGCTTGAGGCGAATCTGCTGGACCGATGATTACATAGATAGCAGAGGCTATGCCGACAAAGGGAGGCACTACCGGGAGGAACGAGTAGCTTGAGGGCAGCCCCGCGATGGCTGGGCGAGTAAGCGCAGAGAACCACACGAGGCCGAGAAGGGCCACGATACTAGACAGCCATACTCCCAATGGATCGGGGTCTTTTTCGCTAACGGCGTTGAACCAGTACGCTAGCCCTCCGATCGCGACGACGGCTCCCGAGCAAGCAGCCACGATGACCCAAGCCCGCCATTGGGTATACCGAGCCTCAAGTGCATCGATTTGAGCGATCAATGAGTCAACTGGCTTCTTGCGGTCGCTCTCGTCATCGTCGACGATCGAGTCGCGGACCGCCTGATACTGCGCCTGGAGCGCGAGCAGGGCAGGCACGAGTCGTCGAGCGGCGGGCGGCACATCCATCAGCAGCAGACGGATGTCGATGCCGAGCTGCGGTCGTGAGGGCACGTAGTAGCTCGCTGGAGTCGCGCCCGCTGGAGCTGAAGGCGGCTGCGTCTCCACTTCGCGTAGCTGAGACTCAATCGCTTGCCGGTAGTCCGTCAACCATCTCCGAGGATCAGCTGAGTTGCTCGCCTTCGCCAACACGCCCTCCTGTAGCTCGAACCGTTCGATGTTAGAGAATCACGTAGAATGTTGTGTTGCGGACGACCCTGATGCGACGAGCGACGTCAGCCGGGCGGTGGAGCCGCCCGTGCATTGGAGATGTACGGACACTGGGCATCGGCACCGGCGATCTCGCCGAGCACGCCGTCGCGCTTGGCCCGCAGGACGGCGGCCGGGGTCAGGTTGCCGCCGCCGGACTCGAACTGACGGCTGTCGACCGCGTTGCACGGCGTGTTCGAGCGATTGGTTCGTCCGGGCCGCAAGGAACGTGGACGCAGCTGTAGGGCTCGGGGTTGCGTGAGCAAGGCGCGTAGGAGTAGCTTCAAGTTCCATCATGGAATCTACTGCACAGGCAACTGGCGAGCGCCATCCGCATGGGCACGTGCGCACCGAGGTGGTGGACGAGCACATCTTGGTGATGACCGTCGATCGCGTCGAGAAGAAGAACGCGTTCACGCCGAAGATCGCCAACGAGCTGAGTGACGCGCTCACCCGGCTCGACGAGGACGACGACCTGTTCGTCGGCGTCTTGGCGTTCGCTGGTGATCACACGACGGCGGGGTTGGAGATGCCGTTGTTCTTCAGCGAGGAGGCCAAGCGTGACGCCGCCGCGCGGAAGGCAGCGCAGGGGTCGGAGCCGGTCGATCCGTTCGGGCTCGGGCGCCGATTGCGCAAGCCGTTGGTGACCGCGGTGCAGGGGATCACGTTCACGATCGGGATCGAGATCGCCTTGGCCGGTGACATCGTGGTCGCCGCGTCCGACACGCGTTTCTGCCAGTTGGAGCCGAAGCGGGGCCTTGCGCCGCTGGGCGGGGCGACGGTGCGTTACGTGCAGCGCGCCGGTTGGGGCAACGCGATGTACCACCTGTTGCGAGCCGACGAGTTCGACGCTGCGGAGGCGTACCGGATCGGGCTGGTGCAAGAGGTCGTCGAGCCCGGCGAGCAGCGCGAGCGGGCGGTGACGCTCGCTCGCGAGCTCTTGCAGTGCTCGCCGCCGGCGCTCGTGCACACGATCGCCAACGCCCGTCTGGCACTCGACCACGACGAGCCCACGGCGATCAAGGCGATCCCGGAGATGGCGGCAGCGGTGCAGTCGACGGCGGACTTCAAAGAAGGCATCGCCTCGTTCCTCGAGCGGCGCCCGGCCCAGTTCACGGGGCGCTGAATGGACATCGATCCGCGCCACGTCGACGAGGTGTTGACGACGACCCGTGCCGTCCGGCGGCGGCTCGACCTCGAGCGGCCGGTCGACAACCAGTTGCTGCTCGACTGCATCGACCTCGCCGAGCAAGCACCCACCGGCGGCAACCTCGGCAGCCGCCGCTGGGTGATCGTGCGCGACCAGGCCGTGAAGGATCAGCTCGGCGAGCTGTACCGGGAGACGGCGTTGCCGTTCATGTCCGCCGCCGCCGAGCGGCTGCGCGGCACCGGCCACCCGCAGGAGCAGGTGATGGCGTCGGCGACGTATCTCGCCGAGCACCTCGCCGAGGTCCCGGCCATCGTGATCCCCACGATCATCGGCCGTCACGACGGGAACGGTCGCCCCGGCTTGTTCGACTCGGTGATCCAGGCGGCCTGGAGCTTCTGCCTGGCGCTGCGGGCGCGGGGCCTGGGCACGACGTGGGTCACCGCCGCCTTGGAGGACGAGGCGCGCGTGAAGGAGATCCTCGGCATCCCGGCCCACATGACCGAGATCGTGCTGCTGCCCGTGGCATGGACGCGGGGCACCGAGTTCCGTCGTGCTCCCCGTCACCCGGCGCGGGCGATCACCTACTTCGACCGTTTCGGCACCACCGCGGAGCGTGGCCCTGCCGGGAGCTTGCGCTTCGAGGACGGTCCGGGGGCGATCGCCGAGGTCGACATCGACGCCGCCCCGGCTGTGGTGTGGACGATCGTGAGCGACGTGAACGTGCCGACCCGGTTCTCGGATGAGTCCATCGGTGCCGAGTGGCAGAGCGACGACCGCGGGGTTGGCGCCGTGTTCATCGGGCGCAACCGTCACCGGGCGGTCGGTGAGTGGGAGCTGCCGTGCTTCGTCGACGTGTGCGAGGAACCGAGCGCCTTCGGCTGGCGCACCTCCGATCCCGAGAACCCGGGAGCACGTTGGCGGTTCGACCTCGAACCGGCCGCCGGTCGCACCCGGTTGCGGTTCAGCTACGTGATGGGACCTGGCCCGTCGGGGACGACGGCGGCGATCGCCGCCAACCCCGGCAAGGAGGCGCGCGTCCTTCGCCGCCGCCTCGACGAGGTGCGGGCCAACATGCAGCGCACCGTCGAAGGCATCAAGCAGCTCGCCGAGGAGTCGCGATGAGCCTGCGTGTCGGGATCGCCGCGATGCCCGTGACCGCGGCCGGCGTCGAGCTCGTCCGGGAGGCCGAGCGGCTCGGCGTCGACTCGGTCTGGGTGCCTGAGTTCTGGGCCGGCGATGCGCTGACCCCATTGGCGTACCTCGCCGCCCAGACGTCCACGATCCGCCTCGCCACCGGGATCGTGCAGCTCGGGGCGCGGACCCCGGCGATGCTCGCCATGTCGGCGATGTCCCTGCAGGCGCTGTCCGGTGGCCGGTTCGTGCTCGGCATCGGGTCCAGCGGCCCGCAGGTGATGGAGGGCTGGCACGGCGTCCGGTTCGACAAGCCGGTGCGCCGCACACGCGAGACCATCGACATCGTCCGCGCCGTCACCGCCGGCCACCGACTGGAGTACCACGGCGAGGTGTACCAGCTCCCGCTGCCCGACGGAGAGGGGCGGGCGATCCGCTCGCTGCTGCCTCCGACGCACGTGCCGATCTACGTCGCGTCGCTCGGGCCCGCCAACCTTGCGCTCACCGGGGAGCTCGCCGACGGCTGGATCGGCAACTCGTTCTTCCCCGAGACCGCGGAGGTGTTCCTCGACCCGATCCGAGCCGGCGCCACCCGTGCCGGCCGGTCACTCGCCGACCTCGATCTGACGGTGTCGGTCGGCGTCGAGCTGACCGACGACGTCGACGCTGCCGGGCGCCGCCACGCCCAGGGCTACGCCTTCACGTTCGGCGCGATGGGCTCGGCGACCACCAACTTCTACAACGAAGCGTTCGCCCGCCAGGGCTACGGCGACGACGTGCGCGCCGTCCAGCAGCTGTGGCTCGCCGGCGACCGTGACGCCGCCCGCCGCCGCGTGCCGACGGCGATCGGGCTCGGCACCAACCTCGTCGGCACCGACGACCTCATCCTCGACCGGCTCCGCCTGTATCGCGACGCCGGCATCACCACGCTGCGGGCTCAACTCCAAGGCGACCCGGCCGACGATCTGCAGCGCCAACTCGATGATCTCGCCCACCTGCTCGACCTCGTCCACGAGATCAACGAGGAGCCGGCGACGACCTCGCTGGCGTCCGACACGCAGGCGAGCTGATGACCGACCTCCAGCTCGACGGCGATCACACCGTCGTGTCAGCTGGCGTCGGGACTCATCGACTCGGCGATGGCGAGGGCGCGGGCGGGAGTGAGGCCGGCGGCGGCGGCGATCCAGCAGGTGATCGGCGCAGCGGTGCGTTCGGAGGCGTGGGCGGCGACGGCGGCGAGCTGGAGCAGGATGTCGATCTCGTCCTGACTCGGCGGGGAGATGCCGGCGGCCGCAGCGTACGCGGCGACCCACTCGGCGGTGGTCATGACACCCCCGTCTCGACGCCAGCGGGAGCGCCGGGTCCGGCCCTGGCGCGCACCTCACGGACGTCGATTTCGTTCTCGCACTCGCTGCAGACGACGACGGCGTGCATGTCGTGGTCGCAGGCGGTGTGGTGCAGCACCAGCGGTGTGCCTTCTGGCCCGGTGAGCCAGCGGTCGCCCCACGCCGCCATCGCGGCGAGGATCGGGTAGACGTCGCGGCCCTTCTGGGTGAGCCGGTACTCGTGACGCGGCGGGTGCTCCTGGTACTCCACCCGGCGCAGCAGACCCTCGTCGACGAGACCGTTGAGCCGCCGGGTGAGCATGTTGCGGCCGATGCCGAGCGCCGCCTGGAAGTCGTCGAACCGACGAGTGCCGAGGCAGGCCTCGCGGACCAGCAGCAAGTTCCAGTGATCGCCGAGCACCGCCGCGCTGCGGGCAATCGTGCACGGCCAGTCGGAGGTGTCGGTGCGCTTCACGACCCCCCAGCCTAAACGAACTAGTTGCATCATGGAACGTAATAGGGCTAGGGTTTCGTTCCATCATGGAATCCAGTGATGTGACCGCAGCCGAGTGGCATCCCACCGCCTGCATCCTGTGCGAGTGCAACTGCGGCGTCGAGGTCCGGCTCGGCGGCGACGGCCGGACGTTCGACCGGGTGCGCGGCGACAAGGCCCACCCGGCGTCGAGGGGCTACACCTGTGAGAAGGCGTTGCGCCTCGACTACTACCAGAACGGGCGCGGCGAGCGGCTGCTGAGCCCGCTGCGCCGGCGACCCGACGGGACCTACGAGGAGATCGACTGGGATACCGCCATCCGCGAGGTCGCGACGCGGCTGGCCGCCGTTCGGGACACCCATGGCGGTCAGTCGATCGTCTACTACGGCGGCGGCGGGCAGGGGAACCATCTCGGCGGCACGTACGGCGCGGCCACCCTGGCTGCACTCGGTGCGCGGTTCAAGGCCAACGCCATCTCCCAGGAGAAGACCGGCGAGATGCTGGTGATGGGCAAGATGTTCGGAACGCCGCTGCGCGGCGACTTCGAGCACT
Source organism: Ilumatobacteraceae bacterium (assembly GCA_044867195.1). GTDB lineage: Bacteria > Actinomycetota > Acidimicrobiia > Acidimicrobiales > Ilumatobacteraceae > JALZMG01. The sequence goes on from JBIOUO010000482.1 coordinate 6,098, forward strand.
GCGAGGTCGCTTTCTTCGCTGGCAAGAACCCGTGGATCTCCCATGGCATCCCGCACGCCCGCACGACGCTCAAGGCGATCGCCGCCGACCCGAACCGGTCGATGGTGGTGATCGACCCAAGGGTGACCGAGACGGCGGCGATGGCGGATCACCACCTCCAGGTGCGCCCGGGCCGAGATGCCTGGCTGCTCGCGGCGATGGCTGCGGTCCTGGTCGGCGAGGGCCTCGTCGACCTGGCCTGGCTCGAAGCGCACGCTTCCGGGTACGAGCCGGTGCTCAGGGCGTTGGGTGACGTGCCGATCGCCCGGTACTGCGAGATCAGCGGCGTCGACGAGACGTTGGTGCGCGCGGCCACCCGACGGATCGCGGCGGCGTCCAGCGTGGCCACGTTCGAGGATCTCGGCGTCCAGATGAACCGCCACTCGACCCTCGTCAGCTACCTGGAGAAGCTCGTCTGGCTGCTCACCGGGAACCTCGCCAACCCCGGCGGGCAGTACGCGATGACCGGCATCGGGGGTCTCCTGCGCATGAGCCGCCGCGAGCTGCACCCGACGGCCGCCCCCGTCTCGCCGGTCGTGGGGGCCAAGGTCATCGGTGGGCTGATCCCATGCAACATCCTCCCCGAGGAGATCCTCGCCGATCACCCGCAGCGCTACCGGGCCCTCATCTCGGAGTCGGGCAACCCGGTCAGCTCGGTCGCCGACAGCCAGCGCATGCGCCAGGCGATGCGGGCGCTCGACGTCAGCGTCTGCATCGACGTGTTCATGACCGAGACGGCGAGGGAGTCGGACTACGTGCTGCCCGCCGCCACCCAGTACGAGAAGCACGAGGCGACGTTCTTCAACTTCGACTACCCGCAGAACGTCTTCCACCTCCGCCGGCCGGTGCTCGACCCGCCGCCCGGTCCGCTGCCCGAGCCGGAGATCCACGCCCGCATCGTCGAGGCCCTCGGTCTCCTCGACCCCACGCTGGTCGGGGCGCTGCGCTCGGCGGCGGAGCGCAGCCGCGAGGAGTTCGCGGCGGCGTTCACCGAAGCGACCACCACCGATCCCCAGCTCGCCGCCGTCGCCGCCGTGCTGCTGTACCGCACGCTCGGGCCCACGCTTCCCTACGGCGCCGCCGCTGCTGCGTCGCTGTGGCCGATGGCGATCCGCTGCTCGCAGGTCAATCCCGACGGCGTCGCCCGCGCCGGCTTCGGCTCGGGACCCGATGCCGGCGACCGGCTGTTCGACGCGATCGTCGCCAGCCCGTCCGGGGTCGTGTTCACCGACGACACCTGGGAGGCGACGTGGCAACGGATCAAGACCGACGACGGTCTGGTCCACGTCGAGATCCCCGAGCTGCTCGGTGAGCTCGCCGACCTCGCCGGCGAGACACCGCCCGGCGACGACCCCCACTGGCCGTTCCTGCTCTCCGCCGGGGAACGACGCTCGTTCACGGCGAACACGATCCTGCGTGACCCGGCGTGGCGGAAGAAGGACCCCGACGGTGCGCTGCGCGTGTCGCCGGCCGACGCCGAACGGATCGGCCTCACCAACGGTGGCGCGGCCAAGCTGTCCACGAGGCGATCGACTGCGGTCGTCACGATCACCGTGGACGACGCCATGCAGCCGGGCCACGTCTCGCTCCCCAACGGGTTGGGCCTCGACCACATCGAGGCCGGAGTGAGGTCGAAGACCGGCGTCGGGACGAACGAGCTCACCGCCAGCGAGGACCGCGACCCGTGGGCCGGAACGCCCTGGCACAAGTCCACGCCAGCTCGACTCGAACCAGCCTGACGGGACCTTTACGGAGCGCAGTCGGACCGACCGCCCAAAGTTCTGGAAGGCTAATCCGTCAGGAAGTCCTGGATCGGCTTCTGGGCGGGAATCGTCTCGGATTCCGGGACGATTCCCGCCCAGATACGAAGCCCGCCCAGATCGGCCGCTCATCCGAGTGTCGGACGGCGGAATCCCGACCGCCGGCACTCCGATGACCGTCCACACTCGGGTGGCCGTGGGCGACTTCGAGGACGCGATCGCGCACGGCGGCGGCGCTGTCGCGAGCGACCTGTGGGAGCGAGCGGATGAACTGCGGCGCGAGCATCCCCTTGGCCCGATCGTCGAACGGGCCGCGGGCGCCGTGGTCAGTCCCGAAGTCCTCGTCGTACGGCTTGTCGAGGTTGCCGTCGCGGGGGCCGATGTGCTCGCCCTCGATCTCCTGCGAGGACCAGCCGGTGCGCGCGGCGAAGTGGTCGAACACGCCAGGGAAGACGCGGTTGCCGTAGACGATCAGGCGGTTCCACACCCCGACGATGTGCTGGCGGCGGCCATCCCGTGCCGCCGCGACGATCGCCCGCGCGGCGACCTCGGGCTCGTAGATCGGCGGCACCGGCTGCGGCTGGTCGTGCATCTTGCTCCGGCTCCACAGGAACTGCGGCGTGTTCACCGCCGGCAGGTGCACGATGGAGACGCGGATCCCGCTGTGGTCGTGCAGCAGCTCGGCGCGCAGCGCCTCCATGAAGCCCCGTGCGGCGAACTTGGCGCCGCAGTACGACGCCTGCAGCGGGATCGCGCGAAACGCGAGCGCCGAACCGACGCTCACGATGACCCCACGGTCGCGGGGCCGCATCACCTCCAGCGCCGCCAGCGCGCCGTGGACCTGACCGAGGTAGGTCACCTCCGTGGCGCGGCGGATCTCGGCCGGGTCGGTGTCGCGGATCGGGGCGAACACGGTGGCCATCGCGTTGTTCACCCACACCTCGATCGGGCCGAGCGCCGCTTCGATCTCCGTCGCCGCTTGGCGCACCGCGGACCAGTCGGCGACGTCGGCCTGCACGGCGAGGGCGCGCCCACCCTCAGCGAGGACGTCGGATGCCGCCCCTTCCAGCCCGGCCCGGCCGCGGGCGAGCAGCCCGACGTCGTATCCGGCGCGGGCGAAGGCGATCGCTGTCGCCCGCCCGACGCCGGCGCTGGCGCCGGTGACCACCGCCACCGGCCGGTGGTGATCCATCGTGCCGCGATCATCCATCGTCCGTCGGGACTACCCGGCGCCGGCCGATGTCATGCGGCGATCGCTGGTTTCGCCGGGCAGGTGACGGGCGTCGAGGATCGGGCTCGAAGGGAGGCAACGAGGGTGACCGGCCGAGGTTGCGTGGTTCAGGTCTATTCAGTCACACGGAACAAGCCGCTCAGGAACAGAACCTCCCTCTCGAAAGGGCTGAATTTCTCTGTATGCTGCTTGCTTTGCGCGCGCACGTTCGGTAGCCTGAACGTGTGTACGACGGCCTGCTCGACCGGCTCCAGGAAGCCATCAGCGCAGTCGCTGCCCTCGACATCGACACGCTCACCGACCCCGAGCTCGACACGCTGGTGGTCGGCCTGCAACGGGCCCGCCACCGCCTCGCCGGCGCCGGCGCCGGGCTGCTCGCCCGCTGGGACTCGACCGGGGTGTGGAGCGCCGACCGGTCACGCTCGGCCGCCGCCCGCCT
>JBIOUO010000483.1:0-6353 GCA_044867195.1 Ilumatobacteraceae bacterium
CTCGGCGGCCGCGCCGACGAGGACCTGCCGCCCGAGGAGCGGGCGCGGCGCGAGCGGGCACGCGAGAGCGCCGCCGGCATCACCGCGTTCGCCACAGATGCGGCCGTGACGGTCAGCGCGTTCGCCATCGCCGGGCGGCTGTTCGTCGCCGGGTTGCTCAGCGGCCAGGCCCGCGAGCTGCCCGTCGCCGGCCCCGTATTCGACCCGCGACCGGATCCGCTCGCCCGGCGCGTCGCCTACGTGAGCGGGCGCCTGCTGTGCATCGGCGAGCTCGACGGACGCTGGTGGATCCTCGCCGGCGGCGAGGACGACGAGCCCGAGTCGGTCACGTGGGGCAGCGCCGAGTTCATCGCCGCCGAGGAGATGGGTCGGCTGCGCGGCTACTGGTGGAGCCCGGACGGCGAGGCGGTGGCCGTGGCACGGGTCGACACGACCCCGGTCCAGCGCTGGCACCTCGCCGATCCGGCCGAGCCGGCGACACCGCCGCGCGAGCTGGCCTATCCCGCCGCCGGCACCCCGAACGTCGACGTCACCTTGCACATCATCGGCCTCGACCGATCGATCGTCGACGTCGACTGGGACCGCGAGGCGTTTCCGTACGTCGTCGACGTCGCGTGGACCGAGCCCGGCCTGATCGTCACGGTGCAGTCGCGCGACCAGCGCCGGCTGCTCACGTTCGGCGTCGACCCGTCCACTGGCGCGATCGACACGCGGTTCGAGGACGCCGACGACATCTGGGTCGAGCTCGTTCCCGGCGTCCCGCGGCTGCTCGCCGACGGTGCGCTCGTGACGTGTGCCGATCGCGACGGGGCGCGGCGGCTGCTGGTCGCCGGCGAGCCGGTCACGCCGACCGAGGTGCAGGTCCGCGCCGTCGCGTCGGTCGACGGCAGCGAGGTCACGTTCACGGCCAACGCGATCGACGAGCCGACGTCGGTGCAGATATGGCGTCGCGTTGCCGACGGCACGCTCGACGCGCTGACCGACGAGCCGGGCATCCACAGCGCCGCGGCCGGCGGCGGCACAGTCGTGGTGCGGACGGCGACACTCGCCGAGCCAGGCGGGCGGTGGGCGTCGCTCGACGGCGTCGAGCTGCGCAGCGTGGCGACGGCGCCGGCGCTGCGGGCGCGGCCGCACCTCCTGTTCGCCGGTCCCGAGCGGATCCCGACCGCGGTGCTGCTCCCGGCCGACCACGACGGCTCGCCGCTGCCCGTGCTGCTCGATCCGTACGGCGGCCCGCACGGTCCCCGCGTCGTGCACTCGCACAACGCTCACCTCGCGTCGCAGTGGTTCGCCGAGCAGGGATTCGCGGTGGTCGTCGCCGACGGGCGCGGTACGCCGGGACGGGGATCCGCCTGGGAGCGCGCCGTCCACCGCGACCTCGCCACGCCCGTGCTCGACGACCAGATCACTGCCCTCCACGCCGCCGCGGAGCAGCATCCCGAGCTCGATCTCGCGCGGGTCGCGATCCGCGGCTGGAGCTTCGGGGGCTACCTGGCGGCGCTCGCCGTGCTGCGCCGGCCCGACGTGTTCCACGCCGCCGTCGCCGGGGCGCCGGTCACCGAATGGCGGCTGTACGACACGCACTACACCGAGCGCTACCTCGGCGACCCGAAGGAGTCGCCGGACGTCTACGACGCCAACTCGCTGCTCCCGCTTGCCGCCGGTCTGACCCGCCCGCTGCTGTTGATCCACGGGCTCGCCGACGACAACGTCGTGTCGGCGCACACGCTGCGCCTGTCGTCCGCACTGCTGGCCGCCGGGCGGCCGCACGAGGTCCTGCCGCTGGTTGGCATCTCACACATGACGCCCCAGGAGGTGGTGGCCGAGAACCTGCTGCTCCACCAGCTCGACTTCCTGCGCCGTGCGCTCGGACTGCCCCGCCGTGACTACGGTGCGACGTGATGGAGGAGCGGCTGAGCGAGCTCTACCAGGGCGTCGCCGTGCACGCCACGGCCGACCGGGAGCACATGGCCGCGCTCGAGCTGCTGGCGGTCGTGATGCTCGCCGACCGCCACCTCGGCGACGACGAGCTGTCCGTCCTCAAGGAGCTGACCGAGGACTGGCGCGGCACCGCGTTCTCCTACGAGCAGTACCTCGGGCAGGCGATGGCCACGGCCCGCCAGGCGTGGGCGCACGGCACGGTGACCGAGTTGCTCGACTCGATCGACAGCCGGATCACCAGCCGGGTTCTTCGCCGCGCCTTGTTCTCCGCCGCACGCGAGCTGGTCGGCGCCGACGAGAAGGTGACCCCCGAGGAGGGCTCGCTGCTGTCGGAGATCGCCGTCCGCTTCGGCTGAGCTCCCCAATCTGGGCGGGAATCGTCTCACACGGCCATCTGGGCGGGGATCGTCTCGGTTTCCGAGACGAATCCCGCCCAGATCGATGGACAGCTACGGAAGGCGGGCGACGGCGACGCGGTCGCGGCCGGCGAGATCGGGGCGGATCGTGACCGCGCGGTAGTCGTGGTCGAGCAGGAGGCGCTTGACCGACGCGCCCTGGTCGGCACCGATCTCGAGCACCAGCCAGCCGTCCGGCCGCACCCAGCCGGGGGCCGCCTCCACCAGGTGCCGGATGTGGGCGAGTCCGTCCGGCCCGGCGAATAGGGCCTGGTGCGGCTCCCAGTCGCGCACTGCCCGATCGACATCGGCGGCGCCGTTCGCGATGTACGGCGGGTTGGCGACCGCGACGTCGAGCACCGTGCCTGCCGGCAGGGCCGCGAACCACGAGCCCGCGGCGATGCGCACGTTGGCGCCGCGGCGCCCGATCCCGGCCAGGTTGGCGCGGGCGACGTCGAGCGCGTCGGACGAGACGTCGGTGAGCCAGACCGTGACGTGCTCGACCGGCAGCTCGTCGGCGGCGGCGAGGCCGATCGCGCCGGAGCCGGTCCCCAGGTCGGCCACGACCACGCCGGGCCACATCGAGCGAGCGAGGTCGATGGCGACGCCGGCGACGACCTCGGTCTCGGGCCTCGGGATCAGCACACGGCGGTCGATCGCCAGGTCGAGGTGGCGGAAGCTCCACCGGCCAAGCACGTACGCCAGCGGCTCCCCCGCCGCCCGCCGCGCCAGCATCGCGTCGAGGTGGGCGACCATCCGCACGGTCGCCGGCTCGTCAAGCACGTCCTCGATGCGGTCGGCGCCACTGGCCACCTCGCACAACCAGCGAGCAGCCGGCCGCTCACCGACAGTGGCCGCCGTCTCGGCGAGCAGGTCCCGCCAAGTCGTCGTGGCCGGATTCATCCGCCACCATCTGGGCGCGATCTCCGCCAAACAGCGTTCTGGGCGCGCAGACTGCCAGCTGTCGTCAGGATCTGCACCCAGATCGGGACCGTGAGCTCGCTGCGCTCGCTCACGCCTCGCTCTCGGCTAGTTGGCGGCTGCGTTCGTCAGCCGTGAGCGCCTCCACGACGTCGTCGAGGTCGCCGGCGAGGACGTCGGCGAGGCGGTAGCTCGTGAACCCGATCCGGTGGTCGGTGACCCGGTTCTCCTTGAAGTTGTAGGTCCTGATCTTCTCGCCCCTGCCGCCGCCGCCGACCTGCGAGCGCCGCTCGACGGATCGCTCGGCGTCACGCTCCCGCTCGGCCACCTCGAGCAGGCGGGCCCGCAGTACCTGCATCGCCCGCTGGCGGTTCTGCAGCTGGCTGCGCTCGTCCTGCATCGACACCACGATGCCGGACGGCACGTGGGTGACGCGCACCGCCGAGTCGGTGGTGTTGACGCTCTGCCCACCCGGCCCACTGGACCGGAAGACGTCGATCTGGAGGTCTCGATCGTCGATCGCGACCTCGACCTCGTCGGCCTCGGGCAGCACGAGCACGGTCGCCGACGACGTGTGGATCCGGCCCTGGCTCTCGGTCACCGGCACCCGCTGGACGCGGTGTGGCCCACCCTCGTACTTGAACCGTGGCCACGCATCGTCGCCGCGCACGCTGAACGTGACCTCGTTGAACCCACCCAGGTCGCTCGGGTCCGACGACAGCGTCTCGACCGCCAGCCCGTGGCGGGCGGCGTAGGCGCGGTACATGTCGTAGAGGTCGCGAGCGAACAGGTTGGCCTCCTCACCGCCCTCGGCGCCGCGGATCTCGACGATCACATCCCGTCCGGCGTACGGGTCGGGAGGCAGCATCAGCCGGCGCAGCTCGGCGTCGACGGCGGCCACCGACGACGTGAGCTCCTCGAGCTCCTGCTCCAATGCCGGCCGCTCGTCGCTCGTCGCGTCGGCGAGCAGCTCGCGTGCCGCCGCCGCGTCGGCCAGCAGCCGCCGCCGCGTGCGGGCCGCCTCGACCAACGGATCGAGCTGGCGGTAGCGAGTCGTGACCCGCCGCAGCTCCGCCGGGTCGGCGGTGACGGTGCCGTCGGCCAGGCGCGCCTCGAGGTCGGCGTGCTCCTGCTCCATCGCCGCGAGGCGGGCCAGGACGGCGGACGAGGTGTCGGACACGGCCTGACGAGGCTACAGCGGTGCCGCCGCGCATGACCTCTGCAAGAAAGTTGAGTGGAAATCGCTCAAGGACTCTGTACGCTCAATCGCATATCAACCCCCACCCCGGACCGACCTCTCGGAGGAAACCCATGCTCGTCCGCAACCGTCCGTACCGCCCCGCGTTCGATCGCTCGTTCGATCGAGCTTTTGAGCAGCTGACCAGCTCGTTCTTCAGCCCCGCTCGCCGCAGCCCCGTCGTCGACGCGTCCTGGCAGGACGGCACACTGGTGCTCAGCGTCGACCTTCCCGGCACGCCCGCCGATCACGTCGGCGTCTCGGTCGCCGGGCGGACGCTCACGCTGTCTGTGACGTCCGACGACAGCTCGTGGGAGCGCAGCCTGCGCCTCGGCGCGGCGCTCGATCCCGAGCAGGTCTCGGCCACCTACGCCGACGGCCGCCTGACGGTCACGGTCGGCGCGGCTGCGGACGCGGCGCGCCGCCAGATCGAGATCACCACCTCGGCACCGGCCGACGAGGCCGACGCCGGGACCGCGGATCAGCCGGAGAGCGGCACCAGCGACAACGCCTGATCGGCCAACCCGGCGAGCTCGGCCGTCACCGGCACGAGGTCACGGGCCGGGGCAACCAACAACACCTCCCCGCCGACGCCCGGTGCACCACGATCCGTGGTCAGCCGGGCGTCGAGCGCGTACGGGACGAGGTCGAGGTCGACCCCCACCGAGCACACCAGAAGCACCGCCGACCCGTCTGTGCGCTCGGCTCGCGCCACGCACGGCGCGCGCTCCTTCACACCCGGCCGCGGAACGGGCGGCTGAGCCGGGGTCACGCGCGCCAGGCCGAGCAGGCCGGGTTGCGACTCCAGCCGCCAGCGCAGCAGCCGCTCGGGGACGAGGCGGCTCACCGGGTGCTCGGATGCGCCTGGACGGCGACGCTCGGCCACCGCCCGCACGACACCGGCAAGGGCGTCGACCGTCGGCACGTCGCCGTGCATGATCGTGAACGCCTCGCGGTCGTGGGTGCCCACGCCGACCTCCAGACGCACCGTCCCCGTGTGCGGGTCGTCGACCACGCGGCACACCTCCAGGCCGCGGACCTCGCCGGTCACCACCCCGTGCTCGACGTTCGGCACGGCACCTCCGGCAGCGATCGTGTCGACCAGCGCGAGGTGGGCAGGCGACGGTTCGCGCGGCGCAGCGAGTGGTTCGGGCACCGCCGGGAGCAGCGTGCGCTCGGCGACGTGCCACACCTCGATGGGGAAGCGCAGCCTCTCTGCCCGCCGGGCGAGCAGGCCGGTGTCGCGTTCCGCCAGCAGTTGCAGCGACGTGGCGCCGTTGCGCAGGGCCCACGCGAGGGCCGGCCCCAAGCTGCGGCCGGGATCGTCCTCGGCGAGGACCCACGCCGAGGAGCCGGCGACGAGCGCCGCGCCCGGCGGATACACCCCGATCGCCGGATCGAGGTCGTGACCGACGTGGTCGCGGACCAGCGCCTGCAGCTTCAGGCTGCGCAGCCTGCTGCGCCGGTCGGTCTGGTCGTTGAGATCCGTCACCGGCCCGGTTGCCGGTGGACCGTCACTTCGCCGACTTGCCGGACGTGGCGGGCTTGCGGGTGCCGTACCGCTTGTTGAAGCGCTCCACACGACCCCCCGAGTCGACGAGCTTCTGCTTGCCAGTGAAGAATGGGTGGCACTCGTTGCACAGCTCGATGTGCAACTGCGCATCTTTCCCGCCCTTGGTCGACCGCGTGGTGAACGTGTTCCCACACGAACACCGCACAACGGTCTCCGCGTACCTCGGGTGAATATCCGTCTTCTTAGTGGAACTCCAAGGATACCCCCGCTTGCGGTTGTCGGCGTCTTCGCTCGGCGGGCTGAAGCCCGCCGAGCTCGAGGGCGTTTCCTCGGAGTGTTTGAGGCT
>JBIOUO010000484.1:0-3568 GCA_044867195.1 Ilumatobacteraceae bacterium
CCCGCGGCTCGGGCTGCTCGCCGTCGCCGTCGGCCTGCGACGCCGGCGCCGCGGCGGGTGCGGCGGCGACGCCGGAGAGGTCGAGCGTCTCCTCGACCCACTTCGTGGAGTGGGTGACGGCGGCGAAGTCGGGGTGGCGGAGGATGGCGAGGTCGGCCGGGATCGTCGTGGCGACACCGCCGACGCGCATCTCCTCGAGCGCCCGGATGGTGCGGGCGATCGCCGTCGGGCGGTCCTTGCCCCACACGACCAGCTTGCCGACGAGGTTGTCGTAGAACTGGCTGATCTCGTCGCCCGCCGCGTAGCCGCCGTCGAAGCGCACCCCGAAGCCGTCGGGCACCTCGAGCTGCGTGATCCTGCCGGGCGACGGGAGGAACTTGCCGCCGGCGGGGTCCTCGGCGTTGATGCGGATCTCGATCGCGTGGCCGCGCTGCAGGGCCCGCACTTCCTCCTGACTCAGCGGCAGCGGCTCGCCGGAGGCGACGCGGATCTGCCACTCGACGAGGTCGATGCCGGTGATCACCTCGGTGATCGGGTGCTCGACCTGCAGGCGGGTGTTCATCTCGAGGAAGAAGAACTCGCCGTCCTGGTAGATGAACTCGACGGTGCCGGCGTTGTAGTAGCCGACGGCCTTCGCCGCCTTCACCGCGGCGGCGCCCATCGCGTCCTCGACGCCGGCGGGCAGCGCCGGCGCCGGCGCCTCCTCGATCAGCTTCTGGTGGCGGCGCTGCGCCGAGCAGTCGCGGGTGGACACCCACACGACGTCGCCCTGGGTGTCGCCGACGACCTGCACCTCGACGTGGCGGGGCCAGGTCAGGTAGCGCTCGACGTAGACCTCGTCGCGCCCGAAGAAGCTCTTCGCCTCACGCTGCGCGCTGGCCATCGCATCGTCGACCTTGTCCGCCGACGCCACGACTTTCATGCCGCGGCCGCCGCCGCCGAACGCCGCCTTGATCGCCACCGGCCAGCCGTGCTCCTCGCCGAAGGCGCGGATCTCCTCCGGCCCGGTGGCGAACTCGGTGGTGCCCGGCACGATCGGCGCCCCGCCGCGGAGCGCCGCCCTGCGGCTGGACACCTTGTCGCCCATCTCCTCGATCGCGCTCGGCGGCGGCCCGATGAACGCGACGCCCATGTCGGTGATCGCCCGGGCGAAGACGGCGTTCTCGCTGAAGAACCCGTAGCCGGGGTGCACGCCGTCGGCGCCGCTGCGGCGGATGGCGTCGAGGATCGCCTCGGTGTTGAGGTAGCTCTCGGTCGCCGTCTGACCGCCGAGCGCGTAGGCCTCGTCGGCGAGGCGCACGTGCAGCGCGTCGCGGTCGAGCTCGGAGTACACCGCGACGGTGGCGATGTCGAGCTCGCGAGCGGCGCGGATGACGCGGACGGCGATCTCCCCGCGGTTGGCGATCAGGATCTTGCTGAGCACGGCTGCCAATGTAGGTGGCGTGGACGCGTGGCCCGCAGGCTGGGCAGTCGAGCACGTCGCCGAGACCGGCAGCACGAACGCCGACCTGCTGGCCACGGCGACGACGCGGCCCGACCGCAGCGTGCTCGTCACCGACCACCAAATCGCCGGCAAGGGCCGTCTCGACCGCCGCTGGGACGCGCCCCCCGGGACCAACCTGCTGGTGTCGCTGCTGTTCCACGTCGTGCCGGCGCACCCCAACGACCTGACCCGTCGCGTCGCCCTCGCCGCCGTCGACGCGTGCCGGCGGGTGGCGGGCGTGGACGTGGTGCTCAAGTGGCCCAACGATCTGCTCGTCGACGAGCGCAAGCTGGCCGGGATCCTCGCCGAGCGCAGCCCCGGCGGCGACGTCGTCGTCGGCATCGGGCTCAACGTCGGGTGGTGCCCAGACGGCGCCGCCCGCCTCGGCGACGAGATCGCGCCGGGCGACGTGCTGCGGGCGCTCCTGGAGGCGTACGACCGCCTGCCGGCCGACCCGGCCGACCTCGCCGCCGCCTACCGGGCGGCGCTCGGAACGCTCGGTCGCCAGGTCCGCGTCGAGCTCCCGGACGGGGTCGTCGAGGGCACCGCCGTGGACGTCGAGCCCGACGGCCGCCTCGTCGTGCTCGACACCTGCGCCGTCACCCACCGCGTGGCCGTCGGCGACGTCGTGCACGTCCGCCCGGCGTGACACGGCGCATCTGGGCGCGAATCGTCTCATTCCAAGAACTGGGCGCGGATCGTCTCGGAATTGGGCTCTTGTGACGTATCCGTGGGTCGGTGTTGGCACCATCCGCGGTTGCACCCCGTCTGCTTCCTACGTTCCGGGCTGTGAAGGTCCAGACGAAGGAGGCGCGACGGGGTGCGGAACAGCAGCGTATGGCAGCGGTCGTTCGGGTTGACGCGCACGGTGGTCGAGGGCGTGGCCTTTGACGATGAGGCGGGAGCGGTGGTCGTGTTGGCGCGGCCGGCGGCGAACGCCCGCCGACGGTGCGGGCGGTGTGGTCGACGCTCGCCACGGTTCGATCGAGGGGAGGGCCGGCGCCGCTGGCGAGCGTTAGATCTGGGCGTCACGAAGGTGTTCGTGGAGGCCGATGCGCCTCGGGTGCGTTGTCGCAACCACGGTGTCACGGTCGCTGACGTTCCGTGGGCACGCCATGGTGCTGGACACACCCGCGATTTCGATGATCAAGCGGCGTGGCTGGCGGTGCATGTCTCGAAGTCGGCGGTGGTCGAGCTGTTGCGGGTGGCGTGGCGAACCGTGGGGGCGATCATCGCTCGGGTGAGTGCCGACATCGACCGCCGGGTCGATCGGTTGGACGGGTTGCGGCGGATCGGGATCGATGAGATCTCCTACAAGCGTGGATACAGCTACTTGACCGTGGTTGTCGACCACGACAGCGGCCGGCTGGTGTGGGCAGCTCCGGGTCGTGACGATGCCACCGTGGCCCGCTTCTTCGACGAGCTTGGCGCCGAACGGTCCGCCGCGTTGACCCACGTGACGGCGGACATGGCGCCGTGGATCCGTCGAGTTGTTCAGGCCCGAGCTCCTCAGGCGGTGCGCTGCGCGGATCCGTTCCACGTCGTGGCCTGGGCCCTCGACGCCCTCGACGTCGAACGGCGCCGAGCCTGGAACGAGGCGGCGGGACGACACCGCCGTAAGGGGAACTGGACCAATAGCGCCGTCGGTGCAGCGCGCCAGATCAAGCGGACCCAGTGGGCGCTGTGGAAGAACCCTGAACGGCTCAGCGTGCGCCAACGTCACCAGCTCGAGTGGATCGCCAAGACCGATCCTCGCCTGTGGCGGGCCTACCTGCTCAAAGAAGGCCTGCGCTACGCGTTCGCCGTCAAAGGCGAAGACGGCAAAGCGGCGCTCGATCGGTGGATCCTGTGGGCACGACGATCCCGGCTACCAGCATTCGTCGAGCTGCAACGACGCATTACCACTCACCGCGCCGCGATCGACGCCGCGCTCGACGCACAGCTGTCCAACGCCCTGATCGAAGCGACCAACACCAAGATCCGGTTGATCACCAGAATCGCCTTCGGCTTCCACGGCCCCGAACCGCTCATCGCCCTCGCCATGCTCGCCCTCGGCGGTCACTCCCCCGACCTCCCCGGCCGACC
>JBIOUO010000485.1:0-5635 GCA_044867195.1 Ilumatobacteraceae bacterium
ACGGTCGGGCGGACGTAGAACCCGCTCTCCAGGCCCTCGGGCGCACCCGGGCCGCCGGCGACGAGCTCGGCGCCTTCGTCGACGCCCTTCTGGATGTAGCCCTCGACGCGGTCGCGCTGCGCCGCCGACGCCAGCGGGCCGAGGTGGACGCCCTCGGCGAAGGGGTCGCCGACCTTGACCTTCCCGACCGCCGCGGCGGCGACCTGCTCGGCCTCGGCGAGGCGGTCGGCCGGCACGAGCATCCGGGTCAGCGCCGAGCACGTCTGGCCGGAGTTGAGGAACGCCTTCTGCACGCCGTCGGCGACGGCCTTGGCGAAGCCCTCGCTGTCGAGGTCGTCGAGCAGCACGTTGGCCGACTTGCCGCCGAGCTCGAGGGCGACCTTCTTCACCGTCTCGGCGCCGAGCTGGGCGACGCGCTTGCCGGCGCGGGTGGAGCCCGTGAACGAGACCATGTCGACGTTGGGGTGGGCGGCGATCGCCTCGCCGACCACGGGCCCGTAGCCCGAGACCAGGTTGAACACGCCGGCCGGCAGCCCGATCTCGTCGATCACCTCGGCCAGCACGAACGCGTCGACGGGGGCGACCTCGCTCGGCTTGAGCACGACCGTGCAGCCGGCGGCCATGGCGTAGGCGACCTTGGCGGCGATCTGGTGCAGCGGGTAGTTCCACGGCGTGATACAGCCGACGACGCCGATCGGCTCGCGCACGACGAGCGAGTTGCCGATCTCCTCCTCGAAGCGGTAGCTCTCGACGAGCGACGCCGCGGTCTTGAAGCTGTTGATCGGCAGGCCGACCTGGACCAGCTGCGACAGCCACTTGGCCATGCCGGTCTCCTTGGAGATCGTCGTGGCCAACTCGTCCATCCGCGCGCCGAGCGCGTCACCGATCCGGGAGAGGTACTTGGCGCGCTCTTCGACCGGCGTCAACGACCACGTCGCGAACGCCGAGCGGGCGGCGGCGACGGCGCGGTCGACGTCGGCGCCCGTGCCCGCCGGCACCGTGGCCATGGTGTCTTCGGTGACCGAGTCGATCACCTCGATCGTCTCGGTCGAGTCCGACGGAACCCATGCCCCGTCGATGTAGAGCTTGTCGAACGTCGTCATAGGCGCAATCTAGGCACCGGCCGGCAAGGACGGAGAACCGGACCGGCGGACGAGTGGACGGTCTCGATGTGGCCGCGCCGTGCAACTGGGTGGCCGTGGTCTCATTCCGCCTTCTGGGGCGTGACGGTCTCGGTTCCGAGACTGTCGCCACCCAGAACGCGGCGGGCTGTTGAGCGGGCGCGGAAATGGGTCGAAGGTCCCTTTCGCGAGGCCCGTGCGGCGATCACCATTTCGAGGACGACATGCTCCGCCGCCGATCCCGACGACGGCAGCACGCGTGACGAGTGAGAATGGCAGCCGCAGGTGGATGACGACCTCGATCGATTCCGTGAGCGCGTGCGCTGCTTCCTGCGCCTCCATGCCGCCGTCGACCCCGGATCGGCGAACGACGACCCTCGTGGCGACCTCGCCTTGGACCGCGCCCTCGGCTTCCAGCGGGCGCTACACGCCGCCGGTCTGGCCGGGCTCAGCGTGCCGCCGGCCTTCGGCGGCCGCGGCTTGCCGGCGGCCTATGAGACGACGTGGCGGGAGGAGGCCGGCCGCTTCCCGCTGATGACGGAATCCTTGGCCATCACGCTGGGGAACTGCTTGAGCACGTTGTTGGAGTTCGGGACCGACGCCCAGCGGCGCCGGCACGTGCCACGGATCCTCGCCGGGAGGGAGGTGTGGTGCCAGTTGTTCTCCGAACCCGGCGCCGGCTCCGACCTCGCCGCGGTGCAGACGCGGGCGACTCCGGTGCCCGGCGGCTGGCTCGTCAACGGCCAGAAGGTCTGGACGACGCTGGCCCATCGCGCCGACTTCGGCATCCTGCTCGCCCGCAGTGATCCCACCGCGGACAAGCACGACGGCCTGTCGATGTTCATCGTCGACCTCACCGCGCGGGGAGTCGAGACCCGACCGATCAGACAGCTCGACGGTGCGACGGACTTCGACGAGGTGTTCCTCACCGACGTGTTCGTGCCGTCCGAGATGGTGCTCCCGCCGTCCGGAGCGGGGTGGCGGATCGCGTCGGCGATGCTGCACCACCAGCGCGTCGCCCGCGCCGCCGGTCAACGGGGCGGGATCCGCCACGACCGCACCGACCTGCTGCTCGACGAGCTCCGGCGGCGCCCGCGATTGGTCGACACGGTGATCCGTGACGAGGTCGTCCGGCTGTACATCGCCGAGGTGTGCCAGAGCCTGCTCGTCACCAGATCGCTGGCCACCGCGTCGACGACGGGCTCCGACCCGGGCCCGATCGGGTCGCTCGGGAAGCTCACCAACGCGCTGGTGGCACGCCAGTTCGGCAACCTGGCCTGGCGCATCGTCGGCGCCGACGCGCTGGCCTGGACCGGACCAGCACTCGGTCGGCCCGGAGAGACTGCACCCGGCGCGCAGTGGGCGGCCGACGCCCTGTACACCTTGTCGCTGTCCATCGCCGGCGGAACCAACGAGATCCAACGCTCGATCATCGCCGAGCGCGTGCTGGGATTGCCCCGCGAGCCCGCCACGCACCCGTCTCACGCGGATGGGCCGGGCAGGTCAGTGCCCTGAGCGAGACGGACGCGTCACATCGTTCGCTCAGTGCGCCGGCGCGAGGTCCAAATCCTGGAAGACGTCCGCGCGCCGTGCCCGCGAACTGCGCGGGAATCGTCTCAGCTGAACTTCTGGGCGGGAATCGTCTCGGATTCCGGGACGATTCCCGCCCAGATACGAGTCCCGCCCAGATCGGGCCGCAAGCGCCGATCACGTCGGCGATGTCAGCTCCCGAAGGAAGGGGCTGACGAGCGCCCGGAGCTCGTCGGCGCGCTGCATCACCTCGGTGTGGCGGGTCGCGGGCAGGACGGCGAGCCGGCAGTCGGGGAAGAGGTCGAGCATCTCGGCGGCATGGTCGAGGCGGACGAAGTCGCGGTCGCCGATCACGAGCAATGTAGGCGCGGTGATCGACCGGATCTCGTCGGCGGTCCAGCCCGCGAAGTCGTGAACGACCGGCTGCAAGCGCTCGAGGAATGGGAAGAAGTCCGCCGGGTTCGGCGCAACCGCCTCGTAGTCGGTCTGCCAGGCGGCGAACTCGTCCTCGGTCGGCAGGCGCGGGTCATCTTGCTCCGGCGCCGTGATCTCGGGGTGATAGCCGTCGGGGCGGATGTGGGAGGCGGCGAGCACGAGGCGGCGGACCTTGGCCGGGTAGCGGAGAGCCAGGCTCGTGGCGGTGAGGGCGCCGAGGCTGAAGCCCCAGACGTCGACGGGCACGCCGCCGGCGACCCGATCGATCAGCTCGGCGACATGGTCGGCGAAGCGGTCGATCGACATGGCACGGCCGGTGTCGGGCGTGTGGCCGTGGCCCTGGAGCTCGACGCCGATCACCCTGCGGCCCTCGCTGAGCCAGGGGAGGACGTCGCCGAAGCTGCCGCGGAAGGTGACGATGCCGCCGTGCAGGGCGACGAGCGACGGGCCTGTCGGGTCGCCGTGCTCCTCGTACCAGATGGGGACGCCGTCGATCTCCTCGTGGGGCACCTTCCGAAGATAGACGCCGGGCGAACTGATCGGCTGGTGTGCGATCGTGCTCCCGACCGTGGCGGCTCCGAGTCGTCGAGCTCTGCGGTGCGGTCCGTGACCGGAACCGGTACGCAGCACGTCGCCGCCTGACGTTGCCACCAGCTCACTCGGCACGACTCATCGATCAGCAGGTCGAGGTTTGTGTCTGCCAACCGTGGTGACCGCATCGCGGCGGCCGTCAGCGATGCTCGCGTCGCCACGATCATCGGTGCCGGGCACGCCGTCAACCTCGACCAACCGGACGCTTTCGGCGTCGTGCTGCGCGACTTCCTCCAGTGCCGAGCGGCTGGCGCGGGTCGCACGACGTGACCGGTCGTAGCCCGTGTCAACCCACATAGTTATCGAACGCCGGCCCGTGTCACGGCCGCGGGCCCTTCGACATAGTCCGGCTCGGTACCCGCTGCCAGCGAGGCGCTACCGCCGTCGGCATGTCGAGATTGGCTGGTTACCGTGCCGACGTGCAGATCGGATTCTTCGCGCCGCACGTGGGCCGCAGCTCGCGCGATGGCATCGCCCGGGCCTGTGATGTGGTCGATGAACTCGGGGCCGACATCCTGTGGGCGGTCGACCACATCGCGTTCCCGTACGGCTTCAAGGCGGTCTACCCGTACGCGACCCACGAGTTCGGAGAGAGCCCCGACAACCCGCTGGAGTGGTGGGCCTGCACGAGTGTGCTCACGTACGCCGCGTGCCGACTCCCCGCTCGGCGCGCTGGAGCAGCCACGGTTGGAATGGTGTGCCGAATGCGTCCAGTCGTCGCCCGACGCAAGGCGATGGTCCGCCTCAGCGCCCACGACGCGAGGTTCCCGGTTCAGCGACACTCGATCCACGCTCGGGGCGCGCGGCTTTACCTTGAAGGATCGCTCACCGCAGCGATGGCGGGTTGCCGGCGGCTGTGCGCATGGCTACTCGCCGAGCTCGTCGGTCGCTGAACACGTAGGGGAATTGTGTGAGCGAAGCTCTCGTTTCCCCCTCTAACTACTTCCCCCGGAAATAGCCTGGTAGCTGGGGTGATGCATCCCTGATCGACGCGCGAGTGTTCGGTACGATGGCCTCCGTCCCTTCTCGTACAAGGGTGGAGGCCATCGTGTTGCGAACTGTAGGCCCGCAGGGTTCGTTGTTCGAGTTGTTGTTGCCGCCCGGGATGCGGGTCCTGTCGGGTGAGCTGGGCGAGGTCGACGCGTTGTTGGACGATCAGCGGTTCTTTCGGCCGTTCCGACCGTTCTTCGATCCAG
Source organism: Ilumatobacteraceae bacterium (assembly GCA_044867195.1). Lineage (GTDB taxonomy): Bacteria > Actinomycetota > Acidimicrobiia > Acidimicrobiales > Ilumatobacteraceae > JALZMG01. Next base: position 4,874 of record JBIOUO010000485.1, read on the forward strand.
TCGAGGGTCGCCCGTCGATCCCGATCGAGACGTACCTGCGGATGATGGTGTTGAAGTGCCGGTTCGGGCTCGGCTATGAACGGCTGTGCGCGCAGGTGCGGGACTCGTTGACGTGGCGGCGGTTCTGTCGGATCGGGTTGGAGTCCTCGGTGCCGGATGAGTCGACGATCCGCAAGATCACCCGCCGTTGCGGCCCGGACCTGATCGACGCGTTGAACGTCGAGCTGCTGGCGGCCGCCGATCAGCGCGGTGAGGTCGATCTGGCGATGGTCCGGGCGGATACGACGGTGGTCGAAGCGGACATCAAGTATCCGACCGATTCGGGGTTGTTGACCTCGGCGACCTGTCGGATCGCGTCGCGGCTGCACAGGCTGACCAATGCCGGGGTGAAGGTCACCTACACGATCGCACTGCTCAAGCGCGGGCGCTGCAGCATTCGATCGGGGTGTGGCTGCGACGTCGCAGCGACGAAGCCAAGACCGAGGTGCTGACGATCACCGGGCAGCTCGCCGATCTCGCCGACCAGGCGGTGAGCGAAGCCGTGGCAGCGTTGGGGCACACGGCTCGGAGCCGGCGGGTGCGGCGGATGGTGGAGCAGTTGGCGGTGCTCGTCGAGCGCACCCGCCGGGTGATCGCCCAGGCCCGTTGTCGTGTCAATGGTGATCAACCTGACGGGGCGACACGGCTGGTGTCGTTGCACGAGCCCGATGCCCGGCCGATCCGGAAAGGGCGGCTCGGCAAACCGGTCGAGTTCGGGTACAA
>JBIOUO010000486.1:0-4571 GCA_044867195.1 Ilumatobacteraceae bacterium
TGGTCGAACACTCGGATGCGCATGAACCGTCCGTAGGTGTCCTGCCCGGCGGGTGTGAACCCGACCCGGTCCCAGTCCTCCTGCGACATCGCGTCGAGCGCCTCCTCGCGCTTGGCGACGTCGGCGCGGAAGCGGGCCAGCACGTCGGCCGGAGGCTCGGCGCCGAGCGCCTCGACCCAGGCCTCGTTGAACGACCCGATCTGGTTGCGGACGTGTGGATGGGTTGCCTCCGAGACGGTCAGGTCGGGTGCCTCGACGCCGAGCAGCATCGACTCGGTGCCGATGATGTGGGCGGCGATCGCCTGCACGTTCCAGCCCGGCAGGCACGTCGGGCGGGCCCAGTCGTCGTCGTGCAGGCCGGCGAGCAGCGCGTCGAGGCGATCCCAGACGTCGTGCAGGCCGGCAACGACGGACTCCTTGGGCAAGGTCGTGGGCACGGCGGCTCCTTCGTGCTCGGTCGAGTCTCGATCGCGGCTCGATCGAGACTCGATCGGGTGGCTACGGCGTCGGGTTCTCGATCGTCCGCCACTCGCGGGCGGTCAGGTACGGGCGGAACGCTTCGGCGATCAGCGCCAGGTCGGCCGGCGACTTGGGTCGCTTGATCTCGTAGAGGCGGGCAAATTGCAACGACGACTGGACGTGGTCCCACAGCGCCAGCGCCTCGTCGCCGTGGGGCGGATCGACCACCACCGGGCCGTACAGGCACTGGCCGTCGGGGAAGAACAGCGTCGGCACCCCGAACCCGCCGGCGGCGACGACCCGCCCGTGGTCGGCCCGCACGTCGTCGTGGGTGGTTGGATCGGCGATCGCCTCGGCCACGACGCCGGGGTCGATGCCGATCTCGGCGAGCAGCGCCTCAGCGACCTCCCGCCGGTGCGGCTGGCGGCCCTCGACGTGGAGCGCCCGGCCGGCGCACTCGTACCAGGCGTCGACCAGCTTCTCGTCCCGGCGCCGGAGCAAGGCCGCGATCCGCAGCATCGACCAGCCGTACGACCACTCCCGCTCCCACGGGTGCTTCTTGCCCTCGACTCGGTTGATCTCCTCGAGACTGAAGAACCGCCAGCGAACCTCCAGCCCGGTGAGGTCGCGGACCTCGCGCATCCACCGCGAGGTCTGGTACGCCCACGGGCACATGACGTCGAAGTGGAAGTCCACGGACTCGATGCCCATCGCGCCATCGTTGCCGATCACCGCGCTGCCGGACGCAACGGGCGGGTTCGCTCAGGGCAGGTCGAGGTCGGTGACGTCGTCACCGGCTGCTGGCGGGCCGACGGCGCCGATCGCGTCCAGATACTCCAGGTGAGCCTCGACGACAGCGACGACGTCGACATCGTCGAGCACCTCGACGCCTTCGCGCTCGGCCTCGCCGAGGACGAACCCGACGACCGTGTCCTCGTCGATGACCGTCGGCGTCACGATGTCCTGGCGACGGTCGACGACGTCGACGGGCTGCAACCCCTTGGCGTGCAGCCAGCGGAGGTGGAACACCAGCAGCCGCTCGAGCTCCGCCGGCGTCAGGCGGGCCTGGGTCGCCTCGGGCAGATGGTCGCCGACGAATTCGACGGCCTCGTCGACGCGGTAGATGACCCGCGGCGCGACGGCGTCGAGCCGATGGGCCTCGCGCCCGATGACGACGGCGGCGATGACGAACACGAGCACCGCGGCGATCACGGCGAAGACCCACGTGATCGGCTCCATCGGCGGCCAGGTTAGGAACTGTCAGCCATCTCGGGCCCGATCCGGCTCGTATCGGCTGACAGAGTGGACTAAGTAGCCTAAGACTATATGACCACGACCGTGAACGTGCACGAAGCGAAGACCGAGCTGTCGCGCCTGCTCGCCGCGGTCGAGGCCGGCGAGGAGGTCGTCATCGCCCGTCGCGGCACGCCCGTCGCCAAGCTCGTCAAGTACGACCGACCACAACGGGCACGACTCGGCTCGCTCAAACTGTCCGGACCGATCGACCCTTCGGCGTTTGACCCGATGACGGAGGACGAACTCCGAGAGTGGGGCCTGCTCTGAGGCTGCTGCTCGACACGTCCGCTGTGATCTGGGCCGCGGCGCTGCCGGGCGAGCTCTCCCCGCGGGCACGTGAAGAGCTCGAGGCAGAGAACAACGAGATCCACGTGTCGGCCGCATCGGCATGGGAGATCGCCACCAAACTTCGCCTCGGGCGCCTTCACCACGCGGCGGCGCTCGTGGAGAAGTGGCATTCCGAGCTTGCAAGGTTCGGCTGGGAGCCACTCGCGATCACGCATCACCATGCACTTCGGGCCGGTCGATACGACATCGCCCATGCCGATCCGTTCGACCGCGTGATCGCCGCGCAGGCGGAGCTGGAGGATCTGACGCTGGTCGCGAAAGACCGCGCGTTCGATCTGTTCCCCGTCCGCCGCGTCTGGTGAATGGGGCGACCCACCACTTGCTTCGGGCCCTCCGTGGTGCTGAGGTAGAGCCCATGAAACGCGTTGGCACACGCGTTGCTGGGGTGGCCGCACTCGTGCTGCTCCTGGCGGCGTGCTTCGTCCCACCCCCGCTCACTCGTCCCTTGGTGCTCACGCCGCCAGCGGACGCCAAGGCCGACATCGCGAAGTTGCTCGGCGACCCGCCACCGCAGGCCGACACGCCGCTCGCGCGCGCCCGCCAGGTCGCCCAGCGGCTGACCCGGATGGCCGACGGCTGCGACGTGCTGACGATCGCCGACGTCGTCTGGGTCGATCCGAACGAGTCGACCGCGTCGGCCGCGATCGAACTGCGCGGGGTGTGCGACGACTCCACCCTCGGGACGTGGTACCAGCTGACGTTCTCGCCCGACGCCCAGCTCGGCTGGGTCGTGGCGACCGCGACGAAGCAAGCCATCTGCGCCCGCGGCGTAGCCAGCGGCCTCTGCGTCTGAGCGCCCCGGGCGGGGCGCTCAGATCCCGATCCGCTGGGCGAGCAGCTCTCGGTGATACGTCGGGTCGCCGAACAGCAGCTCGGAGCTCTTGGCCCGCTTGAAGTAGAGGTGCGCTGGGTGCTCCCACGTGAAGCCGATGCCGCCGTGGATCTGGATGTTCTCGGCGGCGGCGTGGAAGTACGCCTCGGAGCAGTAGGCCTTGGCCAGCGAGGCGACTGACGGCAGCTCGTCGTTCATCTCGCTGGCGCACCACATGCCGTAGTAGGCGGCCGACTTGGCCGATTCGACCTCCAGCAGCATGTCGGCGCACTTGTGCTTGATCGCCTGGAACGAGCCGATCGGCCGGCCGAACTGGACCCGCACCTTGGCGTACTCGACGGCCATGTCGAGGACCTTCTGGGCGCCGCCGACCTGCTCGGCGGCGAGGCCGATGACGATCAGGTCGAGCACCTTGGCGAGCACGTTCCAGCCCTCGCCCTCGGTGCCAAGCGGCGTCGCCGGGGTGTCGGCCAGCTCGAGCTTGGCCTGCTTGCGGGTCTGGTCCATCGTCGACAGCGACGTGCGGGTGAGGCCAGGGGCGTCGCCCTCGACCGTGAACAGGCTGACACCCTTCGGGGTGCGGGCGGCGACGATGATCAGGTTCGCCAGATGGCCGTCGATGACGAAGCTCTTGGTGCCGTTGAGCGTGTACCCGCCGTCGCTGGCCGTGGCCTCGGTCGTGATGCCGGCCTCGTCCCACTTGCCCGAGGGCTCGGTGTAGGCCAGCGTGGCGATCGTCTCGCCGCTGGCGATGCCGGGCAGGTGCGCCTTCTTGGCTGCGTCGTCGCCGGCGTGGAGGAGCGTCGTCCCGGCGAGCACGACGGTCGAGAAGAACGGGGCCGTGAACAGCGCCCGGCCCATCTCCTCGAGCACGATGCCCAGCTCGACGAAGCCGTAGCCGGAGCCGCCGTACTCCTCGGGGATGGCCAGACCCTGCAGGCCGAGCTGCTCGGCGGCCTGCTTCCACACCGCCTCGTCGTAGCCGTCCTCGGTCTCCATCAGATCGCGGACCGCGGACTCCGGGCTCTTGGATTCCATGAAGGAGCGCACGGTGCGGCGCAGCTCTTCCTGTTCGTCGGTGAAGGCGAAGTTCATGAACGTGGATGCTGGACCGTCGAGGCCACCGCCCGCCAATTGTGTTGCGTACACGCGTGTACGCACTGCTACCGTGCGGACATGGCGCGGATCGAGACACTCGACGACCTGCTCGCCCTCTACGCCATGCCGACCGAGCGGGTGCGCACGAAGAAGCGCGACCACCTCGACGACGGTCTGCGGGCGGTGCTCGCGGTGTCGCCGTTCGTGCTGCTGGCGACCGCCGACGCCGAGGGGCGTTGCGACGTGTCTCCCCGTGGCGGACCGCCGGGGTTCGTCAAGCCGCTCGACGACCGCCACCTGGCGATCCCCGACCTCAATGGCAACAACCTCGTCGACTCGCTGCGCAACATCGTCGCCAACCCCCACGCCGGGCTGCTCGTCCTCGTGCCAGGTCAGCACGAAACCGTGCGCATCGACGGGTCGGCCCGTCTCACGACCGACGACGACGTGCTCGATCGCTTCGGCGACGAGCTGCGCCGGCCGACGCTGGCGATCGTCGTCGAGACGGCCGCCGTCTTCATGCATTGCGCCAAGTCGT
>JBIOUO010000487.1:0-3955 GCA_044867195.1 Ilumatobacteraceae bacterium
TATGGAGCGCGAGGAGCCGCCAGCGGTTCGCTGGATCCGAGACAACGAGTTCGACCCGCGATACGCGTTCTGGACGCGGGCGAACGTCAGCGAGGTTCTTCCCGAGCCGCCCTCGCCACTCGGTTTCGACACCGTGTTCGAGGGCGCCTCCATCGCTGGATGGCGCGACGTGATGGTCCAGCGCCTCGGCATGGAAGAACACGAACTGGACCCCGATCGAGCGGAGGCGATGGGGATCTTCGGTGGCTATGCCTATTTGGGCGCAGCCCTCTTTCGTGTGTGGGCGGGACGTACGCCGGGGATGACACCGACCACGATCGACGACTTCTACTTCGGTGACCGCCCCGACGTGCCGCCCTACGTCGCGGAGAAATGGCACGTCAATCCGCACACCACCGAGGTCATGGCGCGGTGGCTGCAGTGGGCGACGGTCGACCTGAGCCAGGACGAGCTCGTCGCCGACCGGGAGGAGTCGCTGCGGATCCGGGCGAGCCGGCCGGACTACTCGACGATGAGTGACATCGAGCTCCTGGACTTCGTGGTCGAGATGCGGCCGCTGTTCCGCCGGATGTTCAACCAGCACATCAACCAGTCCGCAGCGGCGTCGGTTGGACCGGGGATCCTCGGCCAGGTGTGCGCGGCGATCGGCCACCCCGGATTGGCGATGCCGCTGATGACCGGGCTGGGCGATGTCGAGTCCGCCGAACCCGCATTCGCGATGTGGGATCTGTCACGCACGGTTCGGGCCTCGGCGCCGCTGACGCAGTTGTTCGACGACGGTGTCGCCGGGCTGCTCGAACGAGCGATGGTGTCCGACGAACCGACGGTGAGGGACTTCACGAGCGCGTTCGAGCAGTTCCTCGCCGCGTTCGGTTCCCGTGGCCCCAACGAGTGGGATCTCGTTGCCGGCGTGTGGGAGGTCGCGCCTGCCACGGCGCTGGCGGCGATCGACCGCATGCGGGGCGTCGACGACGCCGCCTCACCCGCGCTCGAGCACCGGGCCCGGGAGCAGGAACGTGCCGTGGTCGAAGCCGAGGTGCGAGCGGCGCTCACTGGCAACGCCGAAGCGCTCGGGGCCTTTGAGATCGGGCTGCGCAGCGCCTCGACGTTCCTGCGCGGGCGAGAGCGGTCCAAGACGACCATCGTCCGGGTCATCAATGAGGCGCGCATGGCGACGCGCGAGCTGGCCCGGCGGTTCACCGCCCGCGGCGTGCTCGGCGACCCCTCCGAGATCTACCTGCTGTTCCTCGACGAGCTGAGCGAGCTGGTCGCCGGGAATCTCCCGGACGTCGCCGGCCTCGTCGCGCCGCGGGTGGAGTATCACGCCTGGCTCAAGCGGCTCGAGCCGCCGTTCATCATCAACGGGCCGGCGCCACCCAACACGACCTGGCCCGACAAGCACGCCCACACCCACCCACCCCTCGGCGTGGGCGAGTCGATCACCGGTGTGCCGGGCTGCCCCGGTCAGGCACAGGGTCGAGCTCGGGTGATCCTCGACCCCGCCGATCCATCGGCGCTGGAGGCTGGAGACGTCCTCGTCGCTCCCGGGACCGATCCGTCGTGGACCCCGCTGTTCGTCACTGCGGCGGCGGTGGTCGTCGACGTGGGCGCGGCGCTCAGCCACGCCGTGATCGTGAGCCGCGAGCTCGGCATCCCCTGCGTTCCCAATGCCGCCGATGCAACGAAGCGCATCGCCGACGGTTCGATCGTCCGAGTCGACGGCGACACCGGCATCGTCACCGTCGTCGAGCTCCCCGCCCCGTCCAATCGCGAGTGAGCCCATGTTCTGGGTGGCCACGGTCTCGATTCCGAGACTGTCGCCACCCAGAAGGGTCGATGAGACCACGGCCACCCAGATGCGGGGGGCGGGTCACGATGCGTGCTGGGTGGCGAGTGCCGGGGCGCCGAACAGCGCGGCGTGGTCACGGGCGAACTGGGCGAACGTGCCCGCCTCCCGCCCGGTCAGCGCACGCACCGCGTCGGTGGTCTGGGACATCGCGCCGGTCCGGAAGACGCCGAACGTGGCGACGATGAAGTCGGCGAGGATCGGCGGCAGCCCGGCGTCAACCATGCCCTGGCGGGCGGCCTCGTCGGGGACGTCGACGAAGTCGACCTGGCGACCGGTCGCCGCGGACAGATCGGCGGCGATCCGCTCGTAGGTGATCGCCTCGGGTCCGGTCAGGTCGTACGTCCGACCTTCATGGCCATCGCCGGTGAGCACGACGGCTGCCGCCGCTCCGATGTCGCGGGGGTCGACGTACGTGATCTCGGCGTCGCCGGCGGGGGCGAACAGCTTGCCGGTCGCGCCGATCGTCTCGGCGAAGGCGAGCAGGTTGGTCATCAACGGACGTGGCCGCAGCAGCACCCACGGGACGCCGGCCGCGAGCAGGTGGCGCTCGATCTCGGCATGCCAGCGGGCGAACACGAGCGCCGAGTCGGCGAAGCCGCTCGGCACGGACAGCTTGACGATCCGCTCGACCCCGGACGCCGCCGCGGCGTCGATCGCCGCGCATTCGTGGGCGATCTGGTCGGGGACGTTGGCGCAGGCGAGGAACAGGCGGTCGACGCCGTCCAGCGCGTCGTTGAGCGACGACCGATCAGCGAAGTCGCCGACGGCGAGCTCGACGCCGGCGCCGAGACTGGCGGCGGCGAGATCGTGGTCGCGAACGAACACGCGTGTCGCGACGCCGCGCTCGCCCAGGGCGCGGACGACGTGGGCGCCGACGGTGCCAGTAGCTCCAGTGACGAGGACGTTCATCGGGTTTCTCCAGTCGGGGGGATGTTGGCGTTGAGACGGAAGACGTTCGTGGGGTCGTAGCGATCCTTGAGTGCCACCAGCCGGGCAAGGTGATCGCCGTAGGCGGCGCGCACCCCGGAATGGCCTTCGTCGGCGAGGAAGTTGACGTACTGGCGCCCGGCGCTGTGCGGGCGCAACGCCTCCCAGCCATCGCGCACCCAGGCTCGGTGGTGCTCGCCATCGTCGCGACCAGGCGGCCAGACCGCGATCAGGCGCAGCTCGAAGCCGACCTCGCGCTCGCCGACGGCGGTGGCGTCGGCGGGCACCCGGCTGGCGGCGCCGCCGATGATCCAGCCGTTGAGCAGCGACATCGGCGACGTCACCGAGTCGACGAAGCCGACCATGTGATCGATCACGGCGTCGGTCAGCTCCGGGAGGCGGTGCGTCCGCCAGTAGGCGTGCGTCCCGTGGGGAGCGCTGCCGTCGATCAGCGTCTGCACCACGCGGTACGGCACCGGCCGGACCATGTCGACCACCGGCGTGCCGACCGTGCGCAGCGGCGCCGTCGCCTTCACTCCCTCGGCGATGTCGCCGCACCACACCAGCAGCAGGGCGAACATCGGCGCGCCATAGCGGTCGGCGGGCAGGAACGGCAGCGGCGGCGCGCGGTGAGCGACGATCATCACGCCGAGCTCGTCGGGGGCGTCGGGGGCGAGGTCGCGCAGCACGCGCAGCACGTCCGGTGCCTGGTCCAGCGGCCAGTAGACCGGCCCGCCGAGCACGATCGGGCCGACCGGATGGAGGTCGTACTCGAACGCCGTGGCGATGCCGAAGTTGCCACCGCCGCCACGCAGCCCCCAGAACAGCTCGGGCTCGCGCTCGGCGTCGACGTGGAGATGGTCACCGTCGGCGGTGACGAGGTCGACGGCGCGCAGGTCGTCGACCGTGAGGCCGTGGCGGCGCATCAGGTGCCCGATCCCCCCGCCGAGCGTCAGCCCGCCGATCCCGACGTGGCTGATCGTCCCGCCCGTGGTTGCCAGGCCGTGGCGCTGGGTGGCCAGGTCGAGCTCGCCCCCGCGTTTATCGCGAGTCAAGCGCGCAGCGGCCCGCAACTATTCGCGCGGCGGGCGGTTCGAGTGAACGCCAGCCTGATCGGTTCCGGGCCGGCGGCAAACATCGACCTCAACACTCGCTTCACGCCCGTGATGACTCCGAATA
>JBIOUO010000488.1:0-9485 GCA_044867195.1 Ilumatobacteraceae bacterium
GAGCCCGCCGGCCGCCCGCGCCACACGCCTGGCCGGGTCCACGGACACGGCCTTCATGTGCGATAGGTCGATCATCACGCCGCCGTCGCACACCGAGTAGCCGACGACCGAGTGCCCGCCGCCGCGCACCGACACCGGCAGGTCGTGCTGGCGGGCGAACCGCAGCGCTTGCTGCACGTCGTCGGCGCCGGCGCAGCGGGCGATCAGCGCCGGGTGGCGGTCGACGGCGCCGTTCCAGATCCGGCGCGCCTCGGTGTAGCCCTCCTCGCCCGGACGCAGCAGTGCGCCACGGAAGCGGCGACGCAGCTCGCCCAGGGCGGGGGCGCCGATCGTCGTTCGTCTGATCTCGCTGACCGTCATCTCGCTCCTCGTCGCACCCGGCCGGGGCCGGCGGCCGGGGGAGCCGTCAGCGGGAGTGGTCGGGTGCTCGTTCGTGGGGTGTCGGCGGCATCGTGCGTGACCAGCCGTTCCCCAGGCGTTCCACGGACCGTTTGGATGACGGAGCGCGCAGGAACAGTGCGCGCATCCGCTCGATCTCGGTCGTCCACGGCTGCGCCCGGTTGCCCGTCTGCAACGCCCGATCTGCTGCCGCCAGCCCTGCTCGCGCGTCGCCGGCGATCGCGCATGCTTCCACCAGCACCCGCGTCAGGAGGCCCTGCTCGCCTGGTGCGGCCTGGGCCCGCCGCTCACCATCGTCCACGACGCGCTCGATCTCGGCGAGACCGTGCTCGGCGCGGCCGTCGAGCACGTCAACCAGCCCGGCCAGCGCGGCCGCCGGCCGCCCGGCCGGTCCTCCCTCGAACGCCGCCAGCACGCTGGTGTGCGTGCGCAGCGCTGCCTCGTCACGGGCGTCGACGGCGATGACTCCCGCGAAGACGTGCACCAGGGCGCGGCTGTGGGGGTGGCCGCGAGCGTCGGCGCTGGCGACCGTGGTGTCGCGGGCGTGCCTCGATTCCTCCTCGTGCCCGAGCAGCCACAACGTGTGCGCGAGCCGGATCCGGCACACCAGCTCGGTGTCCTGCCCGTAGCGCAGCAAGTGCTCGGAGCGGTGCTCGGGGCGCCACTGCTCGAGCGCCCGCTCGAGATGGCGCCGCGCCGGCTCCAGCTCGCCGGTCCAGTAGGCCGCGATGGCCAGCACCCACTCGCCCTCGACGGCGAGCACGCTGTCGCCGTCGCGGGCGCCCCGTGTGCGGAGCTGCTCGCCGACCGCGCGAGCGGCTGCGAAGTCGCCGGCGGTCAGCGCGGCGACGGCCATCGACCGCACGAGGGGCGGCTGCGGCTCGACGCCCAGCTGGGCGGCCACGGTGAGTGCCCGTTCGTGGACGTCGTCGAGCCGAGGCGAGCGATACCCGTCGAGCGCGTTGAGCGGCGCGGGCAGGGCGGTGAGGATCGCCAGCTCGCGCTCGTTGCGGTGGCGGCTCGGCGGCAGCTCGCGGCACAGCGTGCGCGCCCGCTCGAGGGCGCGGGCCGCGCCCGTGTGGTCGTGCAGCCGCTGGGCAGTGTCGGCGGCGCGGACGTACCACGTCGCCGCCTCGCCGGCGGCGCCGGCGGTGTCGTAGTGGGCGGCGATCGGACCGGCGGCGGCGTCGAGGTCGGCGCCGTGGGCGCGCTCGAGCGCCCCGGCGATCCGCAGATGGTGATGGCGGCGCTGCGCCGGACTGAGCGCGTCGTAGGCGGCCTCGCGGATCCGCCCGTGGCTGAAGTCGTAGGCGTCGAGCGCCTGGGCGCGCACGATGCCGCGCCGCCACAGCTCGTCGAGACCGCGAGCGAGCGCCCGGTCGTCGACACCGCTGGCGTCGGCGAGGACGGGAGCGGAGAACTCGCGGCCGATCGCCGCGGCCACGCCAGCCAGCTCGCCAGCCGCGTCCGAGAGGCGGGCCAGGCGGCTGGCGATCACGGCCTGAACGCGCGCTGCCGTCGCCGGTCGAGCGCCGGCCCCGGCGTCGGACGTGGCCTGCACGGCCTCGACGAGGAAGAGCGGGTTGCCCTCAGAGTCGGCGAACAGCCGGTCGACGTCGTCGTCGCGCAGCGGCGCGCCGGTCATCCCGGCCGCTAGCGCGCCGGTCTCGGCGCGGCTCAGACGCCCGAACTCGATCTCGGCGAATCGCCCGAGCGTCTGCAGCCCGGTCACCAGCTCGCCGACGGGATGGCGGCCGTCGATGTCCTCGCGTCGCACCGTGGCGGCGACGAGCAGCGGAGCCGTGGCCTGGGCACGCAGGAGGTAGTGCAGGTACTGCAGTGTCGAGCGGTCGAACCACTGCACGTCGTCGGCGACGAGCAGCAGCGGGGCGTTGGGGACGAGCAACGCCCGCGTCAGCGCGGCGTAGAGCAGCTGGCGCTGCTCGTCCTCGGGTAGTGGCGCTGGCCGCCGGAGGTCGGGCACCTCCGCCAGCAGCTCGGGCAACACACGTGCCAGCTCGGTGAGGTGGGCGGCGTCCAGCCGGCGCAGGCGGGTGGCGAACGGCTCGGTCCTCAGCCACGCCGCCACCGGTCCGAAGGCGACCGCGCCTTCCGCCGGGTAGGCGCGGGCTTCGGCGGTGATCGCGCCAGCGCGTGCGCACCACGACATCAGCTCCTCGACGAGGCGGGTCTTGCCGATCCCCGGCTCTCCCGAGACGAGCACGAGCCGCGCGCCATCCCGGTTGGCCGCTCGCCACAGCTCGTTCAGCCGCGCTCGCTCGGCCACCCGCCCCACCAGTGGTGGCCCGGCGATCGACGGTGAATGCACGAGTGGCTCGGCATCGACCGCCAGCAGCGCTTCGTACGTCGCCCGCGTTTCGGGCGACGGCTCGACGCCGAGCTCGCGCTGCAGCAGCTCGGCGTAGGCGTGGTAGGCGCGCAGCGCCCGCGCCGGCTCGCCCCGTGCAGCGTGCAGCCGGATCAACGCACGGTGCCCATCCTCGCCCAACGGGTCGCATCGGACGAGGCGCTCGGCGCAGCGCACCGCCGCGTCCCACTCGCCGGCCTCCTCCAGCTGAAGCCCGAGGCGTTCCAAGGCGCCGACGTACTTGACGCGCAGGACCTCGCGCTCGGCCACGACCCAGTCGTCGTAGCTGGCCTCGAGCAGGTCGCCGCCGTAGGCCTCGACGGCCGCCGCCAGGTCGCCGCCGGTGAGCGCGTGCTCGAAGTCGGCGAGGTCGAGGTGGCACGGCGCGTCCACCCGCCAGCGCAACGTCGTCGACGTCGATTCGATGAACTGGTCGGGGTCGGGCAGCGCGCGCCGCAACGTGTGCAGGACGTGGCGCAGGTTGGTGCGCGCCTGCGACTCGGTCGAGTCGGGCCACAGCAGGAACGCCAGGCGCTGCCGCGGCTGGGCGACGCCACGGTGCACGAGCAGGTAGCCGAGCAGCGACACCGCCCGCGCCGAGTCGAGCGGCGGCAGCGGGATCCCTTCGAGGCGCAGGTCGAGGTCGCCGAGCACGCGAATGTGCAGGGTCGGCGGTGGCGGCGCCATCCGGACCAGTCTGGCGACGCCCCACGTCGCGTCAACCCACCAGACCCACCCGAGTATCTCCGGCATCGGAGTATGTCCGGCGGGGCCTCCCCGCACGAGATACTCCGAACCGCTATCCGAAGCGTCTGGGGACAGCCTGGCGTAGGTAGGCCGGCGCGGTCAGCCCACTGCCGCGCCACGGGCGGGCGGTCCAGCTGCCGTCGTCGCGCTCCCACACGTACGTGCCGACGTCGCTGGAGTACACCCACACCCGGTCGTCGTCGTCCCACAGCATGTAGAGGCGGAAGCGCGGGCTGAACGTCCGGTCGGCGACGTAGTCGACCACGCCGTCGTCGCCGGCGATCTCGAAGCTCCAGCCGTCGTCGGCCTCGACCACATGCAGCGTGCGCTCGCCGGACGGCGACGGCACATCGTGGCCAGGCGTCGCCAGGATCGCATCGTCTCGTGCCATGTCGGTACTCCTCGTCGAGTCGCATCCGGCCGCCGCCAGCGCGGTGATGGCCAGCAGCAGCCGGCTCGCCGCGGCGAACGGCCTCACTTGCTCGGGTATCCCGTGGACGACACGATGTTGCCGCCGGCGTCGAGGTGGATCACGGTCTCGCCCGGCCACGTGATGTGGATGTCGTAGGGGTCGGCACGACCGAGCGTGATGATCTCGGCGAGCGTGCTCTTGATCTGGTCGGTGCGGTACTGCCCGTTGGGGTCGATGACGTCGTTCCACGTGTAGTCGGCGTTGATCTTCACGTCGTAGCCGCCGTCAGCGGTGCGGACGATCGTCGCCGCCCCGTTCATCCGGAAGTCGCCGACGTCGACGTTGGTGCCGTGCAGGTACTGGTAGCCGACGATGCCCTCGCCGTTCTCGATGTCCATGTGGAACGTGTCGTCGAAGACGGCCGTGCTGCTGCCGCCGCGTGTGAGCTGATCGTAGAGCTGGACGGCGACACTGCCGGCGCGGGGGCTGAGCTGGCCGGTCAGGCTCGGGTTGGACTTCATGTAGTCGTTCCAGTTCGGGTCGTCGTTGATCGTCCAGTCGTCGCCGCCCGACAGGTAGCGATCGAGGATCGACCGCCCGGCCCAGTCGTTGTTGAAGTCGCCGCCGCGTTCGCGCTCGCGCTGGTCGCGCCCGCCGGGGGGAGTCCGCGTCAGCTGGTCGTCCTGGACCCGGCGGTCGTCGCGGCTGGCGCCGGAGTCGATGTCCGTCGGGATCGCTCCGGCCGTGACCACGGCGCCGGCCGCCAGCTCGATCGAGATACCGGTGCCGAACGGGCCGTGCAGCGTGACGAACCCGTCGCTGTTGCTGGCGTTGACCTGCTGGGTGACCTGGCGGTCGAGCTCGCGGGCGCACTCGACGAGGCGATCGGCGCTCGACGTCAGCGTGGCGGCGTCCTTGACCCACCTGCCCCGGAAGTGGTCGGCATCCGGCCCGGTCCAGACCGCGCCGTGCACCGCGGCGGTGAGCGATTCCTGGGCCGTGCGCAGGCGCCCGGCGTTGGTGTGCAACGTCGACGCCAGGCGGCGCAGTTCGTCGACGTCGGCGCCGAGCTGGCCCATGTCACGAGGGTGCCACGCGGGCGAAGACGTCGACCACGGGGACCGGTCCCCGCGTCAACGTCGCGCCGGACTAACGACCCGCTTCTGTGGGAGGGAATAGACGCGAAACGGTCCTATTCCCTCCCACAGAGAGCCGGATGAGGGCGGCGGTGTGGCGGGCGATCGCCAGCTCCTCGTCGGTGGCCACGACGAGGACCGCTACGGGCGATGTGTCGGTGGACACGATCGTGTCGCTCCGCGCGTTGCGATCCTCGTCGACGGCGATCCCCAGCGCCTCGAGGCCGCGGCACGCGAGGGCGCGCACGACCGCGCTGTGCTCGCCGATCCCGCCCGTGAACACCAGCGCGTCGCACCGGCCGAGCACGGCGAGGTAGGCCCCGACGTACTTGCGGATGCGGTACGCGAACACGTCGAGCGCGAGCTGGGCCGCGGCGTCACCGGCCGCGGCGCGGGCCGTGACCTCGCGCATGTCGGACACGCCGCACAGCCCACGCAGCCCGCTGACGAGGTTGAGGTCGGCGGCGACGTCCTCGTAGGCACGACCTGACGCGGTGGCCACGTGGCCGATGACAGCCGGGTCGACGTCTCCGGAGCGCGACCCCATCACCAGCCCCTCGAGCGGTGACAGGCCCATCGACGTGTCCACGGATCGACCGCCGGCGACGGCGGTCATCGATGCTCCGTTGCCGAGATGGGCGACGATGAGGTCGAGCTCGGCTAGCGGGCGACCGAGCAACTCGGCGGCCCGGCCGGCCACGTACTCGTGCGAGGTGCCGTGGAACCCGTAGCGCCTGACCCCGTACCGCTCGTACCACTCCCGCGGGACTGCGTAGCGGTAGGCGCGTGCGGGCAGGGTGCGGTGGAACGCGGTGTCGAAGATCGCCACCTGCGGCACATCGGGCCACAGGTGGCGGGCGGCCTCGATGCCGACGATGTTCGCCGGGTTGTGCAGCGGGGCGAGTGGTACGAGGCGGCGCAGCGTCGCCATCACCTCGTCGTCGATGACGGTCGGCGCGCTGAACGCCTCGCCGCCGTGCACGACACGGTGGCCGACGGCGTCGACGCCGACCGCACCGAGCTCGCTCACGACGCCCTGCAGCGCGGCCTCGTGGTCCGTGACCTCCTCGACCGCTCCGCGCAGCAGCCGCTCACCGCGTTCGGTGTCGATTAGCTGGTACTTGATCGACGAGCTGCCGGTGTTGAGGACGAGGACCCGCATCACCGGGCCTGTTCACGCGCCTGGATGGCGGTGATGGCCACGGTGTTGACGATGTCGGTGACCGTGGCTCCGCGCGACAGGTCGTTCACCGGGCGGTTGAGGCCCTGCAGCACGGGGCCGACGGCGACGGCCTGAGCCGAGCGCTGCACGGCCTTGTACGTGTTGTTGCCGGTGTTGAGGTCGGGGAAGATGAACACCGTCGCCTGGCCGGCGACCTCGCTTCCCGGCAGCTTGGTGCTGGCGACGCCGACGTCGACGGCGGCGTCGTACTGGATCGGTCCCTCGACCTTGAGGTCGGGGCGCAGCATGCGCACCCGCTCGGTCGCCGCGCGGACCTTTTCGACGTCGGCGCCCGCGCCGGACGCCCCGGTGGAGTAGCTGAGCATCGCCACTCGGGGCTCGATCCCGAACAGCTCCGCCGTCGCCGCCGACGAGATGGCGATGTCGGCGAGTTGGGCCGCGTTCGGATCGGGGTTGATCGCGCAGTCGCCGTACACGAGCACTCGATCGGCGAGCAGCATCAGGAACACGCTGGACACGATCGACGTGTCCGGGCGGGTGCGGATGATCTCGAGCGCCGGGCGGACCGTGTTCGCCGTCGTGTGCGCGGCGCCCGACACCATGCCGTCCGCCATCCCCTCGTGGACCATCATCGTGCCGAAGAAGCTGACGTCGAGGACCGCGTCGCGTGCCTGATCGAGCGACACGTTCTTGTGCGCGCGCAGCTCGCAGTAGCGCTTGGCGAAATCGTCGGCCCACGGCGACGTCAACGGGTCGACGATCGGCACGTCGGCCAGCTCGAGCGCGAGGTCGGAGATCCGCTGGCGCACCTGGCCCTCGGGACCGAGCAGGATCAGCTCGCACACCTTGCGCCGCAGCAGGCGATCGGCGGCCTCGAGGATCCGGTCGTCGGTACCTTCGGGGAGCACGATGCGCGCCCTCGCCGCCTTGGCCCGTTCGATGAGGTCGTACTGGAACATCACCGGCGTGACGACGGTGGAGCGGGCGAGGTGGGTCCGCTCCTCGATCCGCCCGAGGTCGACGTGGTGCTCGAACAGGCCGAGGGCGGCCTCGATCTTGCGCTCGTTGGCAGGCGTGATCGGCCCTTCGACCGCCGCCGCGGCCATCGCCGTGTCGAACGTGTCGTCGTCGACGGCGAGTAGCGGCAGCGGCTTGCCGGACTCGCCGAGCCCCTCGATCAGCGCGGCGACCCGGTCGTCGACCCGCAGCCCGCCGCTCAACAGCACGCCGGCGACGCTCGCGTAGGCGCCGGAGTGACGGGTCAGGGCGGCGGCGACGAGTACGTCGGGTCGATCCCCCGGGGTGATGAAGACCGTGCCCTCCTCGATGCGGTCGAGCAGATTCGGCACCGACATCGCCGCCACCTTGACGTGGCGCACTTCGCGGCTGAGGTCGTCGAGATGGCCGGAGACGACATCGGCGGCCAGCGCCGTACCGAGCTCGGCCAGCGTGGGGTAGCGCAGCGCGTCGTCCTCCGGGAGCGCCCACACCGGCGGGGCGTGCTCGGGCCGACGCGCCAGCGCCGCTTTGACCGCGTCGAGCGACGAGGGGTCGACGCGGTTGACGATCAACGCCAGCACCGTGTCGCCTTGGCCGGTCAGCGACTCCTCGCTCACCCGCACCGTCTCGATCACCTCGTCGACCGTGCGCCCGCTGCCGTTGACGACGGCCAGCACGGGTGCACCGAGGTGGCGGGCAACGCGGGCGTTGAAGTCGAACTCCAGCGGGGCTGACGGACCGGTGAAGTCGGTGCCCTCGATGACGACGATGTCGCAGTGCTCCTCGAGGGCGCGGTACGCGGCGACCGCTTGGGCCATCCCGGCGTCCGCCACCTCACGCGTGCCGCTCACCAACTCGCGCAGCTCGTCGGCGATGAACGCGAACCCGACCTGGTCGTCGGGGAGGTGGTAGCGCGCCCGGATCAGCTCGAGGTCGTTGTCCGGCACGCGTTGCACGATCGGGCGGAAGAACCCGATCCGGCTGACGCGGTGCGACAGCAACTCGACGAGCCCGAGGGCGACGATCGACTTCCCGCTCGCCGGGCCCATCGCCGTCAGGTACACGGATCGCGGCATCGGGGGCCGAGCGTAGACGGCAGCGATCTCGGGGGACCGTGGCGATCTCTCCCGCTACGCTGTAGTGGCTGTAGAGAGGAGAAGTGCGATGGCGAAGGGTCAACCGTTCAGCGTGCGCCTCGAGGAGCAGACGGAGCGGCTGATTGAAGCTGAGGCGCGCCGTACTCGACGCTCCAAGAGCGCGGTCGTCGAAGCGTTCGCCGAGGAGACCGCACGCACTCGCCGCTTTCCAGGCGTCGCGTTCCGCGGCGACGACGCGCGACGTCGGGCCTGGGTGATCGGTTCGGGACTCGACGTCTGGGAGATCGTGCACATGCTCGACGACTTCGGTTCGCAGGAGGCGCTCGTGGCGGACACCCAGCTGACACCGGCGCGGATTCGGCTGGCTGTGGCATACCGCGAGGCATATCCAGACGAGATCGACGAGGCGATCGCCGACAACCGTCGTCCACTCAGCGACGTCGGCGTCCTGTTCCCGTTCATCAGGGATGGCTGAGGGGTGCGTCTCCTACTCGACGCCAACCTCTCACCGAAACGGATCGGCTCGGTCCTGCAGAGGCGCGGTCATGATGTGTTGAGCCTCGCGTCCGACGCCGCGCTGAGCGCGCTCGACGACCCGGAGGTGCTGTTGGTGGCAGCCGAGCAGAGCCGGATCCTCATGACACGCAACTCCCGCGACTTCGCGCCGCTGCTTCGCGAATGGGCCGAGGCCGGGCGCCATCACGCCGGCTGCATCCTGATCTGGACGCTCGGCCACGACGAGTTCGGCGCCATCATCAACGGCATCGTTCGGCTGCTCGGAAACCACCCCGAGCCAGACGACTGGCGCGATCTAGCCGTGACGTTATGACTCCGACTCACGACCGATTTCAGGCGGAGCGTGCGGCCGCCATTCGCCATTCCATGAACTGCAGCACGGCGAACATGAAGCTGGCGAGCACGAGGTTGGCGAAGCCGATGCCGAGCCCGAGCCCGACGAACGGATGCTCGACCGTGCTGGAAAGACCGGACTGGCTCGCGCGCGTCATCGACACCACCGCCCAGGCGGCGATGACGGCTCCGAGGCCGTAGAGGACGACCATCCCCTTGGCCAAGTCGATCGCCGAGCGGGCGCTCGCCCGCGCGCGCTTGAGGTCGGCCCTGGACGTGCTCGTCGGACGTGTGG
>JBIOUO010000489.1:0-17216 GCA_044867195.1 Ilumatobacteraceae bacterium
CACAATGCCGTCGTGGGGCTGTGGCTTGAGCGCGCCGGCTGTTGATCTTCTTCGGCGCTGACTGGTCTCGGCTCGGTAGGGTGAGAGTCCGATCATCCCGCGCGATCGTGGCGCGCTCTGGCGACAGCTTCGTTCGAGCGGCCGGCCCCAATCGTGCTGCGCGATGATCGAGGAGTGGATGGCGCGCACGATCTTGGCGGCATGCACGGCTTCGGACCGGTGCCGATCGAGATCGACGAGCCGCTGTTCCACGCGCGGTGGGAGGGCCGCGTGTGGGGGATGGCCGCCACGGTGATGAGGAACACCACGATCGACCGCTTCCGCTACACGATCGAGCAGATGCCGCCGGCGGACTACCTGGCGTCGAGCTATTACGAGCGCTGGCTGCGGGCGATCGAGCATCTGGCCACCGAACAGGGACTCCTCGACAGCGCCGAGCGCCCACCGCCGGTGCCACGACCGTCACCGACGACGCCGACCTGGCCGGGCCGCTTCCACGACGGGGATCGGGTCCGCGTGCGTAACCCCGTCACGAGTGGTCACACCCGCGTCCCGCGTTACCTGCGCCGACACGTTGGCCGGGTCGAGCGCGTCGCGTTCACCTGGCCCGACCCGGGTGAGTCGGCGGCGACCGGGACCTATGGCGAACCGGAACTGGTGTACACCGTCGCCTTCGCAGCCACCGACCTGTTCGGTACGAGCGCCGACCATACCCTCACCGCCGACCTCACCGAGCGCGACCTGGAGGAACCGTGAGCGAGCGACTGTCCGAGCGAGCGAGTCTTCGAGCGAGCGAGGCAATTCAGCACTTCGAGCGAGCGAACAATTCAGCACGGTCTTTCGCTCATTGGTGCTCCGAGAGGTCCGACGAGGAAATGGCGTCGCACGATGACATGGTGCACCAATGACTGAGCTGACACCCGCCCAGCGCACGGAGATCCTCGAACGGCACTTGCACGACCACGGCCATCTCGATCCCGGCGACGTCGACGCTGCGATCGCCGCGGCCGAGTCGGTATCCGGTGACGCGCCGAGCCCGGCCCTCGGCGCCCGCATCATCGCCCGAGCCTGGGTCGACGCAGAGTTCCGAGCCCGACTACTCGCCGACCCCGTCAACACCCTCTCCGATTATCACCCACAGACCGTGCCGATCGCCGTGCTCGAGGACACACCGACGGTGCACCACGTGATCGTCTGCACGCTCTGTTCGTGCTATCCCAGCGGCCTGCTCGGCAACCCACCAGCGTGGTACAAGAGCTTCGAGTACCGCAGCCGTGTCGTGCGCGAGCCCAGGGCGGTAATCGCCGAGTTCGGCATGGAGCTCGACGCCGCCGTCGAGCTGCGCGTCCACGACTCGACTGCCGAGCAGCGCTATCTCGTGCTCCCGCTTCGCCCGGCTGGAACCGAGGGCTGGGACGAGGCCCACCTCGCCACGCTCGTCACACGCAACGCGATGATCGGAACCGGCACACCACTGACGCCGTAGCTCGCAGCCGTCGACTGCCAGGACGCCAGTCGGGTTGCCGCCCGCCGCGCCGCAGACCTCGGTCAGACCGCTCAGGCGAGAACTCTGCCGCGTCGGAGATGCCGATCGGGCGCGCTCAAACCCGATGCGCCGTCGTCGTTCGGGCGCGACACTCTGGCGGGGGTTCGGTGCGGTCACCTTCCGGTGGGCCAGCCGTCTCGACGGGGCTCGGACGTCTCGTCATGGTCAGCGACCATCGCTTCGGCTTCCGGCGACACGACTGGCCGCGAGTCTCGCGGCTGCGCGTATCGGCAGACCGGTTCCCGGGGCGCTACTCGGGTTGCCGCTCGATGATGCGCTTGACACTCATGTGCGAGATGCCACCCTCGACCGCGATGTCCCGCAGCGACACGCCGGCGCGGTGAGCCTCACGAAATGCTGCGTCACGCTTGGTCGCGGCCTCGTCGGCGTTACGAGTGGCGTAGCGAACGAGCTTGAGCACGTGCGTGTACGTCTTGTCATCCGTGGCGGCCATCGTCACCTCACTGGTCAGTACGTCCGAGGATGAGCTCGATCATCAGCCGGGCCTCATCCGCCCAAGTGTCCCGGAGCGCTGGTCATCGACTGCGCCGTCGGCCTCCTATGTCCTTCAGCATCGCCGTCGCCGGCGCGTGCTCCGCCGGTCGGGCGGCGTCCGATTCGCGTTGCCAATGGTCGTTGCCCGACAGCCAGGCCCTAGCCATACTTGTGGCTATGCCACTCGTTGATCACCTCTCGCTAGCCGATGTCAAGAACCGGCTCTCCGAAGTCGTCGACCGGCTCGAACGCGAGCACGGTCGAGTGGTCATCACCAAGCACGGTCGGCCGGCGGCGGTGATTCTCAGCGTGGACGACCTCGAGTCGCTCGAAGAAACACTCGAGGTGCTTAGCAACCCGACGCTGATGGCCGACATCCGGGAGGCAGAAGCAGAACGGGTCGCCGGCCAGACGTCGGCACTCACGAAGGACGAGGCGCTCGCCCAATTCCGATCCCGGTGACCAAGCCAGGCGAGCCGTACCGCATCGGGTGGTCGGCGCCGGCCAAGCGAGCCACCGTCAACCTTCCAGACAAGGTGGCGGGCGCCATCATCGAGTTCGTCTACGGCGCCCTGGCCGACAATCCGGATCGCGTCGGACGACCATTGCGCTGGGAGCTCGAAGGGCTACACGCCGCTCGGCGAGGCGACTATCGGATCATCTACCACCTCGACACTGAGCGCCGTGTCGTCGTCATCGAAGCAGTCGGCCATCGCTCCGACATCTACCGGCGCCGATGACCAACCGACGCACGGCGCCGTCGATGTGTAGAGATGCCGACATGTGCGGCTGTAGCTCGCCGACTTCACGTCATTCCCACCGATCTCGCCGGTGACTCGCCAAGAGCCGTCGGCTGAGCACGCGAGCACGGTGATGCTCCCCGCGGCACACACCCAGCCGCGCCACAACTCGGTGGCGATCTCGGCTCGGCTCCCGTCGATGGTCGGTGTGGCGTCCGTGATGACAATGGACCCAGTGTGGTCGGCGTGACCCAGACGCTCCACGATGTAGAGGTCGGTGAACTGGTCCGGGTCGGAGAAGCTGTTGGCGGCGGTCACCCGGTGGAGCACGGCGGCCGCGAGGGTCGAGCGCCGCTGGCGACTCGTCGGCGTCGGTGGACACCGGTGCCGAGACGAGACCCGGCGCAGTTGGCTCAGCCCGGGCGATCGCCGATGAAGAGCTCGCGCGGCGGCCGGTCCTCGGATGTCGTCTCCAACACCGCGCGCGGCTTGAAGCCGCTGGCGTCAAGCAGGCGGAGCCACACGTCACGGCCGAACAGCCCGAAACAGTGAGTCTCGTGGACAACCCGTATCGTGCCGCGGGCGTCGCGCAGCACAAAGACGTACTCGGTCGAGGTCGACGTGTCGTTGGGATCCGGATCCCAGCTCCACTCGAGGTAGCGCACCCCGCGACCATCGGCACCGTCGATGCCGCCGTGACTGGTATCGGCGACGAACGTCTCGGCCGTCTCGTCGGGAACGAACAGCGCCAACCCGCCAGGCCGACAGTGCACGTACGCGGTCCGCATCGTCGCAGCCAGATCGTCTTCCGTGGTCATGTATCCGATGGCGTCGTGCACGAACACGGCGTCGAACTGCCGCCCGAGCCGTACCGCGCGCATGTCGCCGCGATGATGCTCGCAGCCGGGATTTAGCTGCCGCGAGACCTCCAGCATCGGCTCGGCGAGATCGCACAACGTCATCGCGAACGACGCCGTGAGGTGCATCGCGTTGTGCCCTCCGCCACTGCCGAGCTCCAGAACCTCATGTACGGGGATCGATGCCGTGCGCAGATGACGGGCGGCCTCAGCTGCCTCCTCCTCGTAGTCCTCGACCGGCGAGATCAGTGGCCACCACGCGGCGAGCTCACTGTAGAAACGGTGCTGGGACCGAGCCACCGACCCATCGTCGCGGCGACTCCGGCCCACCACAAGGACCGGCGTTGGCCTGGCCACCCCCACGCGAGCGCAGCCGCCGAAATGATCGTTCGGGCGCGCGTCGGCAGGTGTCGGGAGCCGCGTCCGGTGTGTTGATCCTGGGGTGCCGCGCGACGGACGCACCCCAGAGGCCAGGTTCGCCGCCGCCTTCGGCAGTCAGCACAGCCCGACGGCTCGCAGATGCGCATGCTTCCAGGATCACGGACCCGCGTCCTCGCTCGCTGGTCCGGGCGCGAACAGGGGGCGGCGGACTTCAGGCGGCGGTGTTGTCCTCCTCCGAGAGGTGACGGTCCTCGACGTGAGCGAGGAGATCGACGATCGTTGCGAACGGCGCACCGCACCAGACGCAGTCCGCCACACGACGGTAACGGGTGCGCTCCTCGGTGCTCGCCGACATCGCAGCCTCCCTACTCGGCTCCTTGATGGGACTACGACGGATGGTAAGGATCGCTGGCCGGCCACACATCCGGGGAACCCCGCGACCGCCGGAGCCAACCCCGTGACTGGCTGTCGACCTCGTCACGAGGCTCGTCGGCGTGGCGCCTCCGCCGGTACACACGGTGATGCCGTTCGGGCGCGGTCGGGCTCCGGGATCTCCCGTCATTCGGTGCCGACGTTCGGTGGTGCAGATCGGAGCGGACCCCACCGTCGACGGCCGGCCGGTGGGCCACTCGCGCACCAAGCGAACCACCCGCTCCGGTGGGCAGCTCACTCGCGTGGCTCGCGGGATCAGTCGGGAACGAGTGCCGTCTTGCCCGTGACCTTGCCCTCCTGCTGGTCGCGAAGCGCGTCGACGGCGCGACTCAGTGGCATCGTTGCCGGTTCCACCGGATGCAACGCGCCAGCGGCGACGTCGGCCACGAGCGAGTCGAGGATCGCCCGGTTCTCGTCGGCGTGACGCACCGCCCAGCCGCCCCAGTCGACGCCGGTGACACGACGGTTGCGCAACAGCACCTGGTTGGCGGGCAGCTTGGGGATGTCGCCGCTGGCGAAACCGATGACCAGGAACTGTCCGTCGTCGCGCAACGACCGCAACGCCTGCTCACCGGTGGACCCGCCGACCGGGTCGTAGACCAAGTCGACGCCGTCACCGCCGGCGAGCTCGCGAGCGCGAACCTTGGCGTGCTCCTTCGTCGTGTCGATCACGGCTCGCGCGCCGTGAGCAATCGCCGCGGCTCGCTTCGCCTCGGTCGAGGCAGCGGCGATGACATGCAACCCCATCGCCGCACCAACGTCGACCGCGGCGAGACCGACCCCGCCGCCCGCGCCCAGTACGAGCAGCCACTGCCCGGCGTGCGCCTTCGCCCGGTGCTCGAGGGCGAAACGGGCGGTCATGTAGCTCTGGACGAACGTTGCCGCCTGCGTGGCGGTCAGTGCATCGGGGGTGTGCACGGCTGCACTGGCGGCGACGACGGCCTCGGTGGCGAACGCGCCGGACAGACCCGCACTGGCGAACACCCGGTCCCCCACGCCATGGGTGGCGACGCCTTCGCCGACCTCGCTCACGGTGCCGGCAAGCTCGCCGCCAGGAATGAACGGCAGCTGTGGCTTGAGCTGGTACAAGCCTTAGACGATCAGCGCGTCGACGAAGTTCACCCCGCTCGCCGCGACGGCGATCCGCACCTGACCTGGCCCGCATGTCGGCGCCTCGCACTCGACGACCTGCAGACGGTCGAGCGGGGCGAACTCGGTGCACAACACGGCGCGCATCCCGCAGGACCGTACCGAACGACCAGCAGATGAGAACTGTCCGACCGAACGCCATGGGCTTCAATCCTCAGCACCGAACGGCGGGCGGCGCAGCCGGCAGCCGACGCGACTCCCCGTCCGACCGACCGACACGCCGATGCCGATCAGGCGCGCAGAAACGTGTCGGGCGCCTGCACTCGACAGCGCCGTTCTGCACCTTGGCCCGACACGGCGCGAAGTCATGGCCTCGTGGCGCGGCGCCTAGCGTGAGCCGGATGCTGAGCGGGCGTTGTGCGGTCCGAGGTTCGGACGGAGGTGATCAACGGTCTCCCGAACCTTCCGACGCGCGCACGGTCACCCGCGCGGGTTCACGGAGTCGAAGCAGGTCAGCTCTTCGATCTCCGCGCTGGTGATCGTCGTTGTGGCGCTCGCTTCGCAGTTGAGTCGTCGTCACGAGCGCGAGCTGGGGGAGGATCGAGCATGACCGGTGCGGATTGGTTCCTCACGGTCGCCGAGCGTGGAAACCCGGCAACCAGGATCGACGCACGTCGCGGCGATGGGCTGGCGTACACCGAGGGCAACGGGGTACACGTGCTCGTGCACGGTGCCGAGTACTACGCCCGGCTGCTGGGCGAGCTCGCCACACTGGAGGCCGGCGACTGGGTCCACTTCACGGATTGGCGCGGGGATCCGGACGAGCGACTGGCCGGATCGGGCAGCGAGATCGGTCGCGTCCTGGCCCGGTTGGCCGCCCGCGGCGTCCATGTGCGCGGCCTGGTGTGGCGTTCGCACGCCGACACGGCGCATTTCAGCGAGCAGGAGAACCTGCACCTCGTCGAGACCGTCAACGAAGCCGGCGGCGAGGTGCTGCTCGACGAGCGCGTGCGGGGCGATGGGAGCCACCATCAGAAGCTGTTCGTCATGCGCCACCCCGACGCTCCCGACGAGGATGTGGCGTTCGTCGGCGGCATCGACATCTGTCATGGACGGCGCGATGACGATCGGCATCTCGGCGACGAGCAGGCGATCGAGCTCGACGCGCGCTATGGGCCGCGGCCGGCGTGGCACGACATCCAGCTCGAGGTGCACGGCCCGGCGGTCGGCGACCTGGCGTGGACGTTCCGCGAGCGCTGGGACGATCCGGTCCCGTTGGATCACCGCAACCCGTGGCGCGCCGTCCTGCGGCGGGTGGCCAAGGAGCCTCGTCGACCGGATCCGATGCCGCCGATGCCGGCGGATCCGGCTCCGGTTGGGCGCCACACCGTGCAGGTGCTGCGGACCTATCCCGCCAAGCGGCCGCCCCACGGCTTCGCCCTACGAGGTGAGCGCAGCATCGCCCGGGCGTATGTCAAGGCGTTCGGTCGGGCACGTCGACTCGTCTACGTGGAGGACCAGTACCTGTGGTCCGGAGCCGCGGCGGGGGTGTTGGCGGAGCGGCTGGCGTCCGAGCCGGGGCTGCATGTGGTGGCCGTCGTGCCGCGTTACCCAGATCAAGACGGGCGCCTGTCGGGCCCGCCGTACCGCATCGGGCAACAGAAAGCGCTGCAACGCCTGCGCGAAGCGGGCGGCCAGCGGGTCGTCGTGTTCGACCTCGAGGCGCCCTCAGGTTGGCCGATCTACGTCCACTCCAAGGTCTGCATCATCGACGACACATGGATGATCGTCGGCAGCGACAACCTCAACCTCCGCTCGTGGACCAACGACTCCGAGCTGTCGTGCGCGGTGATCGACGAGCAGCACGACCACCGTGAACCCGCCGATCCCGGCGGTCGCGGCGACGGCGCCCGCCTGCTCGCCCGCGACACCCGCCTGCGGCTGTGGCGCGAGCACCTCGGTCGGCCCGACACCGACGATGCCGACCTGGTCGACGGTGTCACCGCGATCGAGCTGCTGCGACAAGCAGCGTCCGCGCTCGACAACTGGCACGACGCTCGGGCGGATCCGCGCCCGCCGGGACGCCTGCGCCATCACCAACCCCGCCGGGTGAGCTGGTGGGCAGCGTGGTGGGCGCAACCCGTCTACCGCCTGCTGGTCGATCCCGACGGACGGCCCCGCCAGCTGCGTCGCGCCGGCGAGTTCTGAACCCACCAAGCGCGACGCCGTCGGCACTCAGCGAGGGATTCAGCTCAGCAGGGTTGTCCGTAGCAGCGAGTTGCCGGATGCACGAGCCGGCGCCCCGCGCAGTTCATTGCCGTCCACGCCCGATGCCGTGTCGAGGCCCGACGGCCGACGCCCTCCGGGCAGCAGGATGGCGTGGTACACGACGTTGAGCCAGAACGCGCCGGCGAGCGCGCCGGCTATCGAGTCTGTGAGGAAGTGGAACCCGCAGTACATCCGGCACACCGCGACGACCACGACCACCAGCCCGACCGCGGCCAGCAAGGCGTGGCGGACGGCCTTGCGGCGATGGAGAGCGATGAGCAGGGCGATGCTCCCGTACAAGGTGACGGCCGAAGCGACGTGTCCGGACGGAAAGCTCGCCGTCGCGTACGTCGTGCCGATCGTCGGCACGGGCGGGCGATCCCGACCGACGATGACAGACGAGACGAGATACATGAGCTTCTCCCCACCGACCGCGACGGCGAGGAACACGGGAGCGGCGACGTTCGTGCTCACGCGCCACGCCACCACCATCGCGACCGCCAGCACCACGATCACGGGGATCGTCTCGGCGAGCCACGTGCCTGCTTCGGCGACCGCGTTCAACGTGGCGGTGCGATGATCGACGAACCACTGCGCCACCTCGAGATCCCACCGGACGATCCAGCCGTCCTCGAGCGGTCCCACCAACAGCAGCCCCGCGGCGGTGACGACGGCGAACATGAAGACCCATCCGCACACGAGCGGCTTCCACGCCCGTCCGACCGGCTCGACGCGCTCCCGCCAACTCGGTTCGACACCGTTCGGCACGGTCGGCTCGTTCAGCTCCAGATCCGGCACAGCACGACTGTTCCCACGACCGCACGCTGTCAGTCATCGCGGATGGTGACCTCGGGCCGAGCGCATCGTCGGGCCCGGGCCGTCCGTACCGAAGTGCGGCCGTAGTGATCCACGGCATCCCCCGGCGGGCGACCGATCGGGATACGCCAGTGCCGTTCAGGCGTGCCACTCGAGTCGCTCCCCCTCCGCCTGGAACTATCCGAGTCGCGCGACGCTGGTGCCCGGTTCGGCTGTTGGGGACGGGTGACATCGTTGGGGGGTTCGTGGTGTTGGCACAGGTTGGGGTGATCGCTCGTCGGCGTGCGCGCGCGGTGGGCGTGGTGTTGTGCTTCGTGGCCCTGGTGGCAACCCCGTTGGGCGTGGCCGCCGACGCTGGCGGGTCCAAGGGGTTCACGGTGAAGCGGCTGCAGGCCGTGTCGGGACCAACGCCGTTCGCCGCTGGTTGTCCCGGGGCCTTCCACGACGCCGACAAGGTCAACGATCTGGAGATCGAGCCAGCGATCGCCGTCGATCGGGCGAACCCGCGTCACATCATCGCCACCTGGAAGCAGGACCTCTCCGGGCCGTTCAACGCCCGGGATGACCTTGTCGCCTCGTCGCTCGACGGCGGCCGAACCTGGAAGCGGACCACGATCCCCGGTCTCACTCGCTGCTCCGGAGGCACCGCCGACACGGCGAGTGATCCGTGGGTATCGTTCGGCCGCGACGGCACCGCCTACTTCGGTGGGCAGGCAGGTTCGATGTCGTCGGACCCGCCGCAGATCGCGATCACCGCCAGCCACTCCAATGACGGAGGCCGCCACTGGGCGCCACCGGCGACGGTCGCCTCGGCGGCCGGCGGCAATGAACAACCAGCGGTTACGGGCAGCCCGACCCTCCCGGGGCATGCCTACATGGTGTGGTCGAACTTCCTCAAGGTGATCCCCGCGCCGGCGCCCTACTCAGTGCAGTTCTCGCGCACCATCGACGGCGGCGTCACCTGGTCGCCGCCGGTGGTGGTGAGCGAACCCGGCCCGTTCGGCATCGACCAGGCGCCCCGGCTGCGCGTCCTGCCGAACGGCACGTTGCTCGCGATCTTCGCCCGCGCCGACTTCGCGGCCGGCGTCGCCGAGCTGCGCGTCGCCCGCTCGCTCGACGAGGGTCGGTCGTGGGCGCCTCCGACCGTGGCTGGCACGATCCCGCTCCCCGGCGAGGTGATCGATCCGGAGACCGGTGAGCAGCTCCCGCAACCCGGCTATCCCACCTCAGCGGTCGCTCCCGACGGAACCGTCTACGTGGCCTACGAGAACGGCATTTCGGCGACAACCGGGCGATCGGCCTGCTCAAGTCGTCCGACGGCGGCAGGACATGGGAGGCCGGCCAGCTCCCCGGCGTGACCAGCTTCGCTTGGGAACCAGCGATCGCCGTCGACGAACACGGCACCGTCGGCCTGATCTGGTACGACCTGCGCAACAATCGCCCCGGCGATGGCGAAACCACCGCCGACGTGTGGTTCGCCGGGTCCGACGACCACGGCGCCTCCTGGCAACAAATCCACGTCGCCGGGCCGACTAACATCCGCACCGGCGCTCCAGCCGAGCAGAACAGGTTCGGCGAGTATCAGGGACTGGCCGGTCTACGCCGCGGGTTCGCCGCGGTCTTCGGTCTCGCCGCTCCACACGCGAAACACGGCCCGACGGACATCTTCTTCGCCGACATCCAACCCAGGGGCTGCCACCATCATCACCTCGGCAACGACCACCTCGATTGCTGACCGGCGCCCCAGACGCGCTGACCCCCAGCCGGCACGCCGGCCGCTCGTCGTGGTCGCAGCTCCGGGCGCAGGGGTGCCGGCACAGCGTCTCTCGTTTGCCCCGGCGGTGACGGGCGCGATTCGCGAGATCACGGTCGCGCTGCTCCGCACGACGCCTGGCCGAATCGCCCTCGAGGCCCGGTGCAGCTGATATTCACCGCGCGAGGCGTCCGTGGGATCAAGACGCATGCCTGGGGATCACCTACCGTCGGCACTCGGCAAGTCGATGGCCTCCGTCACGCGTGCACGACGACATGCCGATCTGTGCAGCAGCTCTGGGGACGCTGTCGGTCGACACTCGGCACGGTGGTTCGGTGCGGTGTCAACATCTGTGCCGTGACGTTGGGTCTTGGGAGGGAGGGTCGATGTGAGAATCGAATCACCGGTTTGGCGTTCGTCGGGACGCGCACCGCCGCGGGCGCTCGCGCGGAGATGGTCGATTTCGTGCGGAACGTTCTTGGTCTCGCGCCTGCGGAGATTTCAAGCGCAGAAGCCGACTTCTTCGTGCTGGCGGACGGCTCGTCCTTCGCGGTCGGGACAGCTGATAGCACGCGTGGCGAGCGCACCGTCGGGTTCCGCGTCGACGATCTCGACGCCGCCGTCGCCTGCGTGACACCGCCATTCAGCATGACCGCGACCCTTCGGACGTTGAGATCACCACGTTGGCGCCGCCGCACCTGGAGAACGACCCTGCCGCAGTGGTCGATGAGCTCGCCGCACTCGGCGTTGATCGAGTGCTCGTGCTGCCAGGCGCGCTTGGTGACCGCGCGGCCGTTGACGCGATCGAGGCCTTGGCGGAGCGGGTAGTGAGCCGAACCAGCCGTAGCGCGTCTGGGACGTTCTTGCCGGGACCTGCCGATGCCGGAGAGGCAACGCAAGTCCTCGCACTCACGCCCGGGCGAGCCGAGATTGGCGTTTGCGATCATGGACGGTAGGTCACCAGGAGCAGCAGGACGACCAGTCGTGGGGGCTCCTGGCCGTCGTTGGGCGACCCTCGACTTGCGAGGCGAGTCGCGTCAGAATGCATCGGGGGGTTGGGTCAGTCTGGTCCACCAGGCCCTGCAAGGAGGGGATTCTGATGCGCCTCACTCATGGCCGACCGGGTCGTCGTCACGCTCTGGTGCTGCTCCTCGCGGTGTCCGTGCCGGCCACCGGCGTGCTCGCGGCGCCGGTACGGTCTGTTCCGGCGCCGGCCGCCGCCACGCCCACGGGCACCTTGGCCGATAACGAGCTCCATGATCTCGTGAACCAGATGACGCTGGCTGAGAAGGTCGGGATGGTCAACGGCACCAACGACCCGGCTGGTGTCACCTGCGGTCCGGGCGCCACTCTCGATCGCCCGACCTCGGCTACGTGTTACGGCCAGGTGTGGAACTCACCAGGTGTGCGCCGGCTCGGGATCCCGAGGCTCCGCATCACCGACGGCCCGGCGGGCATCCGGCTGAGCTTCTTCGAGACGGCGATGCCCGCGCCCGTTGGCCTCGCCGCGACCTTCGATCGCGACGCCGCGACGTTGTTCGGCTCGACGGTCGGCAAGGATGGCCGGGCCTCCAACCAGGACGTCTGGCTCGCTCCGATGATCAACCAGGTCGTGATCCCGACCGGTGGGCGCAACTTCGAGACACTCGGCGAGGATCCGTTCCTGATGGCCCAGCTCACTGCAGCGATGACGGAGGCCGTCCAGAACGAGGGCCTGATCACGACGCTCAAGCACTACGCCGAGAACGACTTCGAGAACGGGCGGAACTCGACCAGCGTCCAGGTCGACGAGCGCACGCTCATGGAGGGCGAGCTGCAGGCCTTCCAAGCCGGTGCCGACGCCGGTGCGGGGGCGGTGATGTGCTCATTCAACCGGATCAACGATGTGTTCGGCTGCTCGAACGACCTGCTGCTGAACCAGCTCCTCCGTGGGGAGTTCGGCTTCCCGGGCTTCGTGATGACCGACTTCGGGGCGTCACACGCCACAACTGACCTGATCCACGGTCTCGACATGGATCAGCCCGGAAACGTCAACACTGGCCGCTTCTCTCTCACCAACTTGACGAACGCTGTCACGAATGGCACCCCTGCGGTCCCACTGACGAACGACTTCCCGGCGGTGCCGGCGTTCACGGCAGCCCAATGGCAGGCCGCGCTGGACCAAGCGGTGTTCCGGATCCTCAAGGCCGAGAACTCGGTCGGCCTGCTCGAGGGCACGCAGTACGGGTCCCAGAGCGCGACGGCGTGCGCTGCCGGCCCGGTGCCGCCGTGCACGCCATACGACCCGCCGCGTCCGGATCTCGCCGCCGTTCAGCCGTCCTCGTTCGCCGCCGCCCAGCTCATCGCCGAGCAGAGCGCCACCCTGTTGAAGAACGACGGGAACGTCCTGCCGCTGAAGCACACGGACGTGTTCAGCAACGGCAACGCGCAGGGCGTCGTCTTCATGGGCCCCACGGCGGTCGCGACGTACGTGGGCGGCGGGGGCAGCGCCCACGTGACGCCGGCCCCGGGCGTGCCGAGCCCCTACGACGCACTCCGCGCGTCGGCCGGCGATGGCGCCAGGATCAGCTGGGTGCCCGGATACGACCTCGACGGGCAGGTGATGCCGACGTCGGCGATCACCCAGCCGGTGAGCAGTCCGTTCGCCGGGCAGAACGGCTGGCTCCGCAGCCAGGTCTCGCGCACCGTGCCGCCCAGCGGCAGCGCACCGGCGGCCTGCAGCGGGACGTGCGCCCCCGACCAGCTCGACCCAACCATCGACTACGTCGGCGCGAGCACGTTGCCCGCGGCCACGGCGTGGCGGTGGCAGGGCACGTTCACCGCACCATCCGCGGGGAGTTGGCAGCTCAAGATCTTCGTCAAGAGCCAGACCGGAGCCCAGCTCTTCGTGGACGGACTGGCCACCCCCCAGCGCGCGATCAACATCGGCCGTTACGGCATCGTGGGCGGCTTCGGTGCGAGCACCGTGCCGACCTGGGACGGACTGGCTCAGGCCAACAAGTCGCACGAGACCACCGGGCTGCAGCTCCAGCAGGGAACCTTCTCGGTGACCTATGCCGCCGGCGAGAGCCATTCCCTCGACCTGCGCGCCTACGCCAACGACACCGATCCCCTGAGCGTGCGCTTCGCCTGGATACCGCCCGACTGGCAGACCCAGAAGATCGACGAGGCCGAGCATGCCGCCGCCTCCGCCCAGAAGGTGGTGATCTTCGCCTACGACGACGGAACCGAGGGCAACGACCGGCCGAACGCGGCGGACCAGAACAACCAGCAGCTCGGTCTCCAGCTGCCCGGTTACCAGGACGCCCTGATCACGGCCGTGGCCGCCGCGAACCCCAACACGATCGTCGTGCTCAACACCGGCGACCCGGTGTTCATGCCGTGGGTCGACGACGTCAAGGGTGTGCTCGAGATGTGGTATCCGGGGCAGCGGGGCGGGCCGGCGACCGCCAACGTCCTGCTCGGCAGCGTCAACCCCGGCGGCAAGCTACCAGTGACCTTCCCCGACGGGTCGGGCACGCAACCCCGCTGGCCGCAGGACGACCCCGGGTGCACGGACCCGTCGATCAACGGCAACTGCCCGCTCTATCCCGGCAAAGCCCAGCCCGGCTTCGTCAGCGGAAACCACAGCTACCGGACGATCGACTACACGCAGAACGGCATCCTCGTCGGCTACCGCTGGTACGACCACCACGCCGTCACCCCGCTCTTCCCGTTCGGACACGGCCTGTCGTACACGAAGTTCAACTACTCCCGGCTGCGCGTGACACCCAGCGCCGACAGCGGACTCGATGTCAGCTTCCGAGTGCACAACGTCGGGGAGACCGGCGGCGACGAGGTCGCACAGATCTACATCGGGCCACCAGGCGACCAGCCGGCAGGGGTCGACTTCGCATCCCGCGCCTTGGTGGGCTTCGCCCGAGTGTCGTTGAAGAACGGAGCCAAACAGGACGTCACGGTGCACATCGCGCCGCGCCAGCTGTCGTACTGGTCGGTGGCCGAGCACGATTGGGTAGTCGGTACCGGGACCCGCACGATCTACGTCGGCGCATCGTCACGCGACACCCGCCTGCAGGCAGACGCCGTGATCACGTCGCCGTAGTCGGCCCGATCATCCGAAGCTGTTGGATCGCCCACCATCCGCCTGCGCCACCAGGCCGGGGAGGTCGACGGCGGCCCGGCGGTGCCCGGCGAGATGCTGGCCGCGGGCTGTGGGTGGCGGAGTAGGCGGCCGAAGCCCTGCTCGGCGCGCGTTCGGTGTCGTGTCCCCGATTACGTTCTGGAAGTCTCAGGGATTGGCCGGCGCGACGGCAAGGTTCTCGGCGACGACGCCGGCGTGAAGGCGACGATCCCACACGGCGACCACGAGGTCAGCGGAGCCAACGACCAACGCGCTCGCCAGGTGGACGGCATCGGCTCCGCGAAGCCCGTGCCGTGATGCCAGCTCGCCGGCATGGCGTTCGACGTCGGTAGTCAACTCGACGGGGCGGGCCGCCGCCCAGAGATGCTCCCACCTGTCGAGCGCGGCGACGAGCCCGCGGCGGTCGAGGTCGTGGCTGCGGCCGGCTGCGGCCAGCGCGGCGCATACCTCGGGATACGCCAGGCGGCTCGACAGCGCGGCGTCGCAGTGGTCCCACAGCTCGGCGGCAACGTGGCTGCCGAGCTCATCGACGACCAGCTTCACGAGTGCGCTGGAATCGAAGTAGACCAGCGCCACCGTCAGCGTCGCTGCTCGCTGACCAGTTCCGCGACGGGCCGACGTGGGCGAGGGCCTGGTCGCCCCACCAGGTTCGGCCGATGCGACTGTTGCGGCCGGGCGATCACGCCCTCGGCGGTGAGACGCTCGAGCACCGCGCGTGTGCTCACCCCCGTGAGCCTGGCGACCGGTATCCCCCGCTCAGTCACGACGATCTCCTCGCCGGCCTCAGCACGGGCGAGCCAGTCACTGAGATGTGCTCGAAGCTCGGTGACCGCAACGTCCACGCCGGGAGCGTACAGTCTCGGCACCTCAAGATGTACGCGCGACCGCTGACATGCTTGCTCCCACTGGGCCCCACGGGACTGGACGCCCCGGACTGTCGTTCGGCCGCGGCGTTCGGCGCGCTTGGAGATGCCGGCCAACAGCGCCCGGCGGCGTGCCGCGACGGTCATTGACGGCGGTGGTCAGGACGACGATCGCGGGGCGTCACGTCCGAGGCGCCGGCCTGGCTCGTGCGCCGAGCTTGACTCGGGCGTCCCCGTGGCGCGCGGGCCGGCCCGGACGACGTCTGCCTCGGTTCGCCAGCTCGAGCGCGCTGAGGAGATCGAGGCCCACGGCGCGGCCGGCCCCTCGACGCAACGACGAGGCGTCGGAACGATCTGCACGAGGGCAGGGTGTAGCATTGCGGGACGACCTGAGCGGGGGTGATGATGGCGGTTCTGATGATCGGCGACGTGCCGAACCTGACCGAAGAGATCTACGGCGGGCTGATCGAACAGATGAAGCCGCGACTGATGACGGCGAAGGGGTTCATCGCCCACTCCGGCGGGCCCCATCCGGACGGAGGGTGGCGAGTCGTCGAGATGTGGGAATCCGAGGCGGACGGCCAGGCATGGTTCGACGACAACGTCAAGCCGAACCTGCCGCCCGACATCGTGCCGACTCGCACCTACTACCCCCTGCACAGCGCCTTCAGCGCCTAGCCCGCCACGCCGGGCGTCCATCCCGGTCAGCTGCCTGGGCGCGCCGCATCACCGGCTCAACGTGCCACTCATGCCGTTCTGTCGCGGTCCCAGCGATACGGTCGGAGTCGTTGTGGCGAGACGTTCTGGGCGATGTTGCGGCTACTCGTCTGGTGGGATGAGCGGCAGTCGTCGTATCCGGAGAGGCTCGTCCTCGATGATCACGACGGCGCCAGCCTCAAGGGCCGGGGCGAGCTCGTCGAAGTTGCGCACCAGCACCTCGGCCTGAGACTCGGCGCGGCGTCGCACACGTTGGCGGAACAGGATCAACTGACGGCGAGGTGTGGTGGGCCAACGCCAGCAGCGCACCAAAGTCGGTGTCGCCGGACACCAGCACACGATCCTCGGCCCGGGCGCGTGCGAGCACCTCGTCGTCCTCGGCGCGCTCGAGCCCGATGTCGAGGGTGTGTACCGCGTCATGCCCGGCTTCACGCAGCAGCTCGGCGAGTCGCGGCGAACGGTTCTGATCGATGAGGAACCTCACGCCGTCGTGCGCAACGGCAGCTCTCGATCGGCGACGGTCTCGGCGGCATAGCGCAACGCGGCTCGAACATCTTCAGGTTCGAGCGGTGGGAGCTCGGCGACGATCTGCTCAACGGTCAACCCGTCGGCGACCATCCCGACGACGGTCGCCACTGGTATTCGAAGTCGACGAATGCACGGCACGCCCCACATCTGCTTCGGGTTCACCGTGATCCGATCCACGATGGTGAGCATATGGTGAGCGCCGCACGCCGGGTGGACCGTTGCGCGCAGTACCCCTCCGGCGGACCCAACGCCACGTGCGACTGCCGGATCGGCGCATGTTGGGCAAAGATGCCTGATGGTTCGGATGCGGCATCGGAGCCGCCCCGACTCGACGGGATCGGAGCGACAGTGCGATCCTGTGCCCCAACCGCCGGGCACACTGATCGACGGGTCGGGCGCGTGGCGTCGCGGTCTTCGTGCATGGCGACCTGGCGACGCCGAATGTCGATGGCCGGGTGGTGAGCAGTGCCGATTCACGTGCCGATGCGACGTGGTGCGGTCGGCATCCGGTCCAGGCCCGGCGTCCGGTGTCCCGCATGATGGCACCGAACGCCGGAACGCTGGCCCCGTCAGCGAACCGCCCACCGGGG